>NZ_JBEXIK010000001.1:570477-616235 GCF_040608515.1 Micromonospora sp. NPDC005173
GGGCATCGGGCATCGGGCATCGGGCATCGGGCATCGGGCATCGGGCATCGGGCATCGGGCATCGGGCATCGGGCATCGGGCATCGGGCATCGGGCATCGGGCACCGGGCACCGGGCACCGGCCACCGGGCATTCGGCATCGGGCGTCGGAGGCGCTGCTGCACGGCATCCTGCGCCTGCAGGAGAAGATCGCCGCCACCGGCCACCGGCCACCGGCCACCGGCCACCGGGCTCGGGCAGCCGGCACCGGCCACCGGACCGGCGTCGGCACGGCTACCGTGGCCGGGTGGGGACATACGCCGCCGTGGTGCTCGCGGGTGGGGCCGCCCGGCGGATGGGCGGGGTGGACAAGCCCGCGCTCCCGGTCGGCGGCCGGCCGATGCGTGACCGGGTGCTGGCCGCCGTTGCCGATGCCGCGCCGCGGGTACTGGTCGGCCCGGCCGACGCCGTCCCGGACGGGGTGCGGGTCACCCGGGAGGATCCGCCCGGCGGGGGACCGGTCGCCGCGACGGCGGCCGGGCTGGCGCTGCTCGACCCCGGTACGACCCTGGTCGCGCTGCTCGCCGCCGACCTGCCGCTCCTCACCCGCGCCGCGATAGGTGAGCTGCTGACCCACCTCGCCCCGCAAGGCGGCACGGCCCACTTCGCCCCGGCCGGCGGCACGGCCCACGTGGTACCGGCAGGTGGCACGGCCCACCTCGCCCCGGCCGGCGGCACGGCCCACCTCGCCCCGGCAGGCGGCACCAGCCCTCCGGCCCAGGAACCCGACGCCAGCCTGCCTGATGGGGCGTGCTTCGTCGACGCGGACGGGCGGCGGCAGTCGCTCTGCGGGGTGTGGCGGGTCGCCGCGCTGCGGGCCGGGCTGGACCGGCTGGCGGCCGAGCGGGGCGGCACTCTGGCCGGTGCGCCCGTCCGGGCGCTGCTGGCCGACCTCGTCATCCGGGAGGTGCCCTGGTCCGGCGACGGCCCGCCGCCCTGGTTCGACTGCGACACTGACGAGGACGTACGCCGGGCGGAGGAGTGGGCGCGATGACGGTGATGGACGACTGGGTCACGGCGGCCTGCGCCGAGTTGGACCTGGACCCGACCCAGGTGCCCGTGCCGGCGGTGCTGGATCTGGCTCGCGACGTCGCCCACCGGGTGCTGCGGCCGGGGGCGCCGGTTTCCGCGTACCTGCTCGGGCTGGCGGTGGGCCGGGGCGCCGACCCGGCGGACGCCGCGGCCCGGCTCAGCGTACTGGCGGGCAGTTGGCCGGTCGAGTTGGGCGCCGACCCCGCCGATCCGACGGCGTCCTGACCGTCGGGCGTGAGCCGGAGCAGGTGCTTCTCCGCACCCCGGCCGGGCCGCCGTTCGGGGGCGAAAGCACTGCCGCGCGATGCCGTTGTCCGATCTCGGTCCGGGCTGATCGGGCCGTCAGGCGACGTGGGTAGGGTGATCGTGACGGACGGAGGCGATCATGACGGCTGACCACCCCTCGGCGCCGGACGGTGAGCTGCCCGGCGGTACAGCCGAGCCGGCGGAGTCGATCCTGCTCGACGAGCCCAGCACCACAGACCTGCGGGCCAAGGTGACCGAGGCGTGGCGGGAGTTCGCCCGCGCGCTGGCCGTACGACTGCGGGAGCTGCCCGCCGACGCGCACCTTGAGCTGACCCTGGACCCCACCGCCTCCGGGACCGGGGACGCCGTCTACTCGATCAGTGTCGACGTGGACGGCGATGGCTCGTTCTCCGCCCGCGCGGTCGGCAACGCCACGCTGCCGCCGGGCTACCGGCTGGACCGGGCCGCGGTGGCGGACATGATCGCGCTCGGCTGGTCCCCGCCCGGTGTGGTGGCCGGCTCCGGTGGTTCCTTCGGGCTGGACGGTACGACGGCGGAGGCGGCCCGGATCGCCGCGCTGCTCGCCCGGACGCTGCGCGACGTCTACGGTGCCCCGCACCCGGCGTTCCTCGTCTACATCGTGCATGACGCCGAGGGCGAGCCACTGGCCGTGGAGCCGCTGGGCACCGCGCGCAGCGAGTTCGGCCCGGACGCCGACGTCGAGGGGGACCTGGAGGAGGCGCTGGCCGAGGCGGCTGCCTCGCAGGTCGAGCGGGACGACGTGCTCGACCTGGCCGATCGGGTCCGCACCGTGGTCTCCACCATGTTGAAGTCCGACAGCGACCGGTTGCAGGTCGACTCGGACGGGGACATCAACATCCGCGCCGGTTCGGCGATGGTCTTCGTCCGGGTCCGGGACAACCCGCCCCTGGTGGACGTCCTCTCCCCGGTGCTCACCGAGGTCGAACCGACCGAGCGGCTCTACGTCAAGCTCTCCGAGCTGACCAACCGGATGCCGATCGGCCGCCTCTACTGCGCCGACGACACGGTCTGGGCGTCCATCCCGGTCTTCGGCCGCAACTTCCAGGCGACCCACCTGATGCTGGCGGTGCAGGTGATGACCGGGCTCGCCGATGAGTTGGACGACCGGCTGCACGGCGAGTTCGGCGGCAAGCGGTTCTTCAGCGAGGGCGACAAGCCGGTCCGTCGCGACGAGTCCGAGCACCGTACCGGCATGTACCTCTGAGCGCGGTTCAGGAGACGTCCAGCAGGGTCTTGCCGACTGTCGCGCGGGACTCGATGGCGGCGTGCGCGTCGGCGGCACGCTCCAGCGGGAAGCGCTGGCCGATCAGCGGTCGCAGCCGGCCGGCCGCCGCGTCCGCCAGCGCCTGATCGGTGTACGCCCGCATCCGCGCGGGCGGCACGTCCGGCCGGACCAGCGTGATCTGCCGGGCCGTGGCGTCCTCCGCCGACACCGGGGACCACTCGCCGCTGGCCAACCCGAAGCTGACCATGCGGCCACCCGGGGTCAGCAGCTCGAACGCCGTCCGGGCGACCGCCCCGCCGACCCCGTCGAGCACCACGTCGACCCCGCCCACCGCGTCCCGGATCCGGTCGGCCCAGCCCGGCACGCGGTAGTCGACCGCCAGTTCGGCACCCAGCCCGGGCAGCAGGTCCACCTTGCCCGGCCCACCGGCCACACCGATCACCCGCGCTCCGGCCCGGGCTGCGAGCTGCACCAGGAGGCTGCCCACGCCGCCCGCTGCCGCCTCCACCAGCACCCGGTCGCCGGGGTGGACGCCGACCGCGTCGACCAGCATGGTGGCGGTACGTCCGTCGGCCAGCAGCGCCACCGCGGCGTCCAGCGCCAGCCCGGCCGGCACCTCGAAGAGGGCGGACGCGTCCACCGCCGCGCGTTCGGCGTATCCGCCGGAGCCGCCGGTGGCGCTGACCACCCGCCGCCCGGTCAGTGCCGGGTCGACGTCCGGCCCGACGGCGGCGATCACCCCGCCGACACCGTTGCCGGGGATCAGCGGTGGGGTGACCCGGAACGGCCCGGGGCGGCCGGAGCGCAGCTGGGTCTCGATGAAGGTGATGTTCGCGTGCGCGACGTCGATCAGCACCTGGCCGGGGCCGGGTGTCGGGTCGGGTGCCGGGCCGGGTACCAGCGCTTCGGGCCCGCCGAACTCACGTAACCAGACTGCCCGCATGACATCCTCCTCGGCCGTGGTGGGTGGGCGTGGTGCCCACACGCCACGACCATCTCAACTCCTCAACCGGGCTTGAGGTCAAGGTCAACGGGCGGAGGGACCGACGCCGGGGGATTCGACCAGCCGGGAGAGCACGATGGTGCTCCGGGTGGAGGTCACGAACGACTCGGCGCGCAGCCGCTCCAGCGCGGCCTCCAGGTGGGCGATGTCGGCGGCGCGCAGATGCACGAGCGCGTCCGCCTCGCCGGAGACGGTGTACGCGCCGACCACCTCCGGGTGTCGGCGGGCGGCCACGCCGATCTGCGCCGGGGTGGTCCGGCCGGCGCAGAACAGCTCGACGAACGCCTCGGTGGTCCACCCGACGGCGGCCGGATCAACCACGGCCGTGAATCCCCTGATCACGCCGGTGGCGCGTAGCCGGTCGACGCGGCGCTTGACCGCCGGGGCAGAGAGTGACACCCGGGTGCCGATGTCGGCGTACGACGCACGGGCGTCGGCGACGAGCAACGCAATGATCCGCTGGTCTACCGCGTCTATCTGCAACGTTCCGCCTCTTGGAAGCAATGGTTGTGGCTGTTACCAAAGTTCAACGGTACCTACTCTTGGTGACCGTGAACCAGCAGCGAGTCCCGCGAAAGCGGACATATCTCCTGTGCTCGCCCGAGCACTTCGCGGTCGAGTACGCCATCAATCCGTGGATGGACGTGACCACCCCGGTCGACCGGGAGTTGGCCGTCAAGCAGTGGGACCGGCTGCGCGATACGCTGGTCGCCCTCGGCCACGAGGTGCACCTGCTCACCCCCGAGCGGGGCCTGCCCGACATGGTTTACGCCGCCAACGGTGCCTTCATGGTGGACGGCAGCGTGTACGGCGCGCGGTTCAAGCACGAGCAGCGGGCCGCCGAGGCCGCCGCGCACCGTGCCTTCCACGAGTCACAGGGCTGGCGCTTCATCGCCCCGAGTGAGACCAACGAGGGCGAGGGTGACTTCGCGTACGTGCCGGAGGCGCACGGGGGGCTCATCCTGGCCGGGCACGGCTTCCGCACCGAGTTGCCGGCGCATGCCGAGGCGCAGGAGGCGCTGGGCCGGCCCGTGGTGTCGCTGCGCCTGGTCGATCCCCGCTTCTACCACCTGGACGTGGCACTCGCCGCCATCGACGACTCGAACGTCGTCTACTTCCCCGGCGCGTTCTCCGCGGCCAGCCAGCGGGTGCTCACCCAGCTCTTCCCGGACGCGGTGATCGCCGACGACGAAGACGCCATGACGTTCGGGCTCAACCTGGTCAGCGACGGCGCGAACGTGGTGCTCAACAGCGAGGCCACCCGGCTGGCCGGCAAGCTCAAGGCCGCCGGCTACAACCCGGTCCCGGTCGAGTTGGCCGAGCTGAAGAAGGGCGGCGGCAGCGTGAAGTGCTGCATCGCCGAACTGCGGCACTGATCCGAACAACGCCACGTACGTCAGGGGCCGACCTCCCGCCCGGGAAGTCGGCCCCTGATCGCGCTCGGTGGGCGGTCAGCCCAGCGTGGCCAGCTCGTTGATCAGCACGTTCGACATGACCTGACCGTCCCGCTGCACCTCGCGCAGGTACCACTTCTGCTGCGGGGTGCGCGGCTGGTTGAACTGCCAGATGCCGCGTGGGCTGTCGATCTGGCCGATCTTGCCCAGCGCCAGGTTGACCTGCTGCGAGTTGGGTTTCCCGCCGGTCAGCCGGATCGCCTGGTCGAGCACCTGCGCCGCGTCGTACGACGCCATGGCGTAGGTGGTCGGCGTGACCTGGTACTTCTTGCGGTAGGACGAGGCGAAGACCCGGTTGGACGTGTTGTTGAGGTCGGCCGAGTAGTTCAGGGCGGTCTGGATGCCCAGCCCGTCGTTCTTCAGGCTCTCCAGCACGGTGCCCTCGGTGAGGAAGCCGGGTGCGTAGACCGGTCCGGAGTACTCCTCGCGCAACTGCTTGATGAACTCCACGGCGGCCGCACCGGCGAAGAAGCAGAAGACCGCGGTCGGCCTCTTGGCCAGCGCCTTGTTGATGTCCGCGACGTAGGTGGACTTCCTCGGGTCGGGCGTGCCGTCGGTGTAGGTCACCGGGTCGGCGATCCGCGGGTCGGTGGCGCCGAACTCCTGCCGGAAGCCCCGCACCACGTCCGAGCTGCCGACGTTCTCCGGCATGATGATCGCGACGCGGCCGTTCGCCGGCAGCTTGTCACGAAGGTAGCGGCCCAGCGCCCGGCCGGCCTCGTCCAGCACGTAGGACGTCCGCCAGATGTAGAAGACGCTCTGCAGGCTGCTCGGTGAGGCGTTGGAGCCGATCAGCGGGACCCGGGCCTGCTCCACGGTGTCCCGGATGGCGACCATCACCGACGAGTTGACCACCCCGGTGAGCGCCAGCACGCCCTGCTTGAGCAGGTCGTCGACGGCGGCCTTGCCGCTCTTCGCGTCATCGCCCTCGTCGGCGGTCAGCAGGCTCACGGGGTGCCCGCCGAGCCGCTGGTCGTGCAGGTCGAGGAAGAGTTGGAAGCCGTTGGTGATGTCGTCGCCGATGCTCTTGAACCCGCCGGACTGCGGCGTGACCAGACCGATCTTGACCGGGCTCAGGTTGGCGGTCGGGTCGGCCTCGCTGTCGGAGCCGCACCCGGCGGCGAATCCGGTCGTACCGAGCGCGGCCAACAGTTGGAGCGCCCGCCTGCGATTCATCTGCGACACCGAGTTCCTTCCAGGAGCGTTGCAGGGCAGAACACGGCCCCTCCGGCGTTCTACCTGCTCCGCGACGCTGCGTCAATGGCTATTGATCATCGTGTAGGGACCGCAACACATCCAAAACCCGGGGCCAGGCCGGGGACTCTGGGTCTATCAGCCCGAAATGCTCGCATTCCGGCAGCTCAACAAGGGAGATATCGGATCCCGCCGCACGGGCTGCTGTGACAAAGTCCCGGCTCATCACCACCGGCACCTGTTGATCCGCCGAACCATGTAAAACTACTGTCCGTGTTCGGGTCGGCACCAACATCCGTGGATCGGCCGCCGCGTACCGATCCGGGACCTGTGCCGGGCCGCCGCCCAGCAGCGCGGCCACCGCGCCCGAGTCCAGATCCCGCCGGTACGCCTCGGCCAGGTCGGCCACCGGGGCCAGGGCGAGCACCCCGCCCACCGTCGCCGGCGCGGTGGCCGCAACGTACAGCGCCAGCTGGCCGCCGGCGGAGTGACCGATCAGGATCGGCGCTGCCCGGGTCACTCGGTCGGGCAGCGCCTCGGCCGCCAACCCGGGCAGCGCGGCCACCCCGGTCAGCACATCGGTCAACGTCCCCGGCCAACCCCCGCCCGGCTGCCCGGTGCGCCGGTACTCAAGCTGCGCCACCGGGTACCCGCACGCGGCGAGCGCGGCGGCCAGCGGGCCGGTGTGCCGCCGGTCGTACTCGGCCCGCCAGAAGCCACCGTGCACCACGACGACCAGTGGCCGCGCCGGGCCGGCGCCGACGGGAAGCCGGAGGTCGGCCACCTGGTCCGGGTGGTCGCCGTACGCCACGGTCCGGTGCGGCTCCGGTGCGGGCCGGGTCAGCACGGCGCGCGGGTCGGCAGGCATGGCGCGAACCGTAGCGCGCCCCGCCCGGGTGGTTCGGTCCCGGGAGTCGGTCCCGACCGGCATGGGTTGCGCTCGCTGGGTAAAGATGGACCCCATGACCGAAGCGCGCTCCGCTGGACAGAACGACGAGCCCGGCCCCGACGACTCCGGCCACTCCGGCACCGTGGTGGTGGTCGGCCCGGACGGACGGCCGATTGGCACGATGCAGACCGAGGAGGGGCAGGGCGAGGATCCGACCCGCCTGGTCGAACAGCCGGCCAAGGTGATGCGGATCGGCAGCATGATCAAGCAGTTGCTGGAGGAGGTCAAGGCCGCCCCGCTGGATGACGCCAGCCGCAACCGGATGCGCGAGATCCACCAGCGGTCCATCGTCGAGCTCAAGGACGGCCTGGCCCCCGAGCTGCGCGACGAGCTGGAGCGGCTCTCGCTGCCCTTCACCGAGGACAAGGCCCCGAGCGAGAGTGAGCTGCGGATCGCGCACGCCCAGCTCGTCGGCTGGCTGGAGGGCCTGTTCCACGGCATCCAGGCGGCCCTGGTCGCCCAGCAGATGGCCGCCCGGGTCCAACTGGAGCAGATGCGCTCCGGCCGGCAGGCGCTGCCCAGCGGCCCCGGCGGGATCGTGCCTGGGATGCCGGGCATCGGCCAGCCGGCCGGTGGCGAGGGGCACAGCACCGGTCAGTACCTCTGACCTGCCGGGCCCCGGCCCGGTCAGTCCACCCCGAAGATCTTTTCCAGGTACGCCGCCACGCCGTCCTCGGAGTTCGCCGCGGTCACCTCGTCGGCGATCGCCAGGACGGCGCGGTGCGCGTTGGCCACCGCCACACCCCGCCCGGCCCAGGTCAGCATCGGCACGTCGTTGGGCATGTCGCCGAAGGCCAGCACGTCCGCCGCGGCCACGCCGAGCCGGTCGCAGTACCAGTCGAGCCCGGCCGCCTTGGTCACCCCGGCCGCGGAGATCTCCACCAACCCGGAGTTCGACGAGTGCGTCGCCTCGGCCAGCCCCGCCACCGCCACGGCGACCAGTTCGGCGAAGGCGTCCGGGTCCTGTTCGCCGGCCCGCACGAGCAGCTTCACCGCCGGGACGGACAGCAGTTCCTCCGGCGTTCGTACCGGCCGGATCGCCTCGTGGTCGGCGTCCCAGCGCAGCGGGTACCGCTCCTCGTGGCGCATTTCCCGGCTGTCCAGGATCTCCACCGCGAAGGCGATCCCGGGTACCTCGGCCCGCAACCGCTCGGCCACCTCGGCGAGGTGCTGCGGGGCGAGCGGGTCGGCGCGCAGCACCTCGTCGCGTACCGGGTCGTAGACCACGGCGCCGTTGGCGCATACCGCCGGCAGCGGCTCGGCCAGTTGCTCGTACACCAGCTTGAGCCAGCGGACCGGGCGGCCGGTGACCAGCACGACCGGCGTGCCCTGCGCGACGATCCGGGCCAGCACGTCGGCGGTGCGCGCGCTGACCGTGTGGTCGTCGCGGATCAACGTGCCGTCGATGTCGGTGGCGATCAGTCGCGGCGTCTCTTCCATCACCGGGACAGTAGTCGGTCCAGGTACACCGCCACCCCGTCGTCGTCGTTGCGGAGGGTCACCTCGTCGGCGGCGAGGCGGACGGTGGGGTGCGCGTTGGCCACCGCCACCCGGGACCAGCCGGCCCACCCGAACATCGGCAGGTCGTTGGGCATATCACCGAAGACGAGCACGTCGGCCGGGTCGACCCCGAGGGTCTGCGCCACCACGGTCAGCCCGGTCGCCTTGTCGACGCCGGGTGGGCAGATCTCGATGAAGCCGAGCCCGGCCTGGGTGAGCGTGGCGACCTGCGGCGGGACGATCCGACGGGCCACCGCCAGCAGCTCGTCCACGTGGTGGTCGGCCGTCCGGGCGAACGCCTTGATCACGTCGCAGGAGAGGCACTCCGCGCGGCTGCGCGCCTCGAACCTGTCCTGGTACGGCCAGCTCGCGTGGTAGTCGCCCCAGAGCGGGGCGTCGTGCTCGTCGGACGCCTCGACCATGACGGTCAGCGGGCCGACCTCGGCCTCCAGGTCGGCGAGCAGCCGGGCCAGCACCTCGCCGGCCAGCCGCTCGTCACGGAGCACCACCGGGCCGGTCGGGTCGCTCTGGTCGACCACCCGCCCGCCGCCGGCCATCACCAGGAAGTCGGCGGCCCGGATGTCGTTGCGGGTCAGCTCGGTCAGCCGAGGGCCGCGTCCGGTCGCCCCAACCACCGGGATTCCGGCGGCCCGCACCCGGTCGAGCACCCCGTGGGTGTACGCGGAGACGGTCTCGTCGCTGCGGACCAGCGTCCCGTCGAGGTCGGTCGCGATCAGCTTGGGCAGTCCCGGGCGGGTCATCGTTCCTCCTTCGCCCGCCGCCGTCGCAGCCTGCCGTGCGGTACTGGTGCCGAGGCCCGGCGTGACGGCGGGCAGCAACCGTATCTCGCGGAACGGGTCGCAACCATGGCTTCCAGGCGAATCGGGCGCCAACGGCCGGGGCACCGTCGGTGCCCTGGATCGCAGAAACACGCAGTGCGGACGAGACCGCCCAACGGGGCCTCGGGGGCCCGGACCCGTGCTGCTCAGCTCGGGGGTTCGGGGTGGGCGAACGGGACCGCCGAGGTGACCGTCAGGTCGGCCGGCGCGGGACGGCCGTCCTCGTCGATCGGGTCGGGGTCCCGGCGGCGGCGCCAGCCTCGTCCCGTCCCGTCGTCCCCAGCCCGGTCGCCCTCCGCCGGCCCGGCGTCTGGAGCCTCCGGGGCGGCCGGGGCGGCCGGTGCCAGCCGCAGCGCGACACCGAGCAGCACGCAGGCGACGAACGCCATCACCAGGCCGCGCCCGTATTCGGCGCGGAATCCGTCCTGGGACGAGTAGAGGAGGCTCCGCTGAGCCGGGTCGTCGAGCGTCGCCACGGCGGCCACCAGCAGCGCCAGCAGGGCTCCGGCCAGGGTGAGCCCGGCCAACCGGGCGTTCGGCCGGACGGCCGCCGTGCCCCGCAGCGCCAGTGCCACGATGCAGACCAGACCGAGCAACCCCACCAGATAGCCGACCCCGAAACCGCCGACCTCGGACAACCCGGCGGGCACCTCGATCGCAGTGTTCCCGTCGGGCCCGCCATCCGGCACGGTCATCACGAGCCACTCGCCGACCAGCGAGGCGACCCCGGCCACCGCGCCGAGCCCAGCCAGCAGCAGGGGTACCCGCGGGTCACGGGTCAGGCCGGCCAGGGATCGGCCGAACCGACGCCGCGGGGCCGGCTCGACGGCACCCCACTCGATCACGGCAGGGCCGTCGGACCGGTCACCTTGCCGGGGGATCGGCAGCTCCTCGGACATCGGCCATCCTTCCGCCGGTCGCGGGCCTGGGCCGAATCATTTCACAGCCAGCGGATCGTGACGGGAATCGCAGGGCGGGCGTCGGCGCCGGTCGGTCGCCCGGCGGTCGCCTTTCCGCTAGCGTTCGGGTCATGCCAATCCGTACCGCATCCGCACAATGGCAGGGCAACCTCACCGAGGGCTCCGGCACCGTCCGCACCGGCAAGGGCGGCCTGTCGGGCAACTACTCCTTCAAGTCGCGCTTCGAGGAGGGCGAGGGCACCAACCCCGAGGAGCTGATCGCCGCCGCGCACTCCGGCTGCTTCTCGATGGCGTTCTCGAAGGCTCTCGCCGACGCCGGCTCGACGCCCACCTCGGTCGAGACCACGGCCAAGGTCCACCTGGACAAGACCGACGCCGGGATGACCGTGACCCGGATCGACCTGGAGACCGTCGGCCAGGTGCCGGGCATCGACGACGCGGAGTTCCAGAAGCTCGCCGAGGCCGCCAAGGCCAACTGCCCGATCTCCCGCCTGCTCTCGCCGGGCGCCGAGATCACCCTCACCGCCCGCCTGGCCTCCTGAACCGCCCGACCCGTACGCCGTCCGTTCACGGAAGGAGTCGCCGCCCGATCCTCGGGCGGCCGCTCTCTCCGTGAACGCGCGGATCTCGATCGGGGTCGCGGATCGTGACCCGGATCGGCCGGTTCCCTCGGGCACAATGGGTGAGGTGCCAGTCGAGATGAACCGCGAGCGCTTCGAGGAACTGGTCGCCGACGCCCTCGACGAGGTGCCCGGGGAACTGCTCAACCTGATGAACAACGTGGTGATCCTGGTCGAGGACGACCCGCCGCGGGGCGAGCCCGACCTGCTCGGCCTGTACGAGGGGCACGCGCTCACCGACCGGGGCTGGGACTACGCGGGCGTGCTGCCGGACCGGATCTTCATCTACCGTCGCCCGATCCTGCGGATCTGCGACAACGACGAGGACGTCGTCGATGAGGTGGCGGTGACCGTCGTGCACGAGATCGCCCACCACTTCGGCATCGACGACGCGCGGCTGCACGCGCTGGGCTGGGGCTGAGCCCGGCCCGTCCCGGCCGACCCGCCGCTCAGCCGATGCGCCATCTTGCCCGGGTCGCCTACCGTCGGTGCAGCGACCGCGACCCTTTCAGGAGGCACGTTTCATGCGCAGCGAGCTGTTCTCCTCGGAGAATCTCGAGAAGGAGTCCGCACAGGCCGGCATGCGGCTGCAGAACTCCAAGATGTTGAAGATCGAGCTCAACGGCGAGGCGATGGCCCGGGTCGGGTCGATGGTCGCCTACCAGGGGCAGGTGCAGTTCCAGGCGCTGGGCTCCGGCGGGCTCGGCAAGTTCCTCAAGCAGAAGCTCACCGGCGAGGGCGTCCCGCTGATGAAGGTCTCCGGCCAGGGTGACGTCTTCCTCGCCGAGCTGGCCAAGGACGTGCACATCATCGACCTGGAGCCGGGCGACGCCCTCTCCATCAACGGCTCCAGCGTGCTCGCCTTCGACTCGACCCTCCAGTACGACATCAGGATGGTCGGCGGCGCCGGGATGAGCTCCTCGTCCGGCCTGTTCAACTGCGTCTTCAGCGGGTACGGCCGGATCGCCATCACCACCAAGGGCACTCCGGTGGTGCTCAACGTGGACGCTCCGACGTACGTCGACCCGCAGGCCGCGGTCTGCTGGTCGGCCAACCTCCAGACCGGCTACCACCGGGCCGAGCAGCTCGGCCTCGGCACGCTGCTCGGCCGGCGCACCGGCGAGTCGTTCACGATGAGCTTCGCCGGCCAGGGCTTCGTGGTGGTGCAGCCGTCCGAGGAGCCGCCGATCATGGGCAGCGGCGCGCAGCAGCAGGAGGGCGGCCTGCTCGGCGGTCTGCTGAGCTGACCACGTCGGCGTGGGCGCTCCCGGTCTGCGGGGCGCCCACACCGCTCGGTCAGCTCAACTCGCCGGTGCGCAGTCGGGCCAGCCAGGCCGCCGCGTCGGCGTAGTCGGCGTCGGAGAGGCCGGCCGGCGCGGGCACCGGTCGTTCGCCCGCCGCCTCGGCCCACCGGTGCCGGGGGTACGAGCCCAGGAAACGCACGTCGGCACAGACCCGGCGCAGCCCCTGCAACGCCTCGCCCAGCCGTACGTCGGCCACGTGCCCGGTGCAGTCCAGGAAGAAGACGTACCGGCCCAGCGCCTCGCCGGTCGGGCGGGACTCGATCCGGGTGAGGTTGACCCCGCGGACGGCCAGCTCCATCAGCACCGAGAGCAGCGCGCCGACCCGGTCGTGCGCGATGTAGATCGCCAGCGAGGTGAGGTCGTCGCCGGTCGGCGGCGGAGGTGGCCCGGGACGGGAGACCAGCGCGAACCGGGTCACCGCGTCGGGGTGGTCGGCAATCTTGTCGGCGAGCACCGCGAGGCGGTGCCGGGTCGCCCCGATCGGCGCGCAGATCGCGCCGTCGTACTCGCCGGACCCGGCGCCGGCGGCGGCCGCGCCGTTGGAGAGCACGTCGACCACGACCGCGTCGGGCAGATGGTCGCGCAGCCAGCCCCGGCACTGGGTGGACGCCTGCGGATGGGCCGCCACGGTGCGGATCGAGCTCAGCGAGGTGCCCGGTCGGGCGCCGAGCACGAACTCCACCGGCAGGATCACCTCCCGGGTGATCACCAGAGGCTCGCCCTCGGCCATCTCGTCCAGGGTGACGCCGACCGCGCCGCCGATCGAGTTTTCCAGTGGCACCAGCGCGGCGTCGGCGTCGCCGGACCGGACGCAGTCCAGAGCCTCCCCGACACTGCGGGCAGGCGTGCGGCTGCCGCGCTCGGCAGCGGGGACGGTGCGCAGGGCCTGTTCGGCGAAGGTGCCCTCGGGACCGAGGTAGACGAAGCGCGTCGGCGGTGTTCCCGGCATGCCGACCAGCCTACGCACCCGGCCCGACGGCCGGACCGGCGTCGCAGGCGAGCGTCCGGATCCCGGCCGGACCGGCGGCCCGTACCTCGATGGTGCACACGTCGGTGCCAGCGGTGACCAGTTCCGGCGCGTCGGGCCGGCCGCGGGTGACCACCTGAAGCTCCTCGTGCCCGGTCACCTCCAACACCGTGTACTGCCAGTCGGCGGCGCAGAGCGGCCCCGTGCGGACCTTGACCCGGACGTTGTCCGGGAGCACTGCGGCCCGGCCGCGCAGCAGTTGCACCACCCGCTGCCCGGTCGGCCCGTTCCGGCAGGCCGTCGCCACCAGCCCGGCGTCCGGCGTGGCCGTGACCCCGCCGATCGGCGGTCCGGTCGGCGCGGTGGTGGGCACGGTGCTCGGGGTGCCGGTCGGGCCGGGTGCCGTCGAGGCTCCGTTGCCGGTCGGCAGGGCGGCCGGACCGCGCAGCTCGGGCGGGGCGCCGCAGCCGGCCAGCGCCCCGATCGCGAGCAGCGCGAGCGCCACCGGCAGGACGCGGGTCGCGGGTAGCGCACGGGTCACCGCCGGGTGGCGGACAGCCGTCTGCTTACGGGTGGCCGGTGGGACGCGGGTCGTCGCCCGCGGTGGGGCGGACGCGTGGCGGGGCGGGGCGAACGGCACGGGCCGATCCTCGGGACATCGGAAACGTCGTCGTGGCCGGGGTGGCCGAGCCCATCGTAGGGGGAGCGGCCGGCTGGGTGAAGCTCAGCCGAGGACGCGATGCCCGGCGCGCTCCAGCGCGGCGGTGCCCTCGGTCAGGCGGACGGCCGGCACCAGCAGGTAGTCGGTGTCGAAGGTGGAGAACGTGACCACGCTGACCCGGGCCTCGGCGAGCGGGTCGACCAGCGCGGCCAGGGTGCCGGTGCCGGCGAGGTGCGCCGGGCCGGCGACCCGCAGACACCGCCAGGCGGTCTCCACCACGGCCTGCGCCGGGGCCCGGTCAGCCGGGCAGATCACCGAGATCCCGTCGGCGGTCCAGCTCACGGTGACCACATCGGCGTGGCCCAGCCCGCTCGACAGCGCGTACGGCAGGGCGGAGCCGGCGGCCAACCGGCACACGGCGTACTCCCCCGGCAGCAGAGCGATATCGAGCATGAGGGCACCTTACGGCCTCATCGCGGACCCACCCCACTATCGCCACGTGCGGCGAACGACACACTCCGTCGCAGGTCAGACCTCGGAGAAGAAGGTGAGCGAGCCGGCCACGTCTCCGTCGGCGAGCACCGGGGTGGAGATCGCGTCGACGGTCGCGTCGGAGCTGTCGGGCGAGGCCGCCTGCACCCGGAGCAGCCCGCGGGCGAGCCGGCCGGAGGAGAGCGCCAGCAGGGGCGGGATCTTGTCGATCTCGGCCTCGGTCAGCACACCCCGGTTGGCGGTGAAGTCGAGCAGGCGCAGCCCACCGTCGAGCAGCGGTCGCCCGATCAGGCCGTCCGGCTCGCCCAGGCAGAGCAGCTCGCAGCCGGCGGTGGAGATCGCCACCACCCGGGTGTCGGCATCGATCAGCAGGCAGGGCTCATCGGCCCGGCAGACTGTCGAGGACCAGTGGCCGAAGTTGTCGGACTCCGCCTCTGTCGAGGCCCGTGCCGCCGGCACGAACACTTCCGACAGCGAAAGTTCGACGTGGGCCACCGCGCCTCCTATGTACACCGACGGACTGTCCACGCTAGCGGGTCGCCGACGGAACCACCGAGCGCACCGGGCCACCACCGGACCGCGCTGCCGTGAGCCGGGGCGGCCGGTGACGGCGCGGAACCGGGTGGGGTAGACGGGGGGACCGGAAGCCGCGTGGCGTCGCCGGTGACGTTACCGGCGGTGGGCCGCCTTGTCAGCGGCCGTTCGGCCCTCGTCATACCACCGGTAGTCGGCCGTTGGACGGTACGTGCCGTTCAGCCAGGTGCCGGGGTGTTGCGCGACCCGGGACAGCTTCTCGGCGGTGGCCGGGCTGATCCGGCTGCCGCCAGCCACGAGGAGCCGGTCCAACTCCCGGTGGGTGGCCATCAGACAGTCCTTCGGCAGGCCGTAGACGCTGATCACGCCGGAGCCGACGAAGGTCAGCACCGGCGTTACCGGAACGGGCAGCCCCACCGCGTCGGAGAGGGCCTTGCTGGCCCGCTTCGCGTCCCGGCGGGCCTCGGCCACGTACGACGGCCGCTTGCCGTTGATCTGCACGACGTCCCCGGCGACGAGCACCCTGGCCCGGCCGTGGTCGGCGACGGTCACCGCGAACAGGCCGCTCGGCCCGATGGCGAGGAACCCGGCACGCTCGTCCTGGCCGCGATCGAGCAGGACGTCCGCCACGTCGGTGCGGGGCCACTCGATGACGTGCCAGGCCGGCCCGAGGTGGTCGAGTTGGCCGAGCGCCCGCGCTCCGGCCGCCTCCAGTCGACGGGCACCCCGCTCGGCCCGACGACGGCGGGCCCATTCGAGTGGGGTCGGACGGACCGGTTCGAGAGCGCCCGGCGACTCGGCGCGGGGGTGGGGCACCGCGACGGGCGGCAGTGCCCGGGCGGTCGGTACGGCTCGTCGTGCGGGAAAGACAGTCATCGCGACCTCCGGCAAAAGGTCCCTCGAAAGTTATGTCCTCACTACCCTACGTCGTCACTCCCGGTGTTCGGCAAGCCGGAACGCCGGAGTGACTGTGGATGAATGCCATATTCATCCACAGTTCTTTTCTCGGATGCCGCCAAACCCTGCCCTACGCTGCGGGAGTGACCCACTACGTCGACAGCGAAGTCGGCCGGCTCGGCACCGTACTGCTGCACCGGCCCGGCCCGGAACTGGCCCGGCTCACCCCCCGCAACAACGACTCCCTCCTGTTCGACGCGATCCCCTGGGTCGGCCGCGCCCAGGAGGAGCACGACGCGTTCGCCGCCGCACTGCGCGAGCGCGGGGTCGAGGTGCTCTACCTGGCCACCCTGTTGGCCGAGACACTGGCCGTCGCGGACGCCCGAGCCGAACTGACCGAGCAGGTGCTGCGCTCCCGCCGGCTCGGCGACACCCTCCGCGCCCGGGTCGCCGACCACCTCTCCTATCTGGACCCGGCCGCGTTGGCCGACGTGCTCACCGCCGGGCTGGCCCACGAGGAGCTGCGGATCAGCTCGGAGCGGCCGGGTGGGCTGGTCTACACCCTGATGGATCGGCACGACTTCGTCATCGACCCGCTGCCCAACCTGCTGTTCACCCGGGACTCGTCGCTGTGGATCGGCGATCGGGTCGGTGTCACCAGCCTGGCCATGCCGGCGCGCCGTCGGGAGACCACGCTGACCGACGCCATCTACCGCCACCACCCGCGCTTCGCCGGCACCGAGTTCGTCTACCGCCCGCACCTGGAGCACCTGGAGGGCGGGGACGTGCTGCTGCTCGCCCCCGGAGTGCTGGCGGTCGGGGTGGGCGAGCGGACCACACCGGCCGGTGCGGAACGCCTCGGCCGGCAGGTCTTCGCCGCCGGGCTGGCCCACACCATCCTGGTGGTGCCGATCGCCCAGAAGCGCGCCACGATGCACCTGGACACCGTCTGCACGATGGTCGACGTGGACGCCGTGCTGATGTATCCGAACATCGCCAGCGCGCTCTCCGCGTACACCGTCATCGCCGGCGCGGACGGCGAGGACCCGCGGGTGGACGGCCCCGCGCCGTTCCTACGGGCCGCCGCCGACGCGATGGACCTCGACCAGCTCCGGGTCATCGACACCGGGCTGGACCCGGTGACCGCGGAACGCGAGCAGTGGGACGACGGCAACAACACTCTCGCCCTGGCACCCCGGCTCTGCGTCGGCTACGAACGCAACACCGAGACCAACGCCCAGTTGGAGCGGGCCGGCATCGAGTTGATCCCGATCGCAGGCTCGGAGCTGGGCTCCGGCCGGGGTGGCCCGCGCTGCATGTCCTGCCCGATCGTCCGAGACCCGCTGCCCGTCGCCGGGTGAGCGGCCGGGCCGCCCGGGCCGGGTTCCAGCCGGACGGCCGGGCCCTCCCGGGCTCAGCGCAGGGTGAGTTGGCGGCCGAGCAGTCCCTGGCGGGCACGGCGGCCGGCGGCGTCCAGCGGGGCGGTGACGGCGAGCGCCTCCGCGTACCGCTTGGCGAACTGAGCGACCGGGTCCTCCCAGTCGGTCGCCGGAGTCTCCTCCGGCAGGTCCCAGACCGGTACCAGCCGGCCGTGCGCCCGGAACATGCCGGCGAACTTGGTCTGCTCGCCGAGCGTCAGCGTGCCGGCCGCGCCGAGCCGGGCCAGCGCGTCCAGGGCGGCGTCCTCGTCGTCCGGCAGCACCCAGCGCACGTGCGCCTTCTCCGGGACCTGACACCAGTACGCGGCCTTCGCAGCGGTGAGTCGCACCGTCGGGTAGATGGCCGCGTTCGCCCGCTCCAGCGACGCCTGCACGGTCGGGTCGTCCGTGGCGCCGGGGTCGAGCCAGAACTCGAACCCGTCGTGCATGGTGATCTCCAGCGGGCCGTCCACGAGGATGTCCTGCAGCCGGGGGCCGGGGCCGGGCAGCGGCGGCACGGCCACTTGGCCGCCCGGTTCGGTCCGCAGCGCGCACAGCAGCGCCTCGGCCAGATCCCGGGAGACGTCGCCGGACTGCTGGTGGCGTTGCAGGCCGATGAGCACCCGGCCGTCCGGCTTGGTCATCGCCGGGGCGGCCATCGGCAGCACCGTGGCCAGCGTGGCCGGCCGGTCCCCGAACTCCTCGACCAGGGCGGGTGCCAGTCGCAGCGGCGCGGAGGCGGCGGGGACCAGCTCGCGCAGCGCGATCCACTCGGGCTCGTCGACCAGCCCTTCGAACGGTCGCGGCACGAAGATGTCCCGCACCTTGTCCCTGCGGGCGGCGGTGTCGGCGGCGGTGCGCTGGCTCTTTCGACGCTTGCTCACGGCGTCACAGCCTAGAGGCCCGACGGGCTCGTCGTGGGCGGGACCCGCCCCGAGCCGTCGTTCAGCCCGCCCTCACCAGGTCGGGCCGGGTCGTCGGGGTCGGGTCGAACTCGGCCCAGACGCGTTGGCCCAGACCGTCCCGCTCGACGCCCCATCGGGTCGCCAGGCCGGCCACGATGTGCAGCCCTCGCCCGTCCGCCGCGTCGGGGTCGGCCGTCCGGATCCGGGGCCCGGTGCCCGCGCCGCCGTCGGTCACCCGCAGCTGGATCCGCGGGCCGTCGGCCGAGGGCCGCAACCGCCAGGCCACCCGGACCACGCCGCCGGGCAGCGGTCGGGCGTGTCGCACCGCGTTGCCCACCAGCTCGGCGAGCACCGCGATCAGGTCCGCGAGGAGCGTCGGGGGTACGACGTCCGCCAGGTCGCCGGCGAGCCGTTGCCGAGCCAGCCGTGCCCCGGCGGGGTGGTGCGGGACCACCACGCACCATGCCCGATCCCTCGCTGCCCCTGCCACCGTCGCCTCCACGTCGCGCCACCGCTGGTCAACCGCGCGGTAGCCGCACCTCTGCGACCGTACCGCCGCCGGTCCTCGGACGTAGGGATACCCATCCATTCTGTTGTTCAACGATCCGTCGGACGAGATAGAGGCCGAGTCCCGCGCCCGGGTAGCCGCGCCGGTCGCCCGACTCGCCCTGCCAGAACCGGTCGAACGCCCGCTCCACGTGCTCCGGTCGGATGCCGATGCCCCGGTCGCTGACCCGGAACGCCACCAGCTGACCGTCGACCGCCGCGGTGATCTCGATCGGTGAGTCCGGTGCCGAGTACTTGCCGGCGTTGGTCGCCAGCTCGGTGAGAACGGTGGCCAGGCTGGGCCGGTGGCCGAGCGCCTTGGGCAGGTCGGCCGGGAGGCGGAGCACCAACCGGCGGCGCAGCTCCGCCGGCAGGTCGACGACTGCGGAACGCAGCGCCTCGCCGAGGTCGAACGGGGTGGGCGGGTCGTCCCCCGGCCCCACCTCGGCGGCCGAGGAGAGCAGCCGGTCGACCAGCCGGGCCAGCTCGTTGGCGCGCTGCCCGATCACCCGTGCGGCCTGCCGCCGGTCGGTCTCGGTCAACGACTCCCAGTGGTCGGTGAGGGTGTCCGCGTACCCCTTGATCACGGTGACCGGGGTGCGCAGCTCGTGGCTGGTCACCGCGACGAACAGCTCCCGGTCGTGATCCCGGCGCTGCTGGTCGGTGATGTCGCGGAAGGTGACCACGCGCAGTGTGCCCGGACCGGGCAGCTCGCCGGAGGTGATCCGTAGCCAGCGCCCGTCCGGCAGCCGGTGGTCGCGGACCTGGCCCGAGGGCGGCAGCGGGAACGGTAGCGGGCGGCTCAGCGCCTGCTCGGCCTCCCGGCCGGTGACCTGGGCGGCGGCCGGGTTCCAGAGCCGGACGTGCCCGTCGCGGTCGACCACGGCCAGTCCGTCGGCGAGCGCCGCCACCACCGGCCCGTCGCCGTGCACCGGCAGCCCGGTCTGGTCGCCGTACATGTGCCCGACGCAGGAGGCCAGGTAGGCGATCACCCCCTGCTGCTCGGCGCTCGGCTCGTCGTCGCCCGGGTAGAGCGCGTGCAGGCTGCCGACGGTGTGGCCGCCGATCTCCGCCCGGGACACCACCATCTGCCGCAGCCCGCTGCCGGCCAACTCGCCGGCGAGCTTGCCGCTGAGGTGGTCGACCCGGGCATGGCGGACCCGGGGCCCGGAGAGCAGGCAGATGGTGTCCGGATCGTCGGCCGGCAGCGGTCGGCCGAGGGTCCACTCCACCGCACCGGTCGCGGCGATCACCCGGCCACCGGTCGGGCCGAACTCGGCGAACGCCATGCCGGCCGCGCCGAGCGCCGGCTGGGCCACCCGGAGCAGTTGGGTGAGGACCGGCAGGCCGGCGTCCCCAGAGTTGATCATCTCGATCACGACGGTGTGGCCGGCGATGAGAGCGGGGAAATCGATACGCTCCGGCATGTGCCGAGTGTGCCCCGCCGACCCGGGTTTCGGCGCCCCCGCCCGGCCGGTGCCGTCAGCGGTCCAGCCGGGCCAGGGCCTGCGCCGGTCGGTCGGTGATGATCCCGTCCACCCCGGCGGCCAGTACCAGCTCCAGGTCGGCCGGTTCGTTGACCGTCCAGACGTACACCTCGTTGCCGGCCGCGCGCAGCGCGGGCAGCAGTTGCGGCCGGGCCCGGACCAGGCCGATGCCCGGCCCGGCGACGCGGGCACCGAACGGCAGCCGGCCCAGCCGCAGCCAGCGCGGCAGCACCTCCAGCAACAGGACCGTCGGCAGCGTCGGAGCCAGCTCGCGGACCCGCCGCAGCGCCAGCGGGGAGAACGACATGACGGTGACCTGGACCGGGTCGTCCGGCGCCGGATCGGCCAGCCCGTACCGGCGCAGCAAGGCGACCAGCCGCCGCTCCACGTTCGAGCCGTAGCGGGACGGGTGCTTCGTCTCCACCAGCAGCCGGACCGGCCGGCCGGCGGCGAGCACCGCGTCCAGCAGCCGGGCCAGGGTCAGCAGCCGGGTGTGCGACTCGTCCGGCGGAAGGTCACCGCTCGGCGCGCTGCCCGGATGCCACGAGCCGAAGTCCAGCGCCTCCAGCTCGGCGAGGGTACGTGCGCTGACCAGGCCACGGCCGTTGCTGGTGCGGTCCAACCGCCGGTCGTGCACGCAGACCAGATGCCCGTCCCGGGTCAGCCGGACGTCGCACTCCAGGCCGTCCGCGCCCTCGTCGAGGGCGCGGAGGTAGGCGGCGAGAGTGTGCTCCGGAAGGTCGTACGAGGCGCCGCGGTGCGCGAAGACCAGAGGCCCGCCCATCCCCGCGGCCTCAGATGACCTGACCGGGCTGCCCGTTCGCGTCCACCACAGGGCGGCCGACGGCGGCCCACTGGCGCATACCGCCGTCGGCGTTACGCACCTGCTCCCAGCCGTTGTTGACCAGGTAGGCGACGACCTGGGCGGAGCGCCCGCCGGAGCGGCAGATGATCGCCACGTCCCGGTCGGTGGGCACCTCGGCCAGCCGCGCCGGCAGCTCCATCATCGGCAGGTGGTGAGCGGCGGGGGCGTGGCCGGCCGCCCACTCGTCGTCTTCCCGCACGTCGAGCAGGTAGGTGTCGTCGGCGATCTCGGTCACGGGCACGGTGGGAACCTGGGGTCCGAACACAGGAAGCAACACTAGATCCTCGTCGGCCGGATCGGCACCGACCGGGGCGTCTGACCTATCACAACCGGGTCACCCACCGCGGGTTGGCCTGGGCCCAGGTTGGCACCTGAGTGCCGCGTACGGCCTCGAAGAGCCCGTTGCCGTTGTTGTCCAGCACCACGTACGAGACCTCGTCGATGGTCTGCGGCGACGAGGGCACCTGGACGCCGCGCATCCCGTCGGGCGGCAGCGCGCGCAGCGCGAGGAGCAGGTCCTCCAGGGGTACGCCGTTGGTGTCGACGGTCAACGAGCCGCCGACCGCCCGGAGCACCCGGTCCAGCTTGACCGGGTCGCTGCGCAGGTCCGCCTGGCCGGCGCTGTCCAGCATCGCCCGGAGCAGTTGTTGCTGGTGGTGCTGCCGGTCGTAGTCGCCGCCGGGCAGGTCGTAGCGCTGCCGTACGTAGTCCAGCGCCTGCGCTCCGTCCATCTGCTGGCAGCCGGTGGGGAAGACCCGTTTGGTGTGGATCGAGCGGACCTCGGTGTCCACGCACATCTGCACCCCGCCGAGCAGGTCGATCACCTTCCGGAAGCCGGAGAAGTCGATCAGCGCGGCGCCGTCGAACCGGATACCAGTGAGCCGGTTCAGGGTGGCGGAGAGCAGTTGGACGCCGGCCCGCCCGCCGCCGCCGTGCTCGTACGCCGCATTGATCTTGTCCTGACCGCCCCCGAAGCCGTTCGCGGGCGGGATGGCGACCAGCAGGTCACGCGGGATGGATACCAGGTACGCCTCCCGCCGCCCGGCCGGCACGTGCACGATGAGGATGGTGTCCGAGCGTTGGTCCGGCCCGCTGTCGCCGGGCCTCCGGTCGGAGCCGACCAGCAGGTAGTTGAGTGCCCGGTCCAGGTCGGTCCGCTCGGTGCGGGCGTCGGGGTCGAGCAACTGCTCCTTGGCCACCGTGCGGTCGTACCGGTGGCTGAGCGTCTTGAGCCCGACCACGGCGAGGCCGGCCAGCAGGACGAGGGCCAGGCCGACGCCGAGCAGGATCCGCGACCCACGGGCGCGACGCGACCGGGCGGATCGATCCTCGCCGGCCCGCCCCGCTGCGTTCCGCCCCCACCTGGACGTGACCGCCTCCCCGCAGCCGATACGTGAAACCTGCTCACGTCAGGTTACGGGCGGTGACTGGGTGGTCGCCGGAGTTTCGCGACTTCCGGCCGGCTGAGGGCCGTCACTTTCGGGTGGACATCACCTGGGGGTGGTTGAAGACGAATTCTGCGAGCTTGTCCTTCTTGAGAGCCTGGAACATCTCCAACGTCTCGGCGTTCAAGCCCTCACTGCCGTTGCCGTTGCCGTGGAAGGTGCCGCTGTTGGTCTTGAGCATGGTCAGCTCGTTCGCGGTGACGCCGCGCATGGTGAAGATGAGATCCTCGATGTCGGCGCCGCCGGTGTCCAGCACGAACGCCTTGCCGGCCGCCTTGATCAGCTGCTGGAGCTTCGCGGGGTTGGTCAACATGCCGCCGTCGGTGGCCTTCTTGGCCATCGCCTTGATCAGCTGCTGCTGGTTCTGCTGCCGGTCGTAGTCGCCGTTGCGGAGGGTCTTGCGCTGCCGTGCGTAGTCGAGCGCCGCCCAGCCCTCCATCTCCTGGCAACCCTTCTTGTGCACCACGGGCTTCATCGTCTTGCCGGTCTTCTTGGCGTCGGCGTTCCACATGGGCTTACCGTCGACATACTTCATGTGGATCGACGTGACCTCCTCGCCCACGCAGATCCGCACCGTGCCGAGGGCGTCGATGACGCCCTTGAACCCACCGAAGTTGATGATCGCGGCACCGTCGAAGGTGACCCCGGTGAGTCGCTTGATCGTCTGCGCCATCAGTTGGGCTCCACCCTCCCAGCCGCCGCCGTTGCGGGCGCCGATCTGGAACGCGGCGTTGATCTTGTCGGTGCCACCGTTGAAGCCGCTCTTCGGGAACGCCGGGATCTGCGCCTCGGTGTCCCGGGGGATCGAGATCAGGTACGCCTGGTCGTGCGAGGCCGGAATGTGCAGGATGATGATGCTGTCCGAGCGGACATCGTCGGCGGCCCAGCGCTCACGCGCGTCCACGCCGAGCAGCAGCATGTCGATCGGGCCGTCCAGGCTCGCCCCGCCCTCGGCGTCGGACTTGCCGGCCCCGCCCAGCAGGTCGCGCTGTGCGATGTCACCGGTCGCCTGGCCGATCAGCACCTTGCTGCCGACGATGGCGACCCCGCTGCTGAGCATCAGCACGGCGCCGAAGATGACGGTAAGCCGGGCCCAGAGCGGATCCTTGCGCCGGGGCCGTTTCTTCGCCGCACCGCCGCCGCCCGACCGGCCACCGTCGCCGGGCGGGCGACCGCCCGGTCCACCGCCCCCCGGACCAGGCTGCCCAGGTATGGACGAGGAGATCCGGCCGCTGGGCGCGGCGGACGAAGGGCGACGGCTGGCCTGAACCGGCATGCGTGCTCCAGCTCGTGATCAGGAGGGGGGCGGCACCACTGTACGTACATCATTTCGACTTGGCGAGTTCATCCCAGGGCAATCCGGACGCCGATTTCCCGGGGTTGGTCGATCGTCGCCATTCGATGACCCGATCGGGCGGCCGCCGGTCGGGCGGCCAGCCCGGTCGCCGCGGGCCGTACCGCCCAGGTCGGCGGCCGGGTCGGTCAGCCGCCGTTGGTGCCCTTCGGCGGGTTCGCCTTGACCCAGTCCGCCATGGTGTCCGACGACATGGCCCGGTACATCGCCAGCGCCTTCTCCCGGTCGGAGACCACCACCGACTCGCCGTTGATCGTCTCGCTACCCGAGTTCGGGCTGGTCACGAAGGTGAGGTTCTGGCCGCGCAGGTTGCGGAACTGCAGCGCCATGTCCGTCACCGAGAACCCCTCGTCGACCGTGGCGGCCGCGGTCACCGACTGGAGGAAGTCGTTGAGCTTCTTCGGGTTGGCCAGCGTGCCGGTGCTCGCCGCCTTGTCCAGCAGCGCCCGGAGGAACTCCTGCTGGTGCCTCATCCGGGCGAAGTCGCCGTCCGGGAACTGCTTGCGCTGCCGGATCCAGTCCAGCGCCTCCGCGCCGTTCATGTGGTTGGTGCCCTTGGTGAACGTCCGGTACGGCTTGTGGATCGAGGTGATGGTCCTCTCCACCTTCAGGTCGACCCCGCCGACGGCGTCGGTGACCTGCTTGAAGCCGGCGAAGTCGATGGCCATCACGTGGTCGATGCGGACGTCGCTGAAGCACTCCACGGTGCGGACCGCCAGCGGCAGCCCGCCGAACGCGAACGCCGCGTTGATCTTCGCGCGCTGGCCCGAGTCGCAGTCCGCGCCAGCGCTCTCCGGGATCGGCACGTAGAGGTCACGAGGGATGGAGACCAGGTACGCCTTCTGGTGGTCGGCCGGGATGTGCATCACGATGATCGTGTCGGCCCGCCACTGGCTCTTCGCGTCGACCGGCGCGTCCGGGTCCCGGGAGTCGCTGCCGACCAGCAGGATGTTCAGCGCGCCGTCGACGGTCTTGGCCGGCCGACCACCGGTGATCTGCGCGAACGGATCGGTCCGGGCCAGGTCGTTGTTGAGGTTGCGGGCGTACAACCAGGCGCCGATGCCACCGAGCAGGGCCAGCACCAGCACCGCGATGCCGGCCACCAGGCCGATCCGACCCCAGCGTGGCCGTGGGCCGCGCCGGCCCGGCCTGCCGGCGCCACCCGGTCCGCCCGGGCCGCCAGGCCCTCTCGGCCCGTCCGGGCCACCCGGGCGGGGCGGCTCCTCGTCGTACGACGGGTACCAGCGCGCCTCGGTCGGACGGGCGCGCCCGGAGGCGCCCCGGTCGGGGCCGGGCACCGACGCGCGCCCGGCGCTGCGGTGCAGATACGGGTACGGGGCGCCGGCAGACGAGGTCGCTGACATATAACTCAGGGTACGTAGCGCGAGCCACTGCCGCCTTCAGGCGGCGTTCAGCGACCGGCAGCGAGTCGCCGGCTGGTTACCCTAGCCGCGCGCGGAAGTACTCGATCGTGCGTCGCAGGCCGTCTTCGGGCGCCACGGTCGGCTCGTATCCGAGCAGTTCGCGGGCGAGGGTCAGGTCGGGGCGGCGCATCTCCGGGTCGTCGGCGCTTCGAGTGATGTAGGTCACCTCTGAGCTGCTGTCGGAGAGCGACACGATCAACTCAGCCAGTTGCCGCATGGTGAGCTCGTGCTCGGTGCCGCAGTTGACCGGCCCGGTCTCGGTCGAGTCGAGCAGCAGCAGGATGCCCTGGACCAGATCCTCGACGAAACAGATGGAGCGGGTCTGGTTGCCGGTGCCGTGCACGGTGATCGGCTCGCCGCGCAGCGCCTGGGAGATGAAGGTGGGGATGGCCCGACCGTCGTCCGGGCGCATCCGCGGGCCGTACGTGTTGAAGATCCGGACGATCGCCCCGTCGAGCCCGCGGTAGCGGTGGTACGCCATGGTGGCCGCCTCGGAGAAGCGCTTCGCCTCGTCGTAGACGCTGCGTACCCCGATCGGGTTGACGTTGCCCCAGTAGGTCTCGCGCTGCGGGTGCTCCTTCGGATCTCCGTACGCCTCGGAGGTGGAGGCCATCAGGAACCGGGCACCGTCGGCGACCGCGCGCTCCAGCAGGTGCAGGGTGCCCACCGAGCCGACCCGGAGGATCTCCACCGGCAGTTGGGCGAAATCGGTGGGGCTTGCCGGCGAGGCCATGTGCAGGATCGCGTCGAAGCGCTCGGCCAGCGCCGGGTGGTGGGTCGGCAGGCCGTCGGAGATGTCCGCCTCGACCAGGGTGAAGGCTGACCGGTCCAGCAGGTGGGCGACGTTCTCCTTGGAGCCGGTGACGAAGTTGTCCAGCGCCACCACCGTGCAGCCTCGGGCGATCAGGGCGTCCACCAGGTGCGATGGGACGAAACCGGCGCCGCCGGTGACGAGGACGCGATGACCGGAACCGAAGCGCTCAACAACCTTCATGCCGGTCAGCCTACCGATCCCCGGAATTGCGGAAGGGCCCCCTGTTGACGCCTGGCGTCGTACAGGGGGCCCTTCTTCACAGGTGCCGCGGTCAGTGGGCGCCGGCGCCGGTGATGGCGCGTACCTCCAGCTCCGCGTACTTCTCCTCGTCGTGCTCCTTGGAGATGAGCGTGCCGATCCACCCGCAGAGGAAGCCGAACGGAATGGAGATGATGCCCGGGTTGGACAGCGGGAACCACTGCCAGTCGTGATCCGGGAACATCGAGGTGGCCGCGCCGGAGACCACCGGCGAGAAGAACACCAGCAGTACGGCCGAGAGCAGACCACCGTAGATCGCCCAGACCGCGCCGGAGGTGTTGAACCGCCGCCAGAACAGGCTGTAGAGGATCGCCGGCAGGTTGCCCGAGGCGGCGACCGCGAAGGCCAGCGCCACCAGGAACGCCACGTTCAGGTTCTGCGCGTAGATCGACAAGGCGATCGAGACCGCGCCGATCACCAGGGCGGAGATCCGGGCGACCCGTAC
This sequence comes from Micromonospora sp. NPDC005173, assembly GCF_040608515.1. Lineage (NCBI taxonomy): Bacteria > Bacillati > Actinomycetota > Actinomycetes > Micromonosporales > Micromonosporaceae > Micromonospora > Micromonospora sp. NPDC005173. The sequence continues at coordinate 597,356 of NZ_JBEXIK010000001.1, forward strand.
CTCCTGTCGCTCCGACGCCTCGCCCCTCTTCATGACATTCGCGTAGAAGTCATGCGCCAGGCTGGACGACGATGCCAGGGTCAACCCGGCGACCACCGCCAGGATGGTGGCGAAGGCGACCGCCGCGATGATCGCCAGCAGGGCCGCCCCACCGAGATCGCCGCCGAGGAAGTCGATGCCGAGCGCCTCGGCCAACTGCGGCGCGGCGGTGTTGCCGGCCTTGTCCTGCGCGGTGATCGCCTCGCTCCCGACCAGCGCCGCGGCGCCGAAGCCGAGGGCCAGGGTGAGCAGGTAGAAGGTGCCGATGATGCCGATCGCCCAGAGCACGCTCTTCCGCGCCGCCTTCGCGGTCGGCACGGTGTAGAAGCGGATCAGGATGTGCGGCAGGCCGGCGGTGCCGAGCACCAGGGCGATGCCGAGGGAGAGCAGGTCGACCTTGTTGTAGAAGGTCTGTGTGGCGTTGCCGGCCACCTCGACGCCGTAGCGCAACCCTGGTTCGAGGAACGCGCTGCCCTTGCCGGAGGAGGCGGCGGCGTCACCGAGCAGCGACGACAGGTTGAACTTGTACTTCGCCAGCACCAGCAGGGTCATCACCAGCGCGCCGCCCATCAGCAGGAACGCCTTGACGATCTGCACGTAGGTGGTGCCCTTCATGCCGCCCACGGTGACGTAGATGATCATCAGGGCGCCGACCATGATGATGGTGGCCACCTTGGCGGTGGCCGCGTCCATGCCGAGGAAGGTCGTCCCCGGCCGGATGCCGAGCAGCAGCGCGACCAGCGCGCCGGCACCCACCATCTGAGCCAGCAGGTAGAAGATCGACACCGTGATGGTGGAGACCGCCGCAGCCGTACGCACCGGACGCTGGCGCATCCGGAAGGCCAGCACGTCCGCCATCGTGTAGCGGCCCGAGTTCCGCAGCAGCTCCGCGACCAGCAGCAGGGCTACCAGCCAGGCGACCAGGAAGCCGATCGAGTAGAGGAAGCCGTCGTAGCCGTAGAGCGCGATGATGCCGGCGATGCCGAGGAACGAGGCGGCCGACATGTAGTCGCCACCGATCGCCATGCCGTTCTGGAAACCGGAGAAGGACCGGCCACCCGCGTAGAAGTCGGTCGCCGTCTTGGTCTGCCGGCTGGCCCAGATGGTGATGGCCAGGGTGACCGCCACGAAGACCAGGAAGAGCGTGATGGTCAGGTTGCGGGCGGTGTGGTTGCCCGCCTCAGCCGCGAGGACCATTCTCATGGGTCACCTCCCCGATCTCGGCGCGGATCCGGTCGGCGACCGGGTCGATCTTCCGGTCGGCGTACCGGGAGTAGAGCCAGGCGATCAAGAACGTGGAGACGAACTGGAGCAGGCCGAAGATCAGCGCGACGTTGATGTTGCTGCCGAACAGCTTCGTGCCCATGAAGTCCCGGGCGTACGCGGAGAGAATGACGTAGAGCGCGTACCACAGGAAGAACGCGACGGTCATCGGGAAGACGAAGCCGCGCAGCGCGCGCCGCAGCCCGGCGAACTCGTCCGACCGTTGTACGGCCAGATACTTGTCCGGTTGGGAAGCGGTCGGCGTGGGTGTGTCCGTGGACATCTGTGGATCACCACCTTCACAGGCGTCGGGGGAGTTTCGCGCACCGTAGAGAGCGCGCTCCCTGCCGGGGAAGGGTGAGATCGATGCCGGTCGGCGAGTGCGCCGAGCGGTTGGCTGGCTGCGCCGAGTGACCCAGGTCACTCCGGTGACCGGTGGGTCGACGCGGTCAGCCGCCGGGCCGCCCGGTCAGCCCGGCAGCTCGTGGTAGCGACCGCGGTAGTGCAGCAGCGGGGAGCCATCCTCGGCCAGGTCGACCGCCTCGATCGTGGCCTCCACCAGCAGTGCCCACCCGCATTCCCGGGCGGTGTCCAGCCGGCACCCGGCCCACCCGCCAGCGTCGGAGGGGACCGGCCCGTACGGCGTGTCGAGCCAGGAACCGGTGGCGAAGAGCCCACCCGGGGCGGGGAAGAGGCCGGCGAACCGGTCGGCGAGCTGCCGGTGCGGCGGGCCGAGTGGAGCCACCGCGAACCGGCCGGCCTCCTCGACCGCCGCCCAGAGATCGGATTCCGGGTCGATCAGCCCGAGCAGCCGGTCCGGCTCACCCTCGGCGACGAGAGTGGACGAGACGGTCAGCCCGGCCGGGCCGGGCGCCGTCCAGAGGGTCACCGGCGCGGCGAGCCGACCGCGCAGCCGGCGTACCGGCGATCGCTGCCCGGCCGGCACCGCGAACGGGTCGGTGTGGTGGATCTCGGCACCCGGATCATGATTCACGTGAAACATTGTGACCCCGCCACCCCACGTCGAGCGGGAGAGCCGGCCGTTCCGCCCGGCCTCGTGCTCAGCGGCGCGGCGTGACGGTGGCCAGCAGCTCCGGCTGCCGGCGGTCCAGCACGTCGCCGGCCAGATACGCGCCCAACAACGCCGCGCCCAATCCGTACGCCGCACCGACCGGCAGGGCCAACCAGAGCCACACGTCACCGAGCAGCGCCGCGGCCACCACCATCGGCACCGCGACGACTGCCGAGATGACCATGGCCAGCAGGGTGAGCAGGCCCTTCGCGATACCCGCACCGCTGTTCATCGCGAACGGGTTGCTCGTCTCCGGCAGCGAGTACGCCCCGAGCACCGAGACGAAGCTGTTCACCGCCAGCCCGGCACCGTAGGTGGCGGCCAGGCTGCCGGCCGTCAGGCCGATCCAGCCCGGGCGGCCGAGCACCACCGACAGGACCACCGCGACGACCGCCAGCATCGGCAGCACGTACAGCGAGAAGGCCGTCATCCGGGCGCGCAGCTCCACCCGGCCGGGCACCCCGGCCACCACGTTCACGGCGTACGCGCTGCCGTCGAAGCCGAACTGGTTGGCCAGGGTGACCGAGGCGAGCACGCCGACGAAGAGCATGGAGAGGGTGACCAGGACCGGTGAGCTGTCGGCGGCACTCGTCGTCAGACCCTGCTCGTCCTCGACCGCGAACCCCGCGCCACCAAGGTTGATCATCACCGGCACGAAGATGCCGACCACCGCGATCGTGATCAGGTTGGCCCGGCGTCGGGCGTCCCGCCACCAGTAGCGGGCCTCCCGGGCGACCAGCGCCCCGAACCGGTCACGACGGGCCCAGCCGGCGACCCGGGGAAACAGTTGGGCGACCGCGCCAGCGGTGATGTCGCGCTGGGCGGGGGCCTTACCGGCGCTCACCGCCCCCACCATCGCCGACTCCAGCGACCGCGACCACCAGGCCAGCAGGGCACCGAGCGCCACCACCGTGATCAGCAGCTTGAGCGGAGCGGCCCAGACCCGGCCCTGGGCCACGTCGATGCCGGCGGTCCACGGCGCGCCGAACGGGGTCCAGCCGACCACGGTCGCCACCCCGGTCAGCCGTGTCCAGTCCGTCTCCCGCAGCGCGGCGAGGCCGAAGACCTGCAACGGGCCGAGCAGCGCGGCGACCACCGCCAGCAGCACGGCCGCCAGGTCACGCACGCGGCGGGACCGCAGCATGGTGGCGAAGGCGCTGGTCACCGCCCGGCTGGCGGCCACGCAGAGCAGCAGTCCACCGATCACGCCGAGCACGGCCACCAGACCGGCGGACCAACCACCCAGCGCCCAGGCGGTGAGCACCAGCCCGAACGACGCGATCAGCACCGCCAGCACCGGCACGCTGATCAGAGCCGCGGCGAAGAGGCCGGTGACCAGCGTGCGTCGGGACAGCGGCAGCAGCGCGAACCGGGCCGGGTCCAGCGTCTCGTCCACCCCGAAGAAGACCAGCGGCATGAGCAGCCAGCCGAGCACCAGCAGCCCGCCACCGGCCGCCGCGATCAGCACCGCGTACCGGCCGTTGCCCGTCAAGCCGGGCACCGCGAAGAGGAAGAAGCCAGCGGCGGCGAACCAGAGCCCGACCAGTGCACCGCCGATGAACAGCGCGACCCGCCAGCCCTGCCCGCGGAAGTTGTTGCCCATCACCCGCAGCTTGAGCCGTATGAAGTGCCGGGCGGAGACGGCCCGGACCGGCCCGGCGGGTACGGCGGCGGCGCTCACTGGGAGAGCCACGACAGCTCCTCACCGGTCGCGGTGCGCCCGCCGACCACCTCGACGAAGACCTGTTCCAGCGATCGGTCACCGCGTACCTCGGCAATCGTGCCGACCCGCTTGATGGTGCCTGCGGCGAGGATCGCCACGTGCGAGCAGAGCCGTTCGACGACCTCCATAACGTGACTGGAGAAGACCACCGTGCCGCCGCCGGCCGCGTAGCGGGTGAGGATGTCCCGGATCAGAGCGGCGGAGACCGGGTCGACCGCCTCGAACGGCTCGTCCAGCACCAGCACCCGGGGGCCGTGCAGCAACGCACACGCCAGGCCGATCTTCTTCTTCATGCCCGCCGAGTAGTCCACCACCAGCGTCCGCCCGGCGTCGCCGAGCGCCAGCACGTCCAGCAGCTCCGCGGCCCGCTGGTCGACGACCGTGGGGTCCATTCCGCGCAACAGCCCGTTGTACGCCAGCAGCTCCGCCCCGGTCAGCCGGTCGAACAGCCGCACCCCGTCGGGCATCACGCCGAGCAGCCGCTTGGCGGCGATCGGGTCCCGCCACACGTCGTGGCCGAGCACCCAGGCCAAGCCGGCGTCCGGCCGCAGCAGCCCGACCGCCATCGACAGGGTGGTGGTCTTGCCGGCACCGTTCGGGCCGAGCAGGCCGTAGAAGGAACCGGCGGGAACGTCGAGGTCGACGCCGGCCACCGCGATCGTGCCGTCGAACCGCTTGGCCAGGCCACGCAGTGCGAGCGCGGGTTGCTCACCAGTCATGAGCCGACGCTATCGGTCGATCGCCAGTTCTGGGCTCCGGCGGTGGGTGGACCCGTCGTCATCCCCGAGGCGGACGGTCGTCCTCACAAGCGGAGGGCTTCGGGGGTGTGCAGGCGGAGCATGGTGGCAGCGACGTCGGCGGGGGCCCGTCGACGTGTCGCCATCGACACCGCGACCATCACCGTGAAGGCCAGTGGCACCGTCCAGGCGGCCGGCTGCGCGATGAGCGTGGCCGGCCAGCCGGACAACGGCGGGCCGAGCACGGTGACCAGCACCGCGCCGATCGCCGCGCCACCGCCGACCAGCACCCCGGCGGCGGCGCCCAGGTCGGTCAGCCCGCGCCACCAGATGCCGAGCACCAGCAGCGGGCAGAAGCTCGACGCGGCGACCGCGAAGGCCAGTCCGACCACCTGCGACACGTCCAACCCGGAGACGTTGAGCGCCAGCACCGCTGGCACGCCACCGGCGATCACCGTGGCCAGCCGGAAGCCGCGCACCGAGCCCCGGCCCAGCACGTCCGTCGAGATCACTCCGGCGACGCTGGTCAGCAACCCGGACGAGGTGGACAGGAAGGCCGCGAACGCGCCCGCCGCGACCAGCGCGGCGAGCAACCGCCCGGTCAGCCCGTCGCCGAGGGCCGCGCCGGGCAGCAGCACCACCACCGCGTCGGTCTGCCCACTGACCAGCAACTGCGGGGTGTAGATGCGACCGAGCACCCCGTACAGGGTGGGCAGCAGATAGAAAGCGCCGACCAGGGCCAGCACCACCAGGGTGGTCCGGCGTGCCGCCGCGCCGTCGGGGTTGGTGTAGAAGCGGACCAGCACGTGCGGCAGGCCCATGGTGCCCAGGAAGGTGGCCAGGATCAGCGAGTACGTGGCGAACAGGCCCCGGTCGTCGTCGCCGGCGGTGCTCGGCAGCAACCAGTCGTTGGCGTCGGTGGCCACCCCGGACACCTCCGGCACCGGGTCGCCGGCAGCGAAGGTCAACTCATCGCCGGGGCGTACCTCCCGGATCTCGCCGTCGGGCAGCGTGAGGGTCGCGCGGTGCTCGACCACGACGGTGGTCGCGGCCCGGAACGTCGGCCCGTCGGGCGGGGTCACCGCGGGCCGGCCGTCGGCCTGCCACTGCAACGCCAGGAAGATCACCGGTACGGCGAGCGCGGTCAGCTTGAGCCAGTACTGGAACGCCTGGACGAAGGTGATCGCCCGCATCCCACCGAGTGCCACGTTCGCGGTGACCACGCCGGCCACCAGCAGGGCACCGAGTGGGTACGGGGAGCCGGCCACCGTGGCCAGGGTGAGCCCGGCGCCCTGCAACTGCGGCACCAGGTAGAGCCACCCGATGAAGATCACGAAGGCCGTGGCCAGGATGCGCAGCCGGCGGGAGCCCAGCCGCAGCTCGCAGAAGTCGGGCAGGGTGAACGCGCCGGAACGGCGCAACGGCGCGGCCACGAAGAGCAGCAGGGCCAGGTATCCGGCGGCGAACCCGACCGGATACCAGAGCACGTCCACGCCGTACTTGAGGACCAGGCCGGCGATGCCGAGGAAGCTCGCCGCCGACAGGTACTCCCCGCCGATGGCGGCGGCGTTCCAGGTCGGGCTGATCGCCCGGGAAGCGACCAGGAAATCGGAGGTCGTCCGGGCCAGCCGTAGCCCGTAGAAGCCGATCCCGACGGTGACCAGGGTGACCGCGACGATGGCCGGGACCACGTAGTCGTTGGCCACCTCAGCGCTCCGGCCGCTGCACCAGGTCGGTGAAGTCCTGTTCGTTGCGTTCGGCCAGCCGCACGTACGCCCAGCCCACGCCGATCAGGAACGGGAAGGAGGCCACACCGAGCAGCAGCCAGGGCAGGTTGACGCCGGCGACGGTGGTCCGGCCGAGCGACGGTGCGATGGCGAACAGCCAGGGCAGCCCGCCGAGCCCGATCGCCACCACCAGCGAGAGCCGCAGCGCCAGCGCGAGCTGGGCCCGGACCAGGCCGCGGACCAACGCCTCGCCGACCTGGGTCTGCTGAGCCAGCTCGGCGCGGGTCCGCTCGGCACGAGTGTCCTGCCGGGTGATGTCGGCCAGCACGATCCGGGTCCGCCGGGGCGGCGGTACCGCACCGCCCGACCTGACGTCAGGAAGTTGCTTGGCCACCCCGGCAGTCTCGCCCGCCCTGCGCGATTGTCAAGCGGTCGCGGTCACCAGCGCCGTAGATCGGGACAGTCGGTCACGCTGGCGGTCGCCGGGGTCGGGCCGAGCTCCCGCCGGGCCCGTTCCCGGCCGAGGTTCGCGGCCCAGAGGCCGTCCCGGGGCAACTCGGCGGCGATCTCCCGCAGCGCGCACGACCGCATCGGTTCGGGCAGCCGGTCCAGTGCCGGTACGGCGTCGGCCGAGAGCCGGGAGAGGTAACCGACGTCCAACCGGCCGGTCTCCAGGTACCGGTCGACGTTCCGATCGGCGATCAGCCGGTCCGGGTTGACCACCGCCAGCCCGAGCAGAGCCAGCACCGCCGTGCCGATCACCAGCCGGGGCAGCCAGTCGGCTCGCATCCGTACCACGGCCACCCCGACCAGGACGAAGAGCAGCCCGAGCCAGAGTTCGACGGTCGCCACGACGAGCCGCAGCCGGGTGGCACCGTACGCGTCGGCGTAGACCTGCATCCGGTAGAGCGCGGAGGCGACGACGACCAGACTGAGCGCGGCAAGCGTGCCGAGCAGCACGCGGACCAACAGCCGGTCGGCCCTCGTGGACTGTGGTGCCCGCCGGGCGGCGATCGCGATCACCAGCAGGGTGAGCGCGGTGACGGCGAGCAGTTGCCAGAACCCACCGCGGGCGTACTCGGCGTAGGTGAGCCCGGCCGTCCGCAGCACGTGCCCCGCGCCGCCGAAGAACACCGTCAGCTGGACCGACACGAAGGCGGCGAAGAGGGCGTCGAGCAGCACCAGTGGCAGGGTCCACTCCAGCCGGTGCGCCGGTCGGGTCGGTGCCGCCCGCAGCCCTTCCAGGTTGGGTGGGCGGCTGACCAGGTACGCGCCGCCGAGCAGGCCCAGGCCGATCAGCAGCAGACGGGCCAGCCAGCCGACGACACCGCCCAGTGCGATGTCCGGCAGCAGACCCGCGACCAGGTCGGCGAAGACCGCGTCGGCGGAGGAAAAGAGCAGACCGAACAGTGTCAAGAGCCCGGCCGAGACCGCGAGGCTGGTCAGGAGGCGTCCGACCCCGGGGCCGGCCGGGCGGGTGCGGCGCAGCCCGCGTACCGCCCAGGGGAGCGCCCGTACCGTGGCGGCGGGCGGCAGCGTCGCGGCCACCAGCATCCCGAACGGGCTTCGCCCGCCGGTCACCGCGAGCGTCGCGGTGACCGCGGCGGCGATCAGGCAGAGCGCGAAGAGCCAGCCGGCGGCCCGGACCGAGCCGACCGCGACCAGTGCGACGGCCGCGGCGGCCCAGACGGCCCCCGCCACCCGCCCCGGTGCCCCCGTGGCACCGGGACGGGCGGCCGCCGCCGCAGCTGTCGTGACCGATCCGGAGGTCGTGGGCGGCGCTGCGGTGGTCGATGGCGCGGCTGTCGTGGCCGACCCGGAGGTGGTGAGCGGCGCTGCGGTGGGCGGTGGTGCGGCTGTCGTGGTCGGCCCGGCGGTGGTGGGTGGCCCTGCGGTCACGGTGGCGGGTGCCGTCGGCGACTCGGCGGTGGTGGGCGGCGCTGCGGGTGTCGGGGCAGGCGTGCGGGTCGCGGTCGGGCCGGGGGCCGTGGGCGGAGCGGTCGTGGGTGGTGCGGGGGCCGTGGGTGGTGCTGGTGGCGTGGCGGCGGTGACCGGGGTGGTCGTGGCCGCGTCGGGTGGGGCGGTCGTGGCCCGCGCCGCCGAATCGCCGGAGCTGGTCTGTCGCGGTATTTCCGCCCGCAGCGACGTCCCGGGTCGGATGACGCTGGCGGTGACGAGGGCGACGGTGGCGGCCAGCGCGGCCACCAGCCAGCCGACGCCGGGGCGAACCACCGACAGTGTCGAGGCACCGATCGCCGCGGCCGCCGTCAGCGCGGCCAGGACCACCGGGCGGGCGGCGTCGGACGGCCCCGGCCAACGACGTTCGAGCAGCGAGGGTGGCCGGGGCGTGACCGGCGGTGCGGGCCAGGGTTGGGGCCGGCCGGCCGTTGGCGGGAGCGCCGGGCCGGGGCCGAACCAGGGCTGGCCGGGCCTGCCCGGAACGGGAGGTCGCGGGTCGCCGGCCGGGACGTGGGTGCTGCCAGGGCTGGTCATGCGGCCTCTTCTCGGTATGGCCCGTCGCTGGGGATGGCGACCTGGATGCGACAGCCGGGCTGGGTGCCTCCGGTCTGTTCGGCGGGATCGAGGACCCGGATCTGGCCGCCGTGCAGTTCGACGACCCACCGGGCGATCGCCAGGCCGAGTCCGGTCCCGCCGCCGGCCGCCCGATCGCCACGGGTGAACCGTTCGAACACCCGGGAGCGCTCCGCCGGTGGGATCCCCTGGCCCTCGTCGCTCACCTCGAAGCGAAGCTGGCCGGCGTGTTCCTCTGCGCTCACCCGCACTGTGCCGCCGGGCGGGCTGTGCCGCGCCGCGTTGTCGAGCAGGTTCGCGAACACCTGGTGCAGCCGCCACGGGTCGGCGTGCACGGTCAGCGGCACCGCCAGCTCGCGGAGCCGGAAGCGCACGTCCAGCCCCGCGCCGCAAGCGCTCGCGGTGGCGTGCTCCACCGCCTCGTCGAGGAAGTCACCCACGTCGATGCGGACCCGCCGCAGTGGGACCACCCCGGCATCGAGGCGGGACAGGTCGAGCAGGTCGGCGACGAGGTGTCCGAGTCGCTCGGTCTGGGACAGCGCCGAGCGCAGCGCCGCGGGTTCGGGTGCGGCCACCCCGTCCACCATGTTCTCCAGCACGCCCTGCAACGCGGTGATCGGCGTACGCAACTCGTGCGAGACGTTCGCGATCAGCTCCCGTCGGCGCTGGTCCGAGGCGTGCAGGTCCTCGGCCATCTTGTTGAACGCCTGAGCCAGCTCGCCGACCTCGTCCCGGGAGGTGGCGCGAACGCGGCGGGTGTAGTCACCGCGTGCCATCGCGCCTGCCGCCGCCGTCATCTCCCGCAGCGGCGAGGTCATCCCGTGGGCGAGCACCTGCGAGGTGAGCAGGGCGACGGCGATGGCGGTCGCCGAGGTCACCGGCGGCGGCCAGCCGATGCCGTACGAGAAGTACGCCAGCCCGGCCGCGCCGGAGGCGACCAGCAGCACGCCCAGTTTCAGCTTGATCGAGCGCACCGGATCCAGCGGGCGCGGCAGCAGTTCCAGCACCCGGTCCAGGCGAGCGAGCAGGACGGCGCTCAGGACGACACCTCCAGTGCGTAGCCGACTCCGTGCACGGTGCGGATGAGGTCGGCGCCCAGCTTCCGGCGTAGCGCCTTGACGTGGCTGTCCACCGTGCGGGTGCCGCTCCCCTCGGCCCACCCCCAGACGTCGGCGAGCAGCCGCTCCCGGGGGAGGACCGTGCGGGGCCGCCCGGCGAGGTGGACCAGCAGGTCGAACTCGGTCGGCGTGAGGTGTACGTCCGCGCCGGCCCGACGGACCCGCCGCTCGGCCTCGTTGATCTCAATGTCGCCGAGGTGGATGGCGGGTGGTGCGGGCGCGGCGGCCCGTTCCACCCGGCGCAGCAGGACGTGCACCCGGGCGGCCAGCTCCCGCATCGAGAACGGCTTGGTGAGGTAGTCGTCCGCACCGACCGCGAGCCCCACCAGCAGATCGGTCTCGTCGTCCCGGGCGGTGAGCATCAGCACCGGCACCGGCCGGACGGCCTGGATCCGCCGGCACACCTCCAGGCCGTCGAAGCCGGGCAGCATCACGTCGAGGACGACGAGATCCGGCTGTCCGGTGCGGAACTGCTCGACCGCGCTGGGGCCGTCCGCCGCGATCTCCACCGCGAAGCCCTCGGCGCGGAGTCGGGCGGCGACCGACTCGGCGATGGTTCGTTCGTCCTCGACCACCAGTACCCGGCGTTGCCTCATGGGTCCTGACTGTAGGGAGCCGGCGTGGAGATCGGTGGGTGGCGTTGTGAACAACCTGTGGAGAACGGGTCACGCCTGTGGATAACTCGGTGGACATGCCGGCCGGCCTCCGCGAACACCCGAGGTTCGTTGTGGACGACCGACCGAGCTGTCAGGGTGGGCCGGTGGACGACCTCCAGGATCTTCCCGAGGACGACCAGGTCTACGAGATCTTCGACGGGAGCCTGCTCGTGTCCCCCATGTCCGACCGGACGGCCATCCTCCGTGGACTCGGCGCACCCTGACGGTCAGTCCAGGCCGACGCGCTCCGGCCGGGCCGAGGCGGAGCCGAGCCAGGTGTGCGGGTTGCCGTACCAGCACCAGCCGAGCTTCGGCGCGCCCTGGCTGATCCAGAGCGCTGGCACCCGCTTGTCGCCGCACCGGGAGCCGACCAGTGAGAAGCACCTGTTGCTGGCCAGCGAGGCCGGGTGCAGCGTGATGAAGGCGAGCCCTTCGTCGATGGTGAGCGGCAGCCGGCCCTGGGCGGTCATTCCCTCCATGGCCGTGGCGGGCGGCAGGTTGCGGAACTCCTCGCCCCGGTCGACGTCGAAGAGCAGGTACGCCGGCCCGGCCGGCACCTCCAACTCCTTGATCGGGTCGAAGCGCGGCAGGTCGTCCTCGGCGTAGTGCCGGTCGAGAATGCCGGGCTTGCGCTTTCCGGCCAGGGTGGTGAGCTCCAGCCGGGCCTCCACCCCGACCAGGTCCCGCGTGGTGACCAGCAGGAACGGCACCCGGGCGTCGGTGGGCGCGGGCAGGCCGGCGGCGCCCTCGACCGCCTTGGCCCGCAGCGGTGCGACCAGGTCGCGGAAGGCGGCCTCGGGCAGTTCGGCGAGGGCGGGGTAGCCCAGCTCAACCAGTCGGTCGAGTTGGCGGTCGAACTCGGTCTCGGCGTCGAACGGAGTCTCGGTCACGGCGGCCTCCCGGAAGTCGTACGGACTAGCGTACAACGTACGAGAGCGGCCGTCCCATTCCCGAATCAGCGACTCCAGTCCTGCTTCGCGGCCCTGACCAGCTTGTCCTTCAACTCCCGCGTGTGCCGGCGACTCACCGGCAGCTCGGTCGAGTCGATCACCACCACATAGCCGGAGTTGACCAGCCGCAGCTCCGCGATCAACTTCAACTGCACCAGGTACGACCGGTGCACCCGGACGAAACCGGCGTCGGCCCAGCGCTCCGCCAGCGTGGCCAGCGAGACCCGCACCAGGTGCGACCCCTCCGCAGTGTGCAACCGGGCGTAGTCCCCCTGCGCCTCCACCCACCGCACCGCCGAGCGGGGCAGCATCCGGGTGGTGCCGGCCAACTCGATCGGGATGGTCGGGTCCTCCTCCGCCCGGGCCAGCGCCGCCGGATGTGACGGCACCACCCGCGAGCCGATCACCCGGCGCAGCGACTCGGCGAGCCGCTCGGCACGGACCGGTTTGCGCACGTAGTCGGTGGCCCCCAGGTCGAAGGCATCCACCGCGCCGTCGTCGTACGCGGTGACGAACACGATCGCCGGTGGCCGGGCGAACCGGCGCAGCACCCGGGCCAGCTCCATTCCGTCCAGCCCGGGCATCCGGATGTCCAGGAAGACCACGTCGACGTCACCGTCGCGGAGCAGCCGCAGCGCCTCGGTGGCGTCCCCGGCGGTGTGCAGGCGGGCCACCCGGGGGTCAGCCCGCAGGTGGTACGCCAGCTCGTCGAGCGCCGGCGGCTCGTCGTCCACCGCCAGTACGCGGAGAAATCCGGACGCGTTCACCACTGCCGACCCGGGTCGCTCGCTCACGATCCGGCCCGTACGCCGGGGTGGAACTTCGGCACCCGCATGCTCACCTTGGTGCCCGAGCCCAAGCCGGTCTCCACGACCAGGCCGAACCGGTCCCCGAAGACCGACCGCATTCGCTCGTCGACGTTGGAGAGGCCGACGTGCTGGCCCGGGTCGTCGCCCGGGTCGCCGGTGCTGCGGGCCAGCTCGGCGATGCCGGCGGTCAGCGTGGTCGGATCCATTCCCACCCCGTCGTCCTCCACGGTGATGTGGCATTCGGCGCCCGCGTCCCGGGCCTCGATGCTCACCATGCCCGTGCCCGGCTTGCGGGACAACCCGTGCCGGACCGCGTTCTCCACCAGTGGTTGCAGGCAGAGGAACGGCAGCGTCACCGGCAGCACCTCCGGGGCGATCTGCAGCCGCACCTGTAACCGGTCGCCGAACCGGGCCCGCTCGATGGTCAGGTAGCGGTCGATCGACCGCAGCTCCTCGGCCAGCGTGGTGAACTCCCCGTGCGCCCGGAACGAGTACCGGGTGAACTCCGCGAACTCCAGGATCAGCTCGCGGGCCCGCTCCGGGTCGGTGCGGACGAACGAGCCGATCGCGGTCAGCGCGTTATAGATGAAGTGCGGGCTGATCTGCGCCCGCAGCGCCCGGATCTCGGCCCGTGCCAGCCGCTCCCGCGACGAGTCCAGCTCGGCCAGGGCGAGCTGGTTGCCGGCCCAGTGCGCGGTCTCCAGGGTGGCCTGCACCAGCCCGGGCGCCGGCGGACTGTCGGCGATGGCCACCAGCGCGCCGACCACCCGGCCGTCCGCGCCGTGCAGCGGCGCGACGACCGCCCCCCGGACCGGGCAGTCGACCCGGTCGCAGCTCAGCTCGTGCTCACCGAGCACCGTCGAGCGCCCGGTGTCCATCGCCCGCCGGGCCGCCGTGAGCAGTTGCTCGCCGTGGTGCGCGCCGCGCCCGTCGAGGGCGAGCACCTCGTCGGCGTCGGTGAGCGCCAGCCCGGCCGCGCCGACCAGAGCGCGCAGATGGCGTACGGCCTTCGCCGCGCCCGCCGCGCTCAGCCCCGCCCGCAGTGGCTCGGCCGCCAGCCCGGCGGTGTGCAGCACCTCGTAGGTGGCCCGCTGGGTGGCGGTGGCGATGCCCCGGCGAGCGCGCAGCCGCAGTACGGCCAACAGCGCCGCGGTCAGCGCGGTGACCAGCGAGACGACGCCGACGACGGCGGAAAGGTTGCCACCCACGCAGCGATCCTGGCCCCTCCGGCCCGGCGCGCCAACCCCTAGTACGCGCCCTTGCGCGCGAGCACCACTCCGACGGTGCGCCACAGGATGCTCAGGTCGTACGCCAGCGACCAGTTGTCGACGTAGTAGAGGTCCAGCCGGACGGCCTCGTCCCAGGACAGGTCGGACCGGCCAGAGACCTGCCACAGGCCGGTCATGCCGGGGCGGACCAGCAGTCGGCGGCGTACGTCGCCCAGGAAGTCGCCGTCGTCGGCCGGCAACGGGCGGGGCCCGACCAGCGACATCTCACCCCAGAGCACGTTGATCAGCTGCGGCAGCTCGTCCAGCGACGAGGCCCGCAGGAAGCGGCCCACCGGGAAGACCCGCGGGTCCTCCTTCATCTTGAACATCATGCCGTCGGTCTCGTTCCGGTCGACCAGGCTGGCCAGCCGGTCCTCGGCGTCGACGTACATGGTCCGGAACTTCCACACCCGGAACGTGCGTCCCTCGTGGCCCACCCGGGGTTGGCGGAAGAAGACCGGCCCGGGGTCGGAGATCCGGATCGCCAGGGCGACGGCCAGGAAGAGCGGGACCAGCAGCAGCAGGCCGAGGCCGGCGGCGACCCGGTCCATCAGGTTCTTGGCCAGCAGCGCCGGCCCGGAGAGGGTCGGTTCCTCGACGTACAGCAGGGGCAGGCCCTCGATCGGCCGGATGTGCACCCGGGGGCCGGCGATGTCGGTCAGCTGTGGGGCGACCACCAGGTCGACCCCGGAGCCCTCCAGCTGCCACGCCAGTCGACGCAGCTCGCCCGGCTCGGCGCTGGCCGACCCGCAGACCGCGATGGTGTCCCCGCCGACCTCCCGGACCAGGGCCAGGACGTCCCGGCCGGCGTGCACCGGCACCGGGGTCGGCATCCCCCGGGCCGCCGCGTAGCCGTCGGTGATGTGGATGGCGACCGGCACCAGCCCGGCGGCCGGGCTGCGGGTGACCGCCGCGTAGACCTCCAGGCACTCCGGCAGGGTGCCGACCAGCACCATCCGGTGCGCGGCCTGCCCGGCCCGTCGGCGGATGTAGTGCAGCGCCCAGCGGGCCACGAACCGGCCCCACAGGATGAGCAGCAGCGCCCCGAGCAGGGCCGTGCCGACCGTCCACCGGGACAGCGAGGTCTTGGTGGCGAAGGCGAGGAAGGAGACGCTGGCCGCGACGGTGACCCCGGCCCGGATCACCCGCTTGAACTCGTCGGGCCCGAGCCCCAGATAGCGCCGGTCGTACGCCCGGTTGCTCCAGAGGGTGACCACCCAGCCGAGCGGGAGCAGCAGGTAGGAGACGGTGTGGAACCAGGTCGGGTCCTGCTGGGTGCCGCTGAAACCGGAGGCGGCCTGGTCAAAGAGCTGGATCGCGATCCAGCTGGCGAACGCCGCTGAGGCGAAGTCGAGCAGCAGGAGGATCGCCGTGTAGGGGCGGTGCCAGCGGGAGACACGGCGTCGCGCCCTGGCCCATGCCGACCGCGGGACACCGTTGTGCGACGGCGGCGTCGGCGGCTGGATCTCGAAGCTGTCGACGTGCCGCACGAGTCTGCTCCGGCCTTCGTTGGTTACCGGGCGCTGGAGGCTTGCCGTCACCTCACCCATGTCCTCCCGCATGACACGTGCCGCTCACTCGCAGTGAGGGCCCGGGTCGCCCACCGTCCCAGTCTCCCACGCTGGCTCCGACCGGTCGCTGCCCCGTAGGAGATTGGCGACCGATGGTGCCGGCGGGATCTGGCCGGCTCCGCACCATTTCAGAAGCCGGGGACCGGGCCACTATACCGATGGATGCGCGTGTGGCGAGAACGATGGACCGGAGCTTCGGCTCAGTCGGGCTGATTCCGCTCCGTAGTCGGCGAGTGGAATTACTCACCGTACGAGTCGAGACAACCGTCGGTCAGCGAGCGGCTTGCCGCCGGTCTGGCAGGTCGGGCAGTACTGGAGGCTGGAGTCGGCGAACGACACCTCCCGCACGGTGTCCCCGCACACCGGGCACGGCAGCCCGGTGCGGGCATGCACCTTCAGCCCGGAGCGCTTCTCGCCCTTCAGCTCCGCGGCCCGCTGGCCGAGGGAGCGCTCGACCGCGTCACCGAGCACCTGCCGGGTGGCCGCGTGCAGGGTGGCTAGCTGGTCGTCGGTCAGCCGGTCGGTGATCGCGAACGGGGACAGCTTCGCCGCGTGCAGGATCTCGTCGGAGTACGCGTTGCCGACCCCGGACAGCACCGACTGGTCGGTCAGCACCCCCTTGACCTGCCCACGCCGGCTGCGCAGCCGCTCGGCGAAGGTGGGCAGGTCCGCGGCGAGCGCGTCCGGGCCCAGCTTGGCCACCCCGGGCACCGCCACCGGGTCGGTGACCAGGTACGCGGCGAGCTTCTTCTGCGTGCCGGCCTCGGTGAGGTCGAACCCGGAGCCGTCGTCGAGGCGGACCCGCACCGCGATCGGCCCCTTGCCGGGGCGCAACGGGGTGGTGGCCGGGAACGCCTCCCGGTAGTGCAGCCAGCCTGCCCTGGCCAGGTGGACCAACAGGTGCAGGTCGCCCTCGAACAGCACGTCGAGGAACTTGCCGTGCCGGCGGGCGTCGACCACCGCCCGACCGGCGACCGCGGCCGGTGCCGGGTCGTACGTCTTCAGGGCGCTGATCGCGGCGATCTCCAGCCGGTCGACACGCCACCCCACCGCGCGCTGCCGCAGGTAACCCGCGAGCGCCTCAACCTCCGGTAGTTCGGGCACGACACAACGGTAGCCTTCTTTCCGGTGAGCGCGAGGAATGAGCTTGCGAGTCCCTGCCACGAGCGCGAGGAGTGAGCTTGCGAGCCCCGCAGTCGCGAGCAGGAGCCGGCATGACTGCGAACGAAAGGCGAGCTCTGTGAAAATCGTGGTGGCGCACAACCGGTACCGGGAAGCCCAGCCCTCCGGCGAGAACACGATCGTCGACTCGGAGATCGCTCAGCTCACCGCTGCCGGCGTCGAGGTGCTGCCGTTCATCCGCAGCTCGGACGAGATCCCGTCGATGTCGAAGGCGGCCAAGGCGCTGCTGCCGATCTCGCCGATCTGGGCTCCGCGAGCCCAGCACGACCTGAGCCGGCTGCTCACCGAGCACCGGCCGGACGCGCTGCACCTCCACAACCCGTACCCCCTGCTCTCGCCCTGGGTGGTGCGGACCGCGCACCGGCACGGCGTGCCGGTGGTACAGACGGTGCACAACTACCGGCAGGTCTGCTCCTCGGGGATCTATTTCCGGGACGGCGTGATCTGCCAGGACTGCAAGGGTCGGGCGCTGGGCGTACCGGCGATCAAGCACCGCTGCTACCGCGACTCGGCGGCGCAGAGCGCGCTGATGGCGACCACCCTGGCCGTGCACCGGGGCACCTGGCGGTCGGTGGACCGGTACATCGCGCTCACCACGGCGATCGCCGACCACCTGCGCGAATACGGCATTCCGGACGAGCGGATCGTGGTGAAGCCGAACGCCGTGCCGGACCCGGGTCGGCCGGCGCCACTCGGCGACGGCTTCCTCTACATGGCTCGGCTGAGCCCCGAGAAGGGCGTCGACCTGCTGTTGGATGCCTGGCGTCGGCACCCGGTGGGCGCACTGGGCACCCTGCGGGTGGCCGGGGACGGCGAGCTGCGCCCGCTGGTGGAGGCAGCCGCCGCCGAGCGACCCGACGTGGTCTACCTGGGTCAGCTCGACCGGGCCGGGGTACGGGCGGCGGTCGAGGCGAGCGCGGTGGTGATCGCCGCCTCGATGTGGCACGACGTGCTGCCGACCGTGATCATCGAGGCGTTCGCCAGCGGCCGGCCGGTGCTCGGCACCGCGTTGGGCGGCATTCCGTACCTGGTCGGGGCGGATGCCCCACACGAGCCCTCCGGCACCGGGCCGGCCGAGATCGCCTCCGCCGTCGCCGGGGGCGGCGGGTCGCCAATGCCGGCCGGAATCGGCCTGGGCGAGGCTGGCTGGGTGGTGGCCCCGGAGCCGGCCGCGCTGGCCGCCGCCCTCCCGGTGGCCCGGGCAGGGGCCGCCGGGCTCGCCCCGGCCGCCCGCGCCCGCTACGAGCGGACCTTCCACCCCGACGTGGTCACCAAGCAGCTCATCGACATCTACGTGGGCATGGCCCGCACCGCGCACCACCCCTGACCTCGCCCCGCCCCGCCCGCCGCCTGCCGCCAGGCCCGGCAAGATCGCGCTCAACTGGATTAGCGAGGGATCCTGGTCCTTCAGGGTCGGGAGGAGTCGCGTCATGGGCCGGGACGTTTCTGTTCTTTGATGTAGTCCTTGATCACTTCTAGTGGGGTGCCGCCGCAGGACGCGGCGAAGTACGAAGGGGACCATAGGCGCCCGTGCATGATGTGCCGATTGATCCGGCCGGTGAACTCCTTGCGCAGGTAGTGCGCCGAGACGCCCTTGAGTCGGTTGACCAGCGTGGAGATCGGCAGCTTGGGCGGGTAGTGCACGAGCAGGTGGACGTGGTCGTCCTCGCCGTTGAACTCGCGCAGCTCGGCGCCCAGGTCGGCGCAGACCTGCCGCATGATCTGTTCGCAGTGGGTGAGCATCGTGTCGTTGAGGACGTCCCGCCGATACTTGGTGACGAAGACAAGATGTACGTGCAGGTTGTAGACAACGCTTCTACCTCTGCGAATATTCGGGTCCGGCGTCCATCGTGGTGACATAGATAAGATGATATGGTGTGGGCATGCCTGCGAAAGTCGCGTGGTGCCGCTGGCCGACGTCGATGGCAGCCGAAGCGGACGACGCGGACGACGAGGACGCCTGGTGAAGATTGTCGTGCAGGTCCGGCTGTTCCCGGACGCCGCTGCGCAGGCGGCGTTGCGGGCCACTCTGGACCTGTGCAACGACGCCGCGAACGTCGCTTCCGGGCTGGCGTACCAGCGGCGGGTGTTCGCCAAGCAGTCGTTGCAGCGGCTCACCTACGGCCAGTTGAAGGACATGGGTCTGTCCGCGCAGCCCGCCATCCACGTCGCCCGGAAGGTATCCGGCGCGTACGCCACCCTGAAGGCCAACATTCAGGCCGGCAACCTCGGC
>NZ_JBEXIK010000002.1:0-478201 GCF_040608515.1 Micromonospora sp. NPDC005173
GACACCGTCAAGCAGGCCTGGTCGATCGCGCTGCTGCTCGGCGTCGGGGCGATCCTGGGCTTCCGCGTCGGCAACGGGCTGCTCGGGTCAGATCTTGGCGACCTGGTTGAAGTTGAGCTCCACCGGCGTCTCCCGACCGAAGATCGACACCAGCACCTTGAGCTTCTGCTGGTCGGCGTTGATCTCGCTGATCGTGGCCGGCAGCGACGCGAAGGCACCGTCGGTGACGGTGACCGAGTCACCCACCTCGAAGTCGAGGACCTTGATCTCGGGCTTCGCCTTCTTCTGCTCGGTCTCGATGGCCGGTGCCAGCCACTTCAGCACCTCGTCAAGGGAGAGCGGCGCGGGCCGGTCGGCCCGGTCGGTCGCGCCGACGAAGCCGGTCACACCCGGGGTGTTGCGGACACACGAGTAGGACTCGGCGGTCAGCTCCATCCGGACCAGGATGTAGCCCGGGAAGACCTTGGCCTGGACCTGGGACCGCTTGCCGTTCTTGACCTCGACTTCCTCCCGGGTCGGCACCTCGACCTGGTAGATGAAGTCCTCCATGTCGAGGCTCGTGATCCGGGTCTCGAGGTTGGTCTTGACCTTGTTCTCGTAGCCAGCGTAGGAGTGCACCACGTACCAGTCGCCCGGCGCGTAGCGCAGCTTCTGCCGCAGCTCGGCGACCGGGTCGTACTCCTCGTCCGGCGCGGGCTCGGTGGTTGGGAACTCCGGCTCGCTGGCGGCCTCAACCGACTCGTCACCAGCCGCCGTCGCGACCGTGGACTGCTCGTCCACCGGTCCGGCGGTCTCGTCGTACTCAGGCACGCTCGCTCACTTCCGTCACTATCGGCTCTGGAGTCAGCCGGTCAGCTCGAGTTGCCGAAGACAAACAGCACGACCTTGGCGAACCCGTAATCCAGCACGGCCACGATCGTCAGCATCACCGCGACGAACGTCACCACCACCGCGGTGTAGGTCAGCAACTCCTTGCGCGTCGGCCAGATGACCTTACGCAGTTCGGCCACGACCTCGCGGAAAAACCGGGCGATGCGCCCGAAGACGCCCACCCGACCAGTTTCCGACCGGGTGGTCGGTCGGCTGTCCGCCGACTCCGCCCGGGCACGGGACCGCGTCGCGGTGCCTCCCCGGGAGACCGGCTCGTCCGCGCTGGTGGCGTCGTCGTCAGCTACCTCGTCGACGACCTCGTCGTCCAGACGATCGTCGCCGGCGTCCTCGCCGCGCCGCTTGTTGTCGGCCACTTCGCCCTCCGTCGCGGAAATCTCGGGTCGCACGCCGGGCGGCGTGCGCGGCGCTGTTCACGCCGGCCGGACCAACCGTCCCGCGACGGGCCGCGGCCGGTGGATCAACCGGGTGGCCCGATACCTCGGGACCACCCCGCCAATGCCACCACCACGGGCCGGACGCCGCCATCTCGGCGGCGCGACCCACGGGAACGGTCAGGCCTGAGGCGCAGGGGTGACAGGACTTGAACCTGCAGCCTGCGGTTTTGGAGACCGCTGCTCTGCCAATTGAGCTACACCCCTGTGCGGCAACACTCGCCCCACGCGGCCACAGACGACCGAGCAGGGGTCACTTACCCCACGGCGGACCAGTGTACGGGTAGCCGCTCGACTTTCCCAACCGGTCTCCCCGCCACGCGTGGCGGGCCTGACTCAACGCTTCGTACGGATGGTGGC
The DNA here is from genome assembly GCF_040608515.1 of Micromonospora sp. NPDC005173. NCBI lineage: Bacteria > Bacillati > Actinomycetota > Actinomycetes > Micromonosporales > Micromonosporaceae > Micromonospora > Micromonospora sp. NPDC005173. The sequence continues at coordinate 1,683 of NZ_JBEXIK010000002.1, forward strand.
GCGGGCCTGTGAGAGCACCTTCTCGCCCAGGCAGGTGGCGGTCACATCGAGCCGGGTGAGGCCGTCCTCGGTCACCTCACGGACCACCGCGGTGACCTCGATCTCGGTCCCCTGGTCGTCGTCGGGGACCACCACCGGCCGGGTGAACCGGACGTTGTAGTCGACCACCGCGTCGGGCGCCCCGGCCCACTCGGTGATCGCCCGGCCGACCAGCGCCATGGTGAACATGCCGTGCGCGATCACCCCGGGCAGACCCACCTTGGTGGCGAACCGGTCGCTCCAGTGGATCTGGTTGAAGTCACCCGAGGCACCGGCGTAGCGGACCAGGTCCGCGCGGGTCACCTGGAAAGTCTTGGCTGGCAGCTCCATCTCACGCCTCCCCGCGTACGACGATCTTGGACCAGACGGCGACGACCGGCTCGCCGGCGACGGTGCTGACGTCGGTGCGGGTGGTCAGGAAGCCGTGCCCGCCCCGGGTGCTGACGTCCTCGATGGTGCTGGCGCAGACCAGCTCGTCGCCGGCGACCACCGGCCGGGTGTACGCGAACCGCTGGTCACCGTGCACCACGCGGCTGTAGTCGACGCCGAGCTCCGGGTCCTCGACGATCTGACGGCTGGCTGCCATCGTGACGACCACCGGGAAGGTCGGCGGAGCGACCACGTCCGGGTGGCCCAGCGCCTGGGCCGCCGCCGGGTCGTGGTGGGCGGGATCGGTGGCGCCGATGGCGGTGGCGAACTCACGGATCTTTTCTCGGCCCACCTGGTAGGGGGCGGTCGGCGGATAGGTCCGGCCGACGAAGGAAGGGTCCAGAGACATGCCGCGAACCTACACGGAAACACAATCGCCGATCTGCTCGGTCGGCGGCGGTGGAACCGCGCCAGCCCGGTCAGATCGGCGATCGGAAAGCTTCAACGGTGGCCGGCGTTGGAGCCGGCCGCAGGTCAGCGGGTCTCGCGGTGGACCGTGTGCCGACCGTCGCGCGGGCAGAACTTCTTCAGCTCGATGCGGTCGGGGTCGTTACGACGGTTCTTGCGCGTGATGTAGTTGCGCTCCTTGCACTCCACACACGCCAAAGTGATCTTCGGCCGGACATCGGTAGCCTTCGCCACGGCGGAGTGCCTTCCTCGCTAACGGAAACAACTACGACGCGCCAGCCTAGTCGCTGACAGCGCGGACATGCAAAGTGGGCGCCAGTGGCGCCCATCCCCACGACCACCGGAAACAAGCCCGGAAGACGAGAGTAGCGGTGGCCGGACTTGAACCGGCGACACAGCGATTATGAGCCGCTTGCTCTACCATCTGAGCTACACCGCCGTGGTGGGTCCAGCTGAACCCTCGAGCCCCCTTACGGAATCGAACCGTAGACCTTCTCCTTACCATGGAGACGCTCTGCCGACTGAGCTAAGGGGGCCTGCGCGATCTCCCCGTGGGGCGCGCAGAAGTAAGAGTACACGGCCCGGCTCGGCAGGTGAAATCGGATCCCCGGAGATCGTCTACGCCCAGTTCAGGGCACGACACGAAGGCGGGGAAGCTCTCCGACGGAGATCGTTTCCGGGTCGGCCTGGGCGCCGAACCAGGCCGCCAGCCGCTCGTACGGCAGCGGTCGGCTGAACAGGAAGCCCTGCCCGATCTCACAGCCGATGTCCTGGAGCAGCTCCAGGGTCAGCTCGCTCTCCACGCCCTCGGCCACCACCGCCAGGCCGAACTGCTGAGACAGGGTCACCACCGCGTTGACGATGGCCAGGTCCCCCGGATCGGTCGCCATGCCCTGCACGAAGGAGCGGTCCACCTTCACCTCGTGCACCGGCAGCCGCCGCAGATGGGCCAGGGACGAATCACCGGTGCCGAAGTCGTCCACCGACAGCCGGACGCCGAGATCGCGTAGCCGGTGCAGGGTCGGGATGGGTCGGTCAGTGCCGTCCAGCACCCCCGCCTCGGTGATCTCCAGGGTGAGGCTCTGCGCCGGCACCCCGTACTCGGTCAACAACTCCTGCACCCGGTCGGGGAAATGCTGGTCGGTGAGCGTACGGGCGGAGAGGTTGACCGCGACGGGCAGCGGAAGGTCCGCCTCGGCCCAGTCCCGGCTGCGCCGCAGCCCCTCGCGGAGCACCACCTCGGTGAGCCGGCTCAACTGGCCGGTGTGCTCGGCCACCGCGACGAAGTCCTCCGGGGCGACGGTGCCGTGCGTCGGGTGCTCCCACCGGGCCAGGCACTCGACACCGACCAGGCGACGCTCCCGCAGCGTCACCTTGGGCTGGAAGTAGACCTCCAGCTCGTCCTGGTCCAACGCTCGGCGCAGGTCGCCCGCGAGGCCCAGTCGGCGCAGCGACCGCGACTCCAGCGCCGGGTTGAACAGCTGCACGCTGCCCGGTACCGATTTGGCGGCCGTGGCGGCGAGGTCGACCCGGAGCAGCAGGGTGGCCGCGTCGCTGCCGTGATCCGGGTGTACGGCCACCCCGACGGCAGTGTCCACATCGAGGGTGAGCGCGTCGAAGACCATCTCGTCACGAATCTGGTCGCGCAGTTGGCCGGCCAACTCCAGCGCCGCGTCGGCGTTCTCCAACCGCAGCGTCACCAGGAACTCGTCGCCACCAACCCGGCCGACCAGAGCCGACGACGGTGCGCTGGCCCGCAACCGGTTGGCGACCTCGGCGAGGACCTTGTCCCCGGCCGCGTGACCGAGGGACTCGTTGACCTGGCGCAACCCGTCGACGTCGAAGAGCAGCAGCGCCACCACCTCGTTGGGTGCGCCGATCTTGACCGACTCGTCCAGCGCGCCGGTGATCCGCCGCCGGTTGGGCAGCCGGGTCAGGGCGTCGTGGTACGCGTCGTGCCGCAGTCGATCGACCAGCCGAGAATTCTCCAGCGCCACGGCGGCGTGCGCGGCCACCGTCTCGAAGATGGGAATGTCGCCGGGGGCGAAGTGGCCGATGTCGCTGAGCCGGTTCGCCACCTCCAGGGTGCCGATCACCGCCTGCCCGGAGCGCAGCGGCACCACGATCACGTCCTTGATCTCGCGGGCGCTGATCTCGCCACGTAGCGCACTCTCGTCACCCAGCAGACGCCCCATCGACAACGTCTTCGCCAGGTCCCGCGCCCGCTCCCGCAGTATCGACGGGGTCGGGGCAACATCGAGCAGCCCTGGCGTGTCGACCCGGGCCGTCAACAGCACCTCGGGGTGCCGGCCCTGGGCGGGCAGCCAGAGGGTGGCGGACTCCGCCTGCATGAGGGCACGGACCCGGTCGAGCAGAACGTCGGCCAGCGACCCGTCGGCGCCGCTGGTCGTGATCAACCGGGCCAGGTCGTACATCCCGGTCAGGGTGCGGTGCTGCCGGAAGAACTGGGCGTAGGACCGGTAGACCAGGGTGAGCGCGGCGAAGAGGGCACCCAGCAGCAACGCGGACCACCAGGTCTGGTCCAGAGCGATCAGGACGAGCAGACCGACGGACGCGTTGATCGAGGTGGTGAGGAGCACCGACGGGGTGGTCCGCAGGGCTTCCCGGCCGGCCTGCCAGCCCTGTAGCAGCACGTGCACGCCGACGACAGAGGCGAGACTGACCAGGGTGATGGTGTTTACCGCGAGGAAGAGACTGCCCCAGGTGCCGGGGCCCACGCCCTCCAGCGGTGGCAGTCGCAGGAGAAGCAGACTGGCCAGCGACGTGGCCGCGGCGGCCCTCGCGACGTTGAACCAGAACTTCGCTGGCGCGAAGCGCTGCGAGGCGCTCCAGATCAACGAGGCGACCGTGTAGATCAGGATCACGGTCAGCGGTGGCAGGAAGAACAGCCCCACCACGAGTGGGATCTCGGTGAGCGTCACGCCCACGGACTGCCGACGGACGACGAAGTTCAGCACCGGAATGCTGATGCCGGCCATCGCCAGGAAAATCAGGAACGCCAGCCCCCACTCCCCGTAGGGATGGTCGGAGATGACGCTGATCGCGGTGCAGGAGAGGATGGCGACCAGTGCCAGCGGGCCGGTGATTAGCCAGGCGTGATCCGTGGACTTGCGCCGTTGGTCACGCCTGGCCATACCGCTCCCTCTGAAAGACGCCGCCCATGGGTGCTGCCCTCATGGGCGACGACCCGCGAGGCTACCGGGAGGCGTCCACGCCCCAGACGACATCACCCAACCCCGCACCCCAAACGACGTCAGTCAGCTGAGCGCTACCTGCGCCGGGAAGGAAATCGGTGCCGAGCAGTCCTCCGAGGACAGCGGCGAGCACGAGGAGCGGGCCAAACAGTCGACCCAGTCTTCGACCAGACATGTTTGCTCCTGTCGGGGAAGTGTCACAGGGATGGTGGAGGTTCCACGATCGTGCCACACGGTCGGTACGCCGAAAAGCGGTGAGTGTGGGACCGGTCCGAGCGTTGAGAAGGTTGCCCCCTTCGGCCCAGTCCCCCGCGACGTGCCGGGCCAGATCAGGGCTGCTTCCTGCGACTTCAGCGCTTCACACAGCGCTTGATACGACCTTCAGCACAATTCACCCACGCCGTTCGGCTTCCGCCGGCGTGATCACGTGCAGTCGCTCTCCGTGACGGATCTGCTGGCCTGGAAACGCGCCGATGCGAGCCGAGACATCGACCACCATACCCGCTTACCGCCTCGACACAAGAAGCCGGACGGACGAGTGGCACCGACCGCTCATGCCTCCATCGCACCGCTGGACAATTCAGCGACAGCGGGGACGCGGTGGCACATCATGTACGGATGCCCGGTCGCGACGTCCTCGCTCGCCTCCAGGACGCCGCCGTCTTCTGGAGTATCGGTTCGGGCAGCTCAGCCCAGGTGATCGAGGCCGCCTGCGACTGCCTCACGGCAGGCATGGACAGCCCGACCCTCCGGATCCTCGCCGGCATCTCGCCCGTGAAGGGCAACGAGAGTGACGAGTTGCGGCGATGGCTCGACGTCGCTCTGGCGCAGCACTCCCTGACCTACCACCAGGAGGGCAGTCGCGAGGGTGCGGAGGAGGCGCTTCGGATCATGGCCCGGCGACTGCTCGCAGTGACCATCGCGCCTCGCGATCTCACGTCCTGGGCGTACAGCTTCATCACGTACGAGGGCACTCCCCGGGCAGCCGAGTTGATCGCCCTCGACAACGCGTACGAGTACGTGGACGCCGTCCATGACGGGAACCCGTGCACCAGTACCGCGACCGTGGACATCGACGCGGACGTCATCGCCGAAGCTCGGCGCCTGGTCGGCGACACCACCGGCGAGAACAGCTGATCGACGACTGCGGGTTGCCTGTCAGGTGTTCGGCATCCGCCCACCCGTTGAACGGCATGAAGGATCACAAGCTGGGTGGCGTACCCGAAGCGGCGAACGTCCTCACGGCCTGGAGCAGGCGGTCGAGGAAGGTGGACAGGTCCGGAGCCGCCACGTCAAAGTGCGGGTTCTCTGAGGTATAGATGCCGGTGAGGACGAGGCCCGGCGGGAGGCGATAGACCGGTGATCCGGCCGGCATGGCCAGCCCGTACTGCAGGCCGCCGCGTCGCTGGCGAACACGACCACGTCGGCGCCGTGGCGGCTGCGATCGCTTTCAAGATCATGCGCGACGGGCGTCACGGGATTGATGCCGCAGGCGGCAAGCGCCCGGTGAGGAACCCGAGTGCCACGCGCTGACTTCGCAGCCCTCGCCTGTGACCTCCACAGGACTGACCAGGAGGGTCAGGCGCGAACCGGAGCGGGCTCAGGATTCCCGCAGCGGCCGGAACGCGGCCCGAACCTCGGCGGAGAAGAGCTCCGGCTCCTCCCAGGCGGCGAAGTGGCCGCCGCGGTCGGCCTCGTTGAAGTACGCGGGGTCGGGGTAGACCGTCTCGACCCAGCTGCGCGGGGCAGCCCAGATCTCCTCGGGGAACGTCGTGAAGCCAACCGGAACCGAGACCGGCGGAGGAGCCTGGCCGGACGCACCGGCTGCGGCCAGGAACCGTCCGAATTCCCAGTACCACCGGGCGGACGAGGCGCCGGTGCCCGTCAGCCAGTACAGCGTGACGTTGTCGACGATGGTGTCCCGGGTGAGACCGCCCACCGGCTTGCCGTCGACGAGCGCGCGGGAGATCTTGTAATAGCTGTCGGTGTCGTGGTCGAACATCCAGGCCGCCAGCCCGACGGGTGAATCCAGCAGGGAGTAGCCGATCGTCTGTGGCCGGGTGGACTGCTCCAGGAAGTAACCGAAGCCGTCCATCATGAACAGGTTGAGCGCGTCGTGCGCCGCGCGTTCCTGCTCGGACTTCGCCGGCAGTTGGTCCTTGATACCGATCGCCCCGGCGAGCAGGTTGACGTGGATGCCGAGCAGCCCATCGGGTGCTTGGCGGCCCATCGCGTCCGTGACGGCGGCACCCACGTCACCCCCCTGGGCGACGTAGCGCGTGTAGCCGAGGCGGGCCATCAGCTCCGCCCACGCTTGTGCGATGCGGCCGTTCTCCCAGCCGAGCTCGGTCGGCTCGCCCGAGAAGCCGTAGCCCGGCAAGGACGGCAGCACCAGATGGAATGCGTCCTCGGAGGTGCCGCCGTGCGCGGTCGGGTCGGTGAGCGGGCCGATCACCCCGAGCAGCTCGACGACCGAGCCCGGCCAGCCGTGCGTCATGATCAGCGGCAGGGCGTTCTCATGCTGCGACCGCACGTGGATGAAGTGGATCTCCACGCCGTTGATGTTGGTCGTGTACTGCGGCAGGGCGTTCAGCTTCGCCTCGAACGCGCGCCAGTCGTGATCGGTCGTCCAGTAGCGGGCCAGCTCCTGGACCGTCGCCAGCTGCACGCCCTGAGACCGATCGGTGACCAGCTCGCGGCTGGGCCAGCGCGTGGCCGCGATCCGGCGACGCATGTCGGCAATCGCATCTTCCGGTATGTCGAGCCGGAAGGGACGGATTTCGTTGTCGTTGGACATGCTCTCCACCTGCCGGATCGGGTCGGCCGACGCCGGGGCGCCGGCGGGGCTGGCACGCGCCCAGTCTCGCAGCGGCCCGGCGACCGGCGGACCGAAATGCGATTTCGCGCTCGGGTCTGGCTCGGACCGGTTTACTCACTTTTGTCGTGGAAAGTGCGCCGGTCACGGTGGCAGTCGCCATTGGCCGCACTGAGGCCGAACTGGCCTTCGGTCTGTTGCACAGCCGGCCTGCAGGCGACGCGACGTACATCGCGGGCGGCGTCGGTGGGCAGGAGCCGCGGCTGGGATGGCGGCTTGACGCGGACCTGACCGGCGAGCCCGGCTTCCAGGTCGTGCAGCGCCGCCCGGCCGAGGGTCCAACGGCACCCCTCACGAGCTGGTGCCTAGATCGGGCTGGACGCCCGTGGACTCCACGAGAAAGACCCCGGAGCGCGTTTCCGCAGCTCACGGGGCCGTCTCTGCACCTGGTGGCGGGTAGAGGATTCGAACCTCTGAAGCTTTCGCGACGGATTTACAGTCCGCTCCCATTGGCCGCTCGGGCAACCCGCCAGGGCACCCCACCGCGTCGCAACGCGGCGGCGGAAGCAAGGATAGCGGCTCACCCCACCCCCGTCGCAACCGGGTACGGTCAGGGGGTCGTGCCGCTGGTCGGTGGCCGACGGCAGGCCCAGACCTCCGGACAGCAGGAGTAGAAGCATGGCAGCGAACCCGTCGTTTGACATCGTGAGCAAGGTTGATCGCCAGGAGGTCGACAACGCCCTCCGCCAGGCGGAGAAGGAGCTCGCGACGCGGTTCGACTTCCGCGGCACCGGTGCGGAGATCTCCTGGTCGGGTGAGGAGGCGATCGGCCTTCAGGCAGAGACCGAGGAGCGGGTACGCGCCGCGCTGGACGTGTTCAAGGAGAAGCTGGTCAAGCGGAACATCTCGCTGAAGTCGCTGGACGCCGGCGATCCGCGCCCGTCCGGCAAGATCTTCAAGATCGACTGCAAGGTGATCCAGGGCATCGAGACGGACAAGGCCAAGGCGATCAGCAAGAAGATCCGCGACGAGGGCCCCAAGGGTGTGCAGGCTCAGATCCAGGGCGACCAGCTGCGGGTCACCGGCAAGAAGAGGGACGACCTTCAGGCGGTCATCTCACTGCTCAAGGGCGAGGACTTCGGCGTCGCCCTCCAGTTCAACAACTACAGGTAGGACAGCAGGGGAATAGTGGGGCCGGCCAAAAAGATCATTTAGCCGGACGCCACGTCCCGAGGCTAATCTGTCCGCTTTTTACCGGTGAGTGGTCGATGAGAGTTCTGGCTATGCTCCCCGGTCATGAGCGAGACGGTTCCCCAGCTTTCCCCGCCAGCAGCTCCCACCGAGGCCGAGTCCCTGCTGTCAGTCCTCGAGCGCAACCGGCGGACCTTCGCCTGGAAGACGTCGGGGCTGGACGAGAAGGGTCTGCGCGCGACCACCGCCGCCAGTGCGATGACTCTCGGCGGCCTCGTCAAGCATGTGGCCCTGGTCGAGGCGGACTGGCTGGCTGTCAAGCTCGCCGGACAGGACTACGGAGCCCCGTGGGACGCCGTGGATTTCGACGCCGACCCTGACTGGGAATGGCGCACCGGGGCGCTGGACTCTCCGGAAGACGTCTACGCGGTGTGGCGAGACGCTGTCGAGCGGTCGCGCGAGCTCGTTGCTGACGTCATCAAGGAGCGCGGGCTGGACGGACCAGCGTCCTTTACCTGGCCGGACGGCCGCACCCCCACTGTCCGCGACATGTTGTTGGACATGGTTGAGGAGTACGCACGCCACACCGGCCACGCCGACATCCTCCGTGAGGCAGTGGACGGCCGCGTGGGTGAGGGCGCGCCCCCGGACTTCACCGTCTAACCGTCTGCGTGCGGTAAGACCGGGTGGCGCCCTCACTCGCCACCCGCAGGACTTTCCTCGGTCCGCCCCCCGAACGGGCATCTCATGCGGCCCGTAAATTGTGTAACGGTCAACAAAGTATCGGAATCCCCCTTCGCTGGCCGGAACAGCCTCGCCGAACGCTTCAGCAGCGGCAACCCGCGCGAAGCACGGGTGACTACGACGACAATTCTTTGGCAGTCGTTCCAGATAATCCTACCGTTGCGGCTGGCCCGCGATCGCGTGGCCGCACTGCGCAACTAGTGGAGCGAGCATGAACCGCCTGCAGTCCAAGGTCGTCATCGTTACCGGAGGGACCTCCGGCATGGGTTCGGCGTTTGCCAGGCGCGCCGCCTCTGAGGGGGCAACAGTCGTGATCGGGGCACGTGACAAGGCACGCGGCGAGGCGACCGCTGCGGCGATCACGGCCGACGGAGGCAAGGTCCTCTTCGTCCCGACGGATGTCACGGTCGAGGAGGAGGTCGCCAACCTGGTCGACGTCACGGTCAGGGAGTTCGGGGGGCTGCACGCCGCCTTCAACAACGCGGGCGGCGGCAACATCCAGGGAACGATCCGGGACAGTGCGGCGTCGACCTGGGATCGCATCATCGCCCTCAACCTGACCAGCGTCTTCTACAGCCTCAAGCACGAGCTTCCGGCGATCCTGGCCAGCGGGGGCGGCTCCGTCGTCAACAACGCCTCCGTGGTCGGTGTGGCCGGCGATCCGACGGCTGTCGCGTACTCGGCCGCCAAGCACGGCGTCGTGGGCCTCACCCGCTCCGCGGCGCTCGACGTCGCCAAGCAGGGCGTGCGGGTCAACGCCCTGGTGACGGGCCTGGTGGACACCCCGCTCTGGCGCACCTTCACCGCGGCCAACCCGGATGCCGCGAACGACCTCCTCAGCCAGCAGCCGAGCGGCAGGGCAGCAGGGGAGGACGAGGTCGCCGCCTTCACGGCGTTCCTCCTCAGCGACGAGTCCGCGTTCATCAACGGTGCGGCCCTCGCGATCGACGGTGCGTTGACCGCCCGCTACTAGAGCCTCCACATCCGGGCCCGGCCCCGCACCCGGCGGTCCGGGCCCGCGCTGCCTCCGCACAGGTCGGGCGCGGCAGGTGACTCAACCGGCTGCGGGGTTGCATCCGGTACCCGGGTACGGGCTTACCGTCGGGAGGTGAGCGAACGACACCCAGCGGCCGACGACACGTGGGTCCCCGACTCCTGCCGCCTGCCCACCGCCGAGCTGCCTCTCCGCCTCGCCGAGTTCGACCGGTTCTTCGCCGAGGCGGTTCTTCGGATCGACCGGCCGTCCGCGCGGCGGCTGCGGCTGCACCTGGTCGGCACGGCGGAGGCCGAGCGCGGCGCCCGGGACCTGACCGCGCGCGAATCGGCGTGCTGTTCGTTCTTCACCTTCGACGTCACCCGCACCGGCCCGGACGCGGTGACCGTGGACGTACAGGTGCCGGCCTCGCACGTCGGCGTCCTCGACGGCCTGGCCGAGCGGGTGCGGCCGGGCGACGCACCGGGGGCGGCCGGGGCGTGGCTGCGGAGCGGACAGCTGGCCGGCGCGGCGGGGGTGAACCCGCAGACGCTGCGCTACTACGAACGTCGCGGCCTGCTCGCCGCACCGCGGCGGTCCCCCGGCGGACACCGGCTGTACCCGGCGGAGTCGGTCACCCGGCTGCGGATCATCAAGACGGCGCAGCGTCTCGGCTTCACCCTCGGCGAGGTTGCCGAGCTGCTCGACGCCGAGCGGCGCCGACACGACCGCGGTGTCGGCCTACCGGCGCGGGCCACGGCCAAGCTGGCCGAGGTGGAGCAGCAGCTGGCCGACCTGACGGCCGTCCGAGACTCCCTGCGGGCGGCGATCTCCGCCGGCTGCGACGACCTGATCGCGTGCGCCGGCAGTTCCTGCTGCCCCCTGCCGTTCCCGGACCCACCGCCGGTCGATGCGACCACCGCCCGATCCCGCCGAGACCCCGGCTAGGGGCGACACGCCAGGAAGCCGGGTCGCCGCGTCCGGCGGGTGGCTGGTCCGGCCCAGCCGCGCCGTGCCGATTCAGACCGTGACGGGTTCGTCGGTGCGTACCGTCGAGATTTCCGCGCGGGCGATGGGCCCGGCGGGCAGCGCGGCGACCGCGGCCCCGACGGCGACCGCCGCCCCGGCGAACAGGAACGCCCACGGCACGCCGCCGGCGTTGTCCACGATCAGGCCGGCCACCGCGCCGCCGGCGGCGCTCGCCGCCACCGACATGGTGACCACCCAGGTGTACGCCTCGTTCAGCATTCCGGCCGGCGCGATCCGACCGACCAGGGTGTTCTCCAGGGTCAGCGCGGGCGCGATGGTGGCCCCGCCGACGACCAGCGCGGCACCCAGCGCCAACGGTGTGGGCATCACCGCGAACACCACGAAACTGCCGGCCACCGCGGCGAGCAGCATGGCGAACTGCCGGGTCATGTTCGGCGACGGCCTGCGGACACCGAACCAGAGCCCGCCGGCCGCACTACCGATCCCCCAGACCGCCAGCAGGATCCCGGCCAGGCTCTCCGGGTCGTCGACGGTGTAGTCACCGGCGTACGCCGGGACGATCACGCCTGCGGCGCCGAACGCGATGCCGAGGCTGGCCACACAGACCAGCAGGGCCGGGAAGCCGGAGACCCGCAGTGGGCCCAGCCCCCGGGCGTGGTGCTCGCGCGGGTGCGGACGCCAGCCGCGCATCACCCGGCCGAGGGCCACGGCGGTGGTGCCGACCAGGGTGACCACGGCCGCCCCGATCAGCGCGGCCGCCGCGTCGGCGAGCAGCACGAAGCCGGCGACGAGCAGGGGGCCGATCACGAAGACGATCTCGAACAGTGAGGTCTCCGCGGCCAGCGCGGTGTTGCGCAGGGGGTACCGGCCGGAGGCGGGGCCGGTCAGGTCGTTCCATGCGCCACGGATGGCGGCGGTGAGCGGTGGATAGGTGGCACCGGCGACACCGGCGGCCAGGTAGATGGCGGGCAGGGCGTCGTCGCCCGACCGGCTGGCCAGCAGCAGGCCGGTGAGCGCCAGCGGGTGGGCCACAGCGGTGACCAGCAGGACCGGGCTCGGGCCGACCCGGTCGGCGATCCGCCCGGCCACCGGGCTGAGCACGGCACCGGCGATCGCGTAGATCCCGCCCGCCACCGCGGCGAGTGCGTACCGCCCGGTCACCTGCTCGACCACCAGCAGCAGCGCCAGCGGCGTCATGCCGATCCCGAGCCGCCCGATGATGCCGGTGACCAGCAGCATCGGCGCCCCCGGGATCCGCCAGACACCCAGATACTGGCGCAGTGCGGCCACCGTGAACCTCCCGAGAATGTAATGAGCGCAAGCCCTTTAGACCCTAACGCCGGGTGCTTAGCGGGCAGAACCGGATATCGTATCGCGGCCGACACAGCACTCCGCCCGTACTCGGATGCGGCCGGGTACGGGCGGAGGCGGAATCAGCAGGTCAGCGCTGGAACTGCACCGGGCCCGCGTTGGCGGCCATCTGCTCCAGCCGGGCGACCCGGTCCTCCATCTTCGGGTGGGTGGCGAAGAGCGTGGCCATGCCGCCACCCTTGAACGGGTTGGCGATCATGAGGTGCGCGGTGCTGGTGAGCTGGCCCTGGGCTGGCAACGGCCGACGCCGGGCCACCGCATCGATCTTGCGCAGGGCACTGGCCAGAGCCAGCGGGTCACGGCTCAACTCGGCACCCGAGGCGTCCGCCTGGAACTCACGGCTCCGGCTGATCGCCAACTGGATGACGCTGGCCGCGATCGGGCCCAGGATCAGGGTGAGCAGCAGCACAGCCGGGTTCGGCCGATCCTCGTCGTCCCCGCCGCCCAGCGGGATGAAGAAGGCGAGGTTCGCCAGCAGGGTGATGATGCTGGCCAGGCCGGCCGCCACGCTGGAGATGAGGATGTCCCGGTTGTAGACGTGTGACAGCTCGTGCCCGATCACACCGCGCAGTTCGCGGTAGTCGAGGATCTCGGTGATGCCCTGGGTCACACAGACCGCCGCGTGCTGCGGGTTACGACCCGTGGCGAACGCGTTGGGCTGCGCGGTCGGGCTGACGTAGAGGCGCGGCATCGGCTGCCGGGCCTCGGCCGCCAACTCGCGCACCATCCGGTACAGCTCGGGGAACTGTGCCTCGGTGACCGGTTGCGCCCGCATCGAGCGCAGCGCGAGCTTGTCGGAGTAGAAGTAGGAAACGCCGTTCATGACCAGAGACACGAGGACGGCGATGAACAGTCCGCCACTGCCGCCGAACCAGTAGCCCACCACGAGGATCAGCGAGGTGAGCAGGCCGAGCAGCGCGGCGGTCTTCAGACGGTTGTGGTGCACAATCACTCCTTCGGTGCACGGATCGCCGGGATCCGCTGACCGGTGTAACAACTCCGTACCCGCCAACCATCCGTCTCAACGCTGAGAAATGACTGAGACCTGCGGGAACGGGCCGCCCGGAGCGTGGCGGTCGGGTCAGCGGGCGGCCAGGTCGAGCACCAGTTGCGGCGCGACACCGAGCACCACGGTGGCCACCGTGGCCACCGCCAGCACCACGGCCACCACGCCCACCACGGGTACGGCCGCCGCGCCACCTGGGAGCGTCGAGGCCGGTGCGGGCGTCGCCGTCGGCGCCCACAGTGCGGCGGTCACCCGCAGGTAGTACGCCAGGCCGATCACCGCGTTCACCGCCACCACCAGCGCCAGCCAGGCGGCGCCGCCGTCCAGCAACGCCCGGACCACGGTCACCTTCGCGAACAGTCCCGCCAGCCCAGGCGGCAGACCGGCCAGTCCGACCAGCGCGAGGCCGAGCGCCGCGCCCCGCCACGGGTGCCGGCGGGCCGCCCCGCGCAGGTCGTCCAGCGTGCCGCCGTCCGCACCCGCCGGGCGCAGCGCGGTCACCGCGGCGAACGCGGCCAGCTCCAGGGCCACAAAGAAGACGGTGTACGCCACCGCGGCGGCGTACGCGGCGTCGCGTGCCTCACCCGTGCGGCCGGCGGCCAGCGCCAACGCGCCCAGCGGGGCGAGGATGTAGCCGGCCTGCGCGACCGAGGACCAGGCCAGCAGCCGGACGGTACGCCGCTGACGCAGGGCGACCAGGTTGCCGACGGTCATGGTGAGCACCGCGAGCAGGGCGAGCACCGGACCGGTCTGATCGGCCGGCAGTGCCCGCTGCACCACGGCGAGCAGCGCGACCACCCCGCCCAGCTTGGACGCCGTGGACAGGTAGGCGGCCACCGGCAACGGTGCTCCGTCGTAGGTGGCCGGCGCCCAGGCGTGGAACGGCACCGCCGCCACCTTGAAGGCCAGCCCGACCAGCACCAGCGCCACCGCTGCGGTGGTCAGCGGCAGGTCGCGCAGCTCCGGCTGCTCGGCGAGCAGCGCGCCGAGCCGGTCCAGGTGCAGTCCGCCGGTCACCGCGTACAGCAGCGCGGCACCGAGCAGCGTCACTGTGGTGGCCACCACACTGACCACGAAGAAGGTGACCGCCGCCTCGGCACTGGCCAGGCTCCCCCGACGCAGGCCGACCAGCACGTACAGCGGCAGGGTCAGCGTCTCCAGGGCGACGATCAGGGTGATCAGGTCGCCGGCCGCGCCGAGCACCACGCCGCCGGTCATCGAGCAGGCGAGCAGGAAGCAGTACTCCCCCACCGGCGACCGCCCCGCCCGCAGCGCGGGCACGGACAGCCCGAGCACGCCCAGCGTGAGCAGCGCCACCACCGCGCCGACCAGGGCCGCTCGACCGCCGAAGATCCAGGAGCAGTCGGCGCCGACGCAGAACGTCTGTCGCTCCCCACCCGCGCCCACCACGGCGGCGCCGACGGCGGTGCCGAGCGCACCGAGCGCGGCCACCACGATCGTGGCCCGCGGCCGGGCCAGCAGCAGGTCGGTGATCAGCACGAGCACGGCGGTGCCGGCGGCCAGGTAGGCCGGCAGCAGCGCCACGCTGTCCACGCTCTGCACCACGTTCACGGGAAGACCACCCCCACGAGGGCGTCGACCGGGGCCTCGGCGACGCCGAGAACGAGCGCCGGGGCCAGCCCGATGGCCAGCGCGAGCAGGACCAGCGGCACCCACGCGGTCAGCTCGGCACCGGCCAGAGCGGGGCCGACCCGGCCGACCGCAGTGCTCGGCCGACCGTGGGTGACCTGGCGCAGCAGCCGCAGGAAGTACGCGGCGGTGAGCGCGCCGCCGATCGCGGCCAACACCCCGAGGGTGGTCCAGAGCGGGCCGCCCACCTGGACCGCTGCGATCACCGCGAACGCCTCCCCCCAGAAGCCGGCCAACCCGGGCAGGCCGAGCGACGCGATCGCCGCGAACGCGAGCAGACCGGCCAGCCGGGGCGCGGTCTCCCGCAGCCCGGACAGCTCGGTGAGGCTGCCCGTGCCAGTACGGTCCTTCACCGCACCGGCCAGGAAGAACAGCAGACCGGTGATCACCCCGTGCGCGACGTTGCCGATCAGTGCCGCCTGGATGCCGGTGGTCGTCAGCGTGGCGACGCCCAGCAGCACGAAGCCCATGTGCCCCACGCTGGAGTACGCGATCAGCCGCTTGACCTCGTCCTGCGCCAGACAGACCAGCGAGCCGACCAGGATGGCGGCGACGGCCAGCACACCGAGCACCGGCGCCGCCCAGCGGGCGCCCTCCGGCGCCACCCCCACCGCCACCCGGATCAGGCCGTAGGTGCCCATCTTGAGCAGCACCCCGGCCAGCACGACACTGCCGACCGTGGGGGCCTGCGTGTGCGCGTCGGGCAGCCAGGAGTGCAGCGGCCAGAGCGGGCTCTTCACCGCGAACGCGAGCGCGAGCAGGGTGAACGCCGCGAGCTGGGTGCCTCGGGACAGCCCGCCACCACCGGTCAGCGCCACGATGTCGGCGGTGCCGGCGGCGGCGACCACGACATACACGCCGACCAGCAGCAGCACCGAGCCGAGCAGGGTGTAGAGCGCGAACTTGCGGGCCGCCCGACGCCGGTCAGCGCCACCCCAGCCGGCGATGATCGCGTACATCGGCAGCAGGACGACCTCGAAGAAGAGGAAGAACAGCACCAGGTCCAGGGCGAGGAAGGTGCCCAGGATGCCCACCTCGACCACCAGCAGCAACGCCACCAGCGTCCGGCCGCTGCCGCCCTCCGGCACCCGCCACAGCGAGTAGCCGCAGCAGAGCAGGGTGAGCAACGCGGTCAGCACCACCAGCGGCCAGGAGATGCCGTCGACGCCCAGGTGGAAGCGCAGCTCCAGGCCGGGCACCCAGGGCAGGTCCAGCTCGTGCCACGGGCGCACGGCCGGCGCGCCGGCCGACCACGCGAACCAACTCCGGTCGCCGAACACCAGCGGCACCGCGGCCAGCAGGGTCAGCGCCGCCGCGACCGTGCCGACCAGCCGGGCAGCCCGGTCCCGGGGCGTCGCGGCCACCGCGACCGCACCAAGTGCCGGCACCGCCAGTACGGCCACCAGCAGCACCTGCCCGAAGCTCATCGGGTCCCTCCGATCAGTGCGGCGGCCAGCCCGATCAGCAGCGCGCCGGCCAGCACCCCGGCGGCGGCACGGGGCAGCGCCGCCCGGTGCAGGGCGGCCAGCCCGGCACCCAGAGCGGACGCGGCCCGCCCGCTGCCCTCGACCGCCCCGTCCACGACCACCTCGTCGCCAGTGCGCGCGACCCGGGCGAGTGCGCGGACGGGGCGTACGACCAGGGCGTGCTGGACGTCGTCGAGCCGGAACGCGCGGGCGAAGACCGGCCGCAGCGGACCCAGCGCGGACGCCGGGTCGGCGGTCCGGTCCCGGCGCCAGCCCAGCACCACCAGCCCCGCGCCGACCAGCAGCAGCGCCAGCGGCAGCAGCAGCCCCGGCCCGAGATGGACCAGGCCGTCCTCGGCGCCCGCCACCGGCACGGTGGGGAACCGCAGCCGGTCGGCGAACGCCCCGACGAACCCGGCCAGGCCGAGCAACGCGGCCGGCACGGCCAAGAGCAACACCGGCCAGCGCAGCAGCGCCGGCGGGTCGTGCGGCTGGACCAGCGGCAGCCGGGGAGTGCCGAAGAAGGTCCGCAGCAGTAGCCGGCCGGCGTACCAGGCGGTGATCGCGACGCCGACAAGCCCGGCCAGCCAGACCAACCAGCCCACCCAGGACGGCGCCGGGCCGGTGCCCTCCCGGGCGGCCGCCTCGGCAACGGTCAGCACGCCGTCCTTGCTCCAGAAGCCGGCCAGCGGCGGCACCCCGGCCAGCGCGCCCAGGCCCACCACCGTGCACCAGAAGGTCACCGGCATGCAGCGACGCAGCCCGCCCATCTCCGACATCAACGTGGTGCCCACGGCGTGGATCACCGCGCCAGCGGCGAGGAACAGCAGCGCCTTGAAAGCGGCGTGGGTGAGCAGGTGGAACAGCGCCGCCGACGGCGAGCCGACCGCCAGCGCGCCGGTCATGTAGCCCAACTGGGAGACGGTCGACCAGGCCAGGACCCGCTTGATGTCGTCCTGTGCGGTGGCCGCGAGGGCGCCGAGCAGCAGGGTGATCGCGCCGATCACCCCGAGCACGGTCAGCGTCACCGGCGCGGCCGTGAACAGCGGGTAGAGGCGGGCGACCGCGTACACCCCCGCGGCGACCATCGTCGCGGCGTGGATCAGCGCGGAGATCGGCGTCGGGCCGGCCATCGCGTCCGGCAGCCAGGTGTGCAGCGGGAACTGCGCGCTCTTGCCGGCCACCCCGGCCAGCAGCAGCAGACCGGCGGCGGTCAGGGTCGCACCGGAGTGGTCGTGGGCGAGCACGTCGGCGATCCGGAAGCTGCCCGTGGACACGCCGAGCAGTGCGATGCCGAGCAGGAAACCGACGTCACCGACCCGGGTCACCAGGAACGCCTTCATCGCGGCGGCGGGCGCGCCGGGCAGCCGGCGGTCGTGGGCGATGAGCAGGTACGAGCAGAGGCCCATCACCTCCCAGCCGACCAGCAGCATGACCAGGTCGCCGGCGACGACCACCAGCAGCATCGCGGCGGTGAAGAGACTGATCTGCGCGGCGTACGGCGGATAGCGGTGGTCGACGTCGACGTCATCGTGCGGACCGCGCCGCAGGTAGCCGATCGAGTAGACCTGCACGGCCAGGGCGACCGCGGTGACCGCCACCGCGACCAGCGCGGCGGCGCCGTCCAGCCGGACCCCCAGGGTCACCGTCAACCCACCGATGTCGACCCAGGTGGTCGACGTCTCCCTTGGTTCGTCGACCGTGACCAGCAGCGCGACGGCCAGCGCCAGCGCGCCGGCAGCGCCGGTCACACCGAGCGCGACGGCCACCCGTCGGGCCCGGTCACCGCTCCCCGCGCCAGCGGTGGGATGGCGCGGGGCCGGCGGCAGCAGCAGGCCGAGCAGGCCGGCGACCAGCGGTACGGCGGGCAGCAGCGCCCCCAGCAACCCGGTCACCGGCCCACCTCCGGGTGCTGGCCGGCGCTAGCGGCGGCCGGCTGCGGCATGCCGGCGGGCCGCAGTGACTCGGCGGGCTCGGTCAACGGCACCTCGTCCACCGCCACGGTGGCCCGTAGCCGGTAGAGCTGAAGGACGATCGCCAGCCCCACCCCGATCTCGGCGGCGGCGAGGACGATGACGAAGAGCGCGAAGACCTGACCGGAGTGCGGCAGCACGGAGCGCGCGGTGGTGTCCGCGGTGACCAGGATCAGGTTCACCGCGTTGAGCATCAACTCGACCGCCATCAGCACCAGCACCGCGTTGCGCCGGCGCAGCACCCCGTAGACGCCGAGGCCGAACAGCAGCGCGGCGGTGACGTACGGGATGACCGGCCTCACCGTCGACCCCCGGTCTCCACGTCGACCTCGCCCGGCTCGGCTGTGCCGTCGGAGCCGGGGCCGGGCCGGCCGATATCGGGCCGGGACAGCACCACCGCACCCACCAGTGCGGACAGCAGCAACACCGACAGCACCTCGAACGGCAGCACCCAGGACCGGAAGATCTGCTCCCCCAGCCGCTCGGCGGTGCCCGCCCCGGGCAGCGCCACCGTGCTCCACCGGTACGCGTCGACGAGCAGGACGGTCAGCCCCAGCCCGGCACCGCCACCGATCAGCGCGGCCGGCCAGCCGGGCCGGTCCAGGTCGTCGGAGGCGCCGATCGGCGCCCGGGTCAACATCACCGCGAACAGCAGCAGCACCACCACCGCGCCCACGTAGATCAGCACCTGCACCCAGGCCACCAACTCGGCGCTGAGCACCAGATAGTCGCCGGCCAGCGCGCCCAGGCAGACCACCAGGTAGAGCCCGGCACGGACCAGGTGTTTGGTGGTCACCACCAGTACGCCGGAGCCGACCGCCACCGCACCGAGGGCGAGCAGCAGCAGGTCCGCGCCGGTCACCGGGCCGCCCTCACAGCTCGGACCGCCCCGCGTCGCGCCGTCACGACGCGGGACCCGGGTCGGTGCCGGGCTCGGGGCGTACCGCCGGCGGAGCCGGGCGTGCGGCGGCCGCCTTACGCGCGGCCGCCGTCTCCTCCTTGGCCGGATCGCCGTTCGGGTCGTGCGCGGGCGGCGGCGGGACGGTGGCCATCCACTGACCGAGGTGGTCCTTGTCGTGCAGCAGGTCCTTGATGTCGTACTCGGCGTACTCGAACTCGGGCGACCAGTACAGCGCGTCGAACGGGCAGACCTCGATGCAGATGCCGCAGTACATGCAGAGCGAGAAGTCGATGTCGAACTTGTCGAGCACGTTGCGCTGGCGGGGGCGGGCGGCGCCGGGGACCGCCACCTCCTCCTTGTGCGAGTCGATGTAGATGCACCAGTCCGGACACTCACGGGCGCAGAGCATGCAGACCGTGCAGTTCTCCTCCGAAAGCGCGATCACTCCGCGCGAGCGGGGCGGCAGCTCGGGGACGACGTCGGGGTACTGCTGCGTGGTCGAGCGGCTGGTCATCGTCTTGAGGGTGACCGCCAGCCCCTTTACCAGGCCCGCGCCGGGAAGGCCGCGCTCGCTGGCGCCGGCCGGGTCGCCGTGCTCGCTGGGGTCGCTCATGTGGACCATCCTGCCCTGTGGCCCCGGCGCGCGCGACCACCACCCGTGCGTCGACGGCGGTACCCGTGGTCGCGGGGAGAGCTGACCATCCCGTTGGACCGGTTCACGCGCCGGTAGCGGCGATACCTCCGGTCGGCGGGAGCATCTCGACGCCGAGCTGCTGGAGCAGCTGGAACAGCTCGTTGCAGCTCCACACCTCGACGATCCGGCCGCTCGCGTCGAAGCGCAGGAACGTCGCCCCGGAGTAGCTGACCACCTGCCCGGTCGGCGGCACCGGCCCGAACTGCCCGGCCTGGGTGCCGGCCGCCCGCCAGTGCACTGCCACCCGCTCACCGGCGGCCAGCACGTCCACGATCTTGTAGCGCAGGTCCGGGAAGGCGGCCCGCCGCTCGCGGTGCCAGGCCAGCGTGGCCTCCGGGCCGGTGCCGCCCAGCCCGGGGCACTCGTCGGCGATCAGCTCGTACGCCGACTCCTCCCGGCGGGCGTTCCACACGTCGGCGATGAATTGCCGGGCCGCCGCCTCCACATCCGTCATCCCGGCAGGTTAGCCGGCACCGAACCGGTCGGGCAGGACCGGTCGGATCGCGAGGCGGTCGTGGCCGGATCGCACGCCGGCGCGCAGCGCGGACCGTAATCCGCGACGATGGGGACGAGACGGCAAGCAACCGGAGGAGTGACGTGGGCGAGGAAACACGCGGGAAGTACGTCGAGCCGGGCGCCGAGTTCACCCGGGACCAGCGGTACATCGCCACCCGGATCACCGCCGACGGGCGGGACGGGTACCCGGTGGAGCCGGGCCGGTACCGGCTGGTGGTCAGCCGGGCCTGCCCGTGGGCCAACCGTCTGATCATCGTGCGGCGGCTGCTCGGTCTGGAGGACGACATCTCGATGGCGGTGGCCGGTCCCACCCACGACGCCCGGAGCTGGACGTTCGACCTCGACCCGGGCGGGCGGGACCCGGTGCTCGGCATCGAGCGCATCCAGGAGGCGTACTTCAAGCGCTTCCCCGGCTACGAGCGGGGCATCACCGTGCCCGCGATCGTCGACGTGCCGACCGGGCAGGTGGTGACCAACGACTACGCACAGATGAGCCTCGACCTGTCCACGCAGTGGGGCGCGTACCACCGCGAGGGCGCCCCGCAGCTCTACCCCGAACACCTG
The DNA here is from genome assembly GCF_040608515.1 of Micromonospora sp. NPDC005173. Lineage (NCBI taxonomy): Bacteria > Bacillati > Actinomycetota > Actinomycetes > Micromonosporales > Micromonosporaceae > Micromonospora > Micromonospora sp. NPDC005173. The sequence continues at coordinate 22,628 of NZ_JBEXIK010000002.1, forward strand.
CGGGCGGAGATCGACGAGGTCAACGACATGGTGTTCCGGGACGTCAACAACGGCGTCTACCGGTGCGGCTTCGCCGGCAGTCAGGAGGCGTACGACAAGGCGTACCACCGGCTCTTCGACCGGCTGGACTGGTTGACCGAGCGACTGGCCGGCCAGCGCTACCTGGTCGGCGACACCATCACCGAGGCCGACGTGCGGCTCTTCACCACGCTGGTCCGCTTCGACCCGGTCTACCACGGCCACTTCAAGTGCAACCGGCAGAAGCTGAGCGAGATGCCGGTGCTCTGGGCGTACGCCCGGGACCTGTTCCAGACCCCCGGGTTCGGCGACACCATCGACTTCGATCACATCAAGCGGCACTACTACGAGGTGCACCTGGACATCAACCCGACCGGGATCGTCCCGCTCGGCCCTGATCTGTCCAACTGGATCACCCCGCACGGTCGGGAGGCCCTCGGTGGCCGGCCCTTCGGCGACGGCACGCCGCCACCGCCCCCGGCCGAGCCCGTCGACCCCGCGCACACCCCGCTGCGCTGACCCGCGGCCGAGTCAGAGGGCGATGCGCACGGCGGCGGTGAGCACCAGCTGCGCGAGGGAAGCCGGCACCAGCACCAGCCAGCAGAGCCGCTGGAGCTGGTCCTCGCGCAGCCGGGGGTAGGACACCCGGAGCCAGATGATCACGAACGCCACGGCGAAGACCTTGAGCAGGGTCCAGAGCCAACCCAGCTGATCGTCGGCGAACGGACCCTGCCAGCCGCCGAGGAACAGCACCGTGGTCAGCGCGGCGATCACCACGATGCCGACGTACTCGGCGAGCAGGAAGAACGCGAAGCGCAGGCCGGTGTACTCCGTCATGTACCCGAAGACCAGCTCCGAGTCGGCCACCGGCATGTCGAACGGCGGCCGGCGGATCTCGGCCAGCCCAGCGACGAAGAAGATGATCATCGCGGGCGCCTGCCAGAGCAACCACCACGGCTGCCACGCCTCGACGATGCCCGACAGGCTGAGCGTGCCCGCCGCCATCGCCACCGAGGCGGCGGCCAGCACCAGCGGCAGCTCGTAGCCGAGCAACTGGGCGGCCCCGCGCAGCCCGCCGAGCAGGCTGTACTTGTTGGCCGACGCCCAAGCCGACATGAGCACCGCCACCACACCGACGCCGACCACGGCCAGCACGAAGAACAGGCCGATGTCCAACGGCTGCCCGACCAGGTCGTTCGGGCCGAGCGGAATGACGAGCAGCACCAGCAGGTAGGGCACCAGGGCCACCGCCGGCGCCAGCCGGAAGACCGCCCGGTCCGCCTCGCGGGGGGTGATGTCCTCCTTCTGCACGAACTTGACCCCGTCCGCCACGAGCTGCGCCCAGCCGTGGAAGCCGCCCGCGTACATCGGACCGAGCCGGCCCTGCATGTGCGCCATCACCTTGTGCTCGGCCTGCCCGACCAGCAACGGCAGGGTGAGGAACGCGACCAGCACGCCACCCACCCGCAGCACCAGCTCCACCCAGAGCGGCATCAGGCCGTACCCCCGTCGTGCTCGGTCCGGTCGTCGCGCGCCGGCGGGTCCGCAGCCGGACCGTCGGCCGCGCCGGGCGCGGGCTTGTCCCCCGGGCCGGCTGCGGGCGCGGGCTTGTCCGTCGGGGCCGGGCCGGCGCCGGGCGCGGGCTGGTCGGCCGGGGCCGGGCCGTCGGCGGTGCCGGCAGGCCGGGGAGTACGCGCCGGACGGGCCCCCGGAGCGGGCCGCGCGGGCCGCTCACCGGCCGGTCGGGCCGGGGTGCCGCCACGCGGACCCTCCCCCACGCCGCCCGCGCCGGCCGGGGTGGGTGTGGTCCCCCACTCGCCCGGCGCCGGCACGCCCGGCGGGCGGATCGGTCGACGGCCACCGCCGGCCTCGGACTCGCCCGGTTCCTTCGCGCCCGGCCAGGGTTTGGCCACCCGGGAGGCGAGCACGAACTCCTTGCGCAACGGATGGCCCTCGAACTCAGGCGGCAGCAACAGCGGTCGCAGCTCGCCGTGACCGGCGAAGCCGATGCCGAACATCTCGTGCGTCTCCCGCTCGTGCCACGCGGCGCCCGGGTAGACGTCGACCACCGAGGCCACCGTGGCCGCGCCGCGGGGCAGCCGGGTGCGCAGCAACACGCCGTGCCGCAGCCGGGTCGACCAGAGGTGCGCCACCACGTCGAAGCCCTCGGCCAACTCGTCCACGGCCGAGAGCCAGTCGAAGAAGTCGCAGGCCAGCTCGGTGTCGTCGCGGGCGGCGCGTACCGCCTCCGGCCAACTCGCCGGCGGCACGTCGACGGTGGCCCGGGCGAACCGCTGCCCGCCGGAGACCGACGGGGTCGCCTCGACCGGAGCGAGCAGCGCGACCAGCCGAGCGCCGACCTCTTCGGGAGTCATGCCGCTGATCCTAGGACGTCTGTCCCGCGTGGGCCCGGCCCGCGCCGGTCCACCGCCGGCACCCGGCGATCTGCCCGCTTTGCGGACGGCACGGCGGTCGGCGGGGAAAGATGAGGGGCGTGCGCGCTGTGACTGTGAAACCAGGGGTCGCCAACTCGCTGAGCCTCATCGAGGATCAGCCCGAGCCGCCGCCCGAGGAGGGTGCGGTCCTGGTCGAGGCGCTGGCGGTGGGGATCTGCGGCACCGACCACGAGATCATCGCTGGGGATTACGGCGAGGCGCCGCCCGGCGCGGACCGCCTGATCATCGGGCACGAGTCGCTGGGCCGGGTGCTGGAGGATCCGACCGGCACCCTGCAACCGGGCGACCTGGTGGCCGGGATCGTCCGGCACCCCGACCCGGTGCCCTGCCCCAACTGCGCGGTCGGCGAGTGGGACATGTGCCGCAACGGGCAGTACACCGAGCACGGCATCAAGGCGCTGCCCGGTTTCGCGCGCGACCGCTGGCGGATCGAGCCCGAGTTCGCGGTCGGGCTCGACCCGGCACTGGCCCGGGTCGGCATGCTGCTGGAGCCGACCAGCGTGGTGGCCAAGGCGTGGGACCACATCGAGCGGATCGGGCACCGGGCCGAGTGGCAGCCGCAGACGGTCCTGGTTACCGGGGCCGGGCCGATCGGGCTGCTGGCCGCGCTGCTCGCCACCCAGCGCGGGCTCGCCGTCCACGTGCTGGACCGGGCGACCTCGGGGCCGAAACCGGAGCTGGTTGCCGCGCTCGGCGCCACGTACCACGCGGTGCCGGTCAACGACCTGCCCTTCGATCCGGACGTGGTCGTCGAGTGCACCGGTGCGCCCACGGTGGTCATCGACGTGATGTGCAAGGCGGCCCCGACCGGGATCGTCTGCCTGGCCGGGGTGTCCAGCGGCGGCCGGACCATCGACTTCGACGCCGGGGCGCTCAACCGGGCACTGGTGCTGGAGAACAACGTCGTGTTCGGCTCGGTGAACGCCAACCGGCGGCACTGGACCATGGCCGCGCAGGCACTCGCCCGCGCCGACCAGTCCTGGCTCGAATCGCTGCTCACCCGTCGGGTGCCGGTGGAGCGGTACGCCGAGGCGTACACCGCCGAGGCGAACGACATCAAGGTGGTGCTGGAGTTCGCCTCCTGATCAACGCGCTGCCGGCTCAGATGCCGGGCAGCCGGCCGTTGCGGAACAGGTCCACGAAGAGCTGGTGGTCCTCCCGGGCGCGCAGCCCGTACGCGTGCGCGAAGTCCACCAGATGGGTGACGAAGCCCGACTCGTCGGCGCCCACCACGGCGACGATCGCCTCCTCGGTGGAGTAGTCCACCAGGTCGTGGCTGGACTCGTCGTCGGCGACCGAGTGCATCCGGGCCACCGCCCGGCCGAGGTCGACGAGCACCCCGGTCAGCTCCTCCGGCTCGTTGACGTCGGACCAGTCCAGGTCGGCGGCGTATGGGGAGACCTCGGCGACGAGCTGGCCGGCCCCGTCCAGCTCGGTGAAGCCCAGCCACGGGTCGGCGTGCGCCTGCAACGCCCGCTGCGACTCGGCGGTCCGGTGGCCCTGGTGCTGGAAGTAGCCCCGGACCGACTCGTCGGTGACGTACCGCGCCACCGCCGGCACCTGCGCCTGCTTCATGTAGATGACGACGTCGTTCTCCAGCGCCTGGGTGTGCCCCTCCAGCAGCAGGTTGTACGACGGCAGCCCGGCCGAGCCGATGCCCACCCCCTTGCGCAGCACCACGTCCTTGATCTGTGCCGCCACCGGGCGCGGCCGGGCCGAGGCGGTGGGCAGGGTGCCCAGGTAACCCTGGAAGGCGGCGAGGACCTTGGCCCGGGTGTCCCCGTCGATCTCGAAGACCCCGTCGCTCACGGAGAAGCGTCGCTCGTAGTTGTCGATGGTGGTCTGCGTGGCGAGCAGGTCGACCCGGGTGTTGAGCCGGGCCTGCTGGAGCACCCGGCGCAGCACCCCGTCGGCGTTGTCCAGGGTGATCGAGCCGATCGCGTCGTCCCCACCGGCGGCGATCGCCCGCAGCTCGGTCAGGTACGACCGGGCGAAGCCGGCCACCAGGTTGCCGATCACCGTGTCGGAGAGCGCCTTGCTGTAGCCGAGCAGCGCCACGCTGGCCGCGAACCGCCGCAGATCCCAGGTGAACGGCCCGACGTACGCCTCGTCGAAGTCGTTGACGTTGAACACCAGTTGCCCGGAGGCGTTCATGTAGGTGCCGAAGTTCTCCGCGTGCAGGTCGCCGTGGATCCACACCCGGCCGGTCCGCTCGTCCAGGAACCGGTCGTCGGCGAAGTCGCCGCGCTGGTCGGCGTAGAAGAGCGCGGCGCTGCCCCGGTAGAACGCGAACGGCGACGCCGCCATCTTGCGGAACTTACGGCGGAAGGCGGCCGGGTCGATCGCCATCGAGGCGCCGAACTCCTCGGTGAGCACGTGCAGGATGTGGGCGGACCGCTGGTCCACGGGGTTGCTCATGGTCCGCAGGCTAGCCCGGCCCCACCACCCCGGGTGATCAGACAACCGACTGGTCCGCTCGGGCCGACCGGGCGAGGTGGGGGCCGTCTCAGTCAGCGGTGGGCGGGCGTACCGGAGGTGCGGTGAGCGAGTCGACGGAACGCGGGGCGGCGGCTTCGCGGGGCGGGGCGTCCAGCGGCGCGGCGAGCAGATCCGGGCGGGGCACCCCGCCGATGCCGGACTGCTCGGCGGCGATCTTCTCCTGCAGGCGCAGGATGCCGTGCAGCAGCGCCTCCGGCCGGGGCGGGCAGCCGGGCACGTAGACGTCGACCGGGATGAGCTGGTCGACGCCCTTGGTCACCGAGTACGAATCCCAGTAGGGGCCGCCGCAGTTGGAGCAGGCACCGAACGAGATGACGTACTTTGGCTCCGGCATCTGGTCGTAGAGCCGCTTGATCGCCGGGGCCATCTTGTCGGTCACCGTGCCGGAGACCACCATCAGGTCGGCCTGCCGGGGACCGTGGGCGAACGGAATGACGCCGAGCCGCATGAAGTCGTGCCGGCCCATGCTGGTGGCGATGAACTCGATCGCGCAGCAGGCCAGGCCGAAGTTGAAGACCCAGAGCGAGTAGCGGCGCCCCCAGTTCAGCACGAACCGGATCGGCTCTCCCAGCACTGCCGGTAGCTGCACGACGCCCCCCTCCTGTCACCCACTGGACAGTCAACCACAGCGTCCGGCGGCAACCCCGAGGGCCGCTGTGGACTTCTATCGGGGTACGGCGCCGAGAACGGCCGGGCCCGGATGTCCCGCACCCGACATAGAACCTCCGCCGTCGTGCGCAACCGGCCGACGCGTCCGGTTGTGTGACCGGTGCTGGCGGACTCACCGCCCGCGGCCACCACGGGGAGGACGAGTGCTTGTGACGAGAGACGTACGGGTGGGTGGACCCCCACCCGAGCCACCGGGAACCACAGTCCCCCCGCCGGCCGAGCTGGTCTTCGACGACTTCTATCACGCCCACTTCCGCGGGCTGGTGGTGCAGCTCACCGCGTACACCGGCGACCGCGGGCAGGCGCAGGACCTGGTTCAGGAGGCGTTCTGCCGGGCGTACACCCGGTGGGACCGGCTGGCCCGGTACGAGGACCCGCTGGCCTGGGTGCGCCGGGTCGCCTGGAACCTCGCCCACAACCGCTGGCGGCGGCTGCGCACCGCCCAGGCGTGGCTGCTGCGGCAGCGGGAGACGCACGTAGCGGGGCCGAGCCCCGACCGGGTCGCTGTCGACGCTGCGCTGGCGCAGTTGCCCCCAAAGCAGCGGCGGGCCGTCGTACTGCACTACCTCGCCGACCTCTCGATCGCCGAGATCGCCGCCCAGGAACGGGTCGCCGAGGGGACGGTCAAGTCCTGGCTGCACCGGGGGCGGGCTGCCCTCGCGACACACCTACGCGACACCAACGAGGAGGTGCGGGATGTCTGAGCAGGAGACCCTCGGCCTCGCCGAGGAGTTCGCCCACTACCGCCGTACCGTGCTGGCCGAGGTCGAGGTGCCCGGACCCGCTGCCGTCCGGCGGGCGGCACGAGGGCGCGGCCGTCGCCGGTTGGCGGCGACCACCACCGTGGTGCTCGCGCTGTTCAGCGGGTCGGCCGTCGGGTACGCGGCGATGAACGACCCGGAGCTCCGCCCGGGTCCGGTCGAGCCCACGCCAAGCGCGCCGGTGTCGCCGTCGAGCGCCCCACCCAGCCCGACCGCCAGCCCTTCCGCGACCAGCGCCAGCCCGACCTCGCCCGGACCCGACGGCCGGCTCAGCCGGTCGCAGCTCCTGGGCGCGCCGGTGACCCTGCCGGCGTGGCGGGCCGGACGCGGCTGCCCGACGTCGGGCGTACGGCTCACCGCCGACGCCCGGGAGGGCGCGAACTGGCTCCAGGCGCTCGACCACGGCGACGTCGACGGGGACGGCGCGGTGGAGACGGTGGCGCTGGTGCAGTGCGTGCTCGGCACCGGCGGTCCGCAGCAGGTGGTCGTCTTCGACCGGGATGACACCGGCCGGCTCGTCACGCTGGGTCGGGTGGTGGCGACGACCAAGGACAAGCCGCAGTGGCTGTTCGCGCTCGACGTCGTCGACGACGGCACGGTACGGGCGCAGGTCGGCGACATCGCGCCCGGAGGCGGCTGGCCCGGCGAGTGGTCACAGCGGCAGTGGCGTGGCTACCGCTGGCAGGGTGACGCCTTCGCCCAGGTCTCCGGCCCGACCAGCTTCGGCCCGAACCCGCACTCGGCGGATCTCGCCGTGACCGCCACCGATCTGGTGCTCGGCACCGCGTCGGACGGTTCCCACACGGGTACGACGACGGTACGGATCCGCAACCGGGGCGCCGGGCCGGTCCCGTACGTGTCGCTGCGGCTGAACGTGCCCCCAGGCGTGCGCCCGGACGTCGACGGCTGGGCCCCGTGCCGCAACGAGCCGCAGACGACCCAGGAGCCGGTGACCTGCGACCTGGGCAGGCTGGAGGCAGGGGCCGAGATGACGCTCACGCTGAGTTTCCGAGCCGGCGAGGGCGTCACGGTGGGCACGGGAACCGCCGAGGTGGACGCCCGGCCGATGGACAGCGGGTTCAACTTCCTGCTGGACACCCACGACGCCGACAACGTGGTCCGGATCGCCTATCGGTGAAGCGCTCGACGGGTTCGCGACGGCCGTGCCGTACGCCGGGTGGCGTGCGGCACGGCCGTCGCTCCCGTCACCAGCTCGGGCGTTGCAGCAGGCCGACGAACTCGACCAGCAGCCGCTCGCGCAGCGCTGGCGGCGCGGCGTCGAGCAGCGTGTTCACCAGCGCCATCCGCTCGGGCAGCGGCCCGACGCCCGAGTCGCCGTCCGGACCCGGCTCGGCACCCAGGCCCAGCCCGGCGGCCAGGCCGACGACCAACTCCGGGGTCAACGCGTCCGGCGTGAGGGCGCCGACCACGGCGCTCAACTCCGCGGGCAGTTGGACCGGGCCGGCCGCCCGGGCAGCCGCCACCGCGTCGGCCAGGTCCGGCCCGAACTCGGCCACCCGCGGCGCCACCGCGGCGGTCACCGTGAGGTGCACACTGGCCGGCAGGCCGGCGTACGACAACTGCGGCTGGGTGTGCCAGCCGCGCGCGGTCAACTCATCGACGAGGACGAACAGGTCGGGGCCGCCCTCGGTGGCGGTGAAGCAGACCACGGTGGACTCCGGCTCGGCCATCAGCCGCAGCCCGTCGACCCCGCGCACGGCGGCGGCCAGCCCGGCCACCGCTTCCCGGGTGCGCTCGGCCAGCGCCAGGTACCCGGCGTCGCCGAGGTGCCGCAGGGTCGCGTACGCGGCGGCGATCGGCCCGCCCGAGCGGGTGGAGGCGATCGTTGGGTTGATCATCGTGTAGCCGGGCCAGTCCGCGTAGGCGAAGTACTGCGGGGCGCGCAGCGCGGCGTCGCGGTGCAGCAGCACGGACACCCCCTTCGGCGCGTACGCGTACTTGTGCAGGTCGACCGAGATGGAGGTGACCCCGGGTACCGCGAAGTCGAACGCCGGCACCGGGGCACCGAGGCGGCGCAGGTACGGCAGGGTCCAGCCGCCGAAGCAGGCGTCCACGTGGCAGCGCACCCCGGCCTCGGCCGCCGCCGCCGCGATCTCCGCGACTGGGTCCACCACGCCGTGCGCGTACGACGGCGCGGAGCAGGCCACCAGCACCGTCTCCGGGCGGATCGCGGCGGCCATCGCGGCCGGGTCGGGGCGCAGCGTGTCCAGGGAGACCGGCACCACGTCCAGTGCCACCCGCAGGTAGTGCGCCGCCTTGGCGAACGCCGCGTGCGCGCTCGCCGGCCCCACGATCCGGGGTGCGGCCAGCTCGGGGTGGGCGTCCCGGGCCGCCTTGACCGCGAGGATCAGTGACTCGGTGCCGCCACTGGTGACACTGCCGACCACGTCCGGGGCGGTCGTGCCCGGCCCACCGCCGAGCACCCGGCCGGCCGCGCCGACCAGCGCGTTCTCCATCGCCAGCAGGGACGGGAACGCGGTCGGGTCCAGCCCGTTGACGTGCGCGCTCTCCCGGTGTGCGGCGGCGGCGAGGTCGTCCAGCCCCGGCACCGCCGGGTCGTAGACGTACGCGAACAGCCGCCCGCCGTGGGTCGGCCGATCGCCCGCGCGCAGCTCCCGAACCTCGGCCAACGCGACGTCCGCCGCCACCCCGTCCCGGGACAGCGCCCCGGCCCACACCCTGTTCTCGTCGATCATGGACCTGTGGTGCCCTTCTCGTGACGGTCAATGGCTTTCGTCCCCCACCACAACCCCATGATCGACGCGCCGGTTGTGCGTGGCTGCGGCGAGGAGGGCGGGGGTGAGGGTGTAGCGGCGCAGCAGGAGGACGGGGAGACCTACCAGCAGGGCGGGCAGGACGGTGAAGCCGAGCAGGACGCCGAGGCGGGCGGTGTCGGACTGGGCGGCCGCCGTGCCGGTGTCGGAGGAGACGTAGCCGGAGAACTGGAGCACCAGGCCGTAGATGCCCGGGCCGAGGGCCAGACCGAAGGTCTCCCCGGCGGTCCAGAGGCCGGTGAAGACGCCGGCCTGTCGCCGGCCGGTGCGCGCCGTGTCGTACGCGATGCAGTCCGGCAACATGGCCAGCGCGAACACCTGCTGACCGGCGTAGCCGACGCCGATCACCGCGACCAGGAGGTAGACCGCGACCGGCGGCAGCGCCGGCGCGGCGACCAGGGCGAGTGCCCCGGCGGCGAGGATCAGCGCGGCGGCGACCAGGGCGGCTCGCTTACCCAGCCGGGCGCCCACCCGGGTCCAGAGCGGCATCACCAGCAGCGCCGGCCCGACGAAGCAGACGAAGAGCAGGGTCGGGCCGCTCTGCTCGTCGCGCAGGATCTGCCCGGCGAAGTAGTTGACCCCGGCCAGGATGGTCGCCACGCCGGCGGACTGCACCACGAAGCAGATCAGCAGCGCCCGGAACGGCCGGTTGGCGCCGGCCACGGCGAGCTGGGCGCGCAGCGTCGGCTCGCTGCCGCCCACCGTGCCGGTCGGGGCGGACCGGGTGCCGAAGAACGCGCCGACGGCGCCGAGGGCGATCAGCACCGCCACGAACAGGCCCATCCACCGGTGCCCAGGCAGGCCGTCACCGCTCGCGGTCACCACCAGCGGGGCGACCGCGCCGGAGACCAGGATGGCCAGTGCCAGCACGGCGATCCGCCAGGTCATCAGCCGGGTACGTTCGGCGTAGTCGTCGGTCAGCTCCGCCGGCATCGCCACGTACGGCACCTGGAAGAAGGCGAACGCGGTGGCGGTGGCGAGGAAGGCGAGCGCCACGTACGCCGGGGCGGCCGGTCCGTTGCCGAACGGTGCGGCGAAGATGGCCGCGAAGAGCACGGCGAGCGCGAGGCCGGCGACGAGCAGGTACGGCCGGCGGGCGCCCCAGCGCGACCGGGTGCGGTCGGAGATTCGCCCGGCGACCGGGTTGACCAGCACGTCCCATGCCTTGGGCAGCAGCACCAGAAGGGCGGCCACCCCGGCGGCGACGCCCAGCGTGTCGGTCAGGTACGGCAGCAGCAGCAGACCGGGCACGGTGCCGAACGCGCCTGTGGCCAGTGAGCCGAGCGAGTACCCGGCGTGCACCGACCGGGGCAGCGGACCGGCGGCGGGCGAGCCGGCGTCACCCGGCGGCGGGTTCATGGGGCCGAATGTCACTCACGTTATGGCGCCGGTCACATCCCCTCATCCGGCGACCAACCCGCGGCCCGGATGTCCACGCCCTCGCCGCGCAGCGGTGTCCCCTCGGCGCGCAGCCGGGCCCGCGCCTCCCGCTCGTGCCCCGGGGGCAGCCGACCGGCGGAGGTGACCACCCGGTGCCAGGGCACCGAGCCGCCGTGCCGGGCCATGATGCTGCCCACCAGCCGGGCCGACGCACGGCCGGAGCGCTCGGCGAGCGCGTCGGCCACCGCGCCGTACGACATCACCCGCCCGGGCGGGATCCGCTCGACCAGGTCCAGCACCGCCTCGACGTACTCGTCCGGAGTCACAGTCCGCCACGATATGGGAACGCGACCGGGCCGCGCCGCACCGACCACGCAGAATGGGCGGGTGCGCGACGCAGTCACGGCGGCCCGACGGGTCGTCGTCAAGATCGGATCCTCCTCGTTGACCACCGCCAGCGGCGGGCTGGCCGACGAGCGGGTCGACGCGCTGGTCGACGCTCTCGGCAGGCTCGCCGCCGAGGGGCGCGAGGTGGTGCTGGTCTCCTCGGGCGCCATCGCCGCCGGCCTGTCCCCGCTCGGGCTGGCCCGACGCCCGCGCGACCTGGCCACCCAGCAGGCCGCCGCCAGCGTCGGGCAGGGCCTGCTGATCGGCCGGTACGCGGCCAGCTTCGCCCGGCACCGGCTGACCGTCGGGCAGGTGCTGCTCACCGTCGACGACGTGACCCGACGGGCGCACTACCGCAACGCGTACCGCACCCTGCGCAAGCTGCTCGACCTGCGCGCGGTGCCGATCGTCAACGAGAACGACACGGTGGCCACCGACGAGATCCGGTTCGGTGACAACGACCGGTTGGCCGCCCTGGTGGCCGCGCTGGTGCACGCCGATCTGCTGCTGCTCCTCTCCGACGTGGACGCACTCTGGACCGGTGACCCGGCCCGCCCGCACTCGACGCGGATCGCGGATGTCCGCGACGAGGCCGACCTGGCCGGGGTCGCCATCGGCAAAGCCGGCCGCTCCGGGGTCGGCACCGGCGGCATGGTGACCAAGGTCGAGGCCGCCCGGATCGCCACCGGCTTCGGCATCCCGGTGGTACTCACCGCCGCCGACCTGGCCGCCCCGGCGCTGGCCGGCGAGCCGGTCGGCACGCTGTTCCACCCGCAGCGGCAGCGCCCGGCGGCCCGGCTGTTCTGGCTCGCCCACGCCACCTCACCACGGGGGCGGCTGCACCTCGACCCGGGCGCGGTGGCCGCCGTCGTCGGGCGGCGCAAGTCGCTGCTGCCGGCCGGCATCACCGCCGTGGACGGGACGTTCACCGCCGGCGATCCGGTCGACCTGGTGGACACCGCCGGCGCGCCGGTCGCCCGAGGGCTGGTCAACTACGACGCGGTGGAGCTGCCCGGGCTGCTCGGTCGCTCCACCTCCGAACTCGCCGCGGCGCTCGGCCCGGCGTACGAACGGGAGGTCGTCCACCGCGACGACCTCGTACTGCTGTGAGCAGCTTGTCATCACGTGAGGAGTGCAGGATGAGCGTCGTCGAGCAGGCCCGACGGGCGCGGGACGCCGCCGCGGAACTGGCCGTGGCGACGCGTACCGCCAAGGACGCCGCGCTGGCCGCGATGGCCGACGCCCTGGTGGCGCGTACCCCGGAGATCCTCGCCGCCAACGAGACGGACCTGGCGGCCGGTCGGGACGCCGGGCTGACTGCGGCCGCGCTGGACCGGCTCGCCCTCGACGCGGGCCGGGTGGCCGGCATCGCCGACGCGCTGCGCCAGATGGCCGCGCTGCCCGACCCGGTCGGCGAGGTGGTCCGCGGCTCGACCCTGCCCAACGGCCTGGAACTGCGCCAGATCCGGGTGCCGTTCGGGGTGGTCGGCATCATCTACGAGGCACGTCCCAACGTGACCGTGGACGCGGCCGGGATCTGCCTCAAGTCCGGCAACGCGGCGCTGCTGCGCGGGTCGTCCTCGGCCGCGCACTCCAACGCGGCGCTGGTCGCGGTGCTGCGCGACGCGGTCGCCGGGGCGGGGCTGCCGGCCGACGCGGTGCAGCTGCTCGACGCCAGCTCCCGCGAGTCGGTCAAGGAGCTGATGCGCGCCCGAGGGCTGGTCGACGTGCTCATCCCGCGCGGCGGCGCGTCACTGATCCGCACCGTGGTCGAGGAGTCGACCGTGCCGGTGATCGAGACCGGGGTGGGCAACTGCCACGTCTACGTGGACGCCGCCGCCGACGTGGCGAAGGCCGTAGCGGTGACGCTGAACGCCAAGACCCAGCGGCTGTCCACCTGCAACACCGCCGAGTCGCTGCTGGTGCACGCGGACGTCGCGGACGCGTTCCTGCCGCCGATGCTGGCCGCGTTCGCCGAGGCCGGCGTGACCGTGCACGGTTCGCCCGAGGTCGCGGGACACTCCGCCGCCGTGGTCCCGGCCACCGAGGAGGACTACGCCACCGAGTATCTCTCCGCGGACATCTCCGTCGCGGTGGTCGACTCGCTGGACGCGGCGGTCGCGCACATCCGGCGCTACGGCACCGGGCACACCGAGGCGATCCTCACCGACTCGGCGAACGCCGCCCGCGAGTTCGTCGCCCGGGTGGACGCGGCGGCGGTCATGGTGAACGCCTCGACGCGGTTCACCGACGGCGGCGAGTTCGGCTTCGGCGCGGAGATCGGCATCTCCACACAGAAGCTGCACGCCCGCGGCCCGATGGGCCTGCCCGAGCTGACCAGCACCAAGTACGTGGTCACCGGGGACGGGCACCTGCGCTAGCGGTACGGGCCGCGCCTCAGCCGGCCGGCGCCGGCCGGCAGGCCCGGATGGCGGAGAGGGTCGAGTGCACGTCGAACTGGTGCCCGTCGTCGCTCTCCCAGCCGCCGTCGCTGCGCTGGGTCTCGGCCAGCCGGCGAAGCGCCCGCACCATGATCCAGTCCTGCGGGTCGATGCCGACCCGGCGCAGCGTGGCCGCCAGCCAGGCCACGTCCCCCGGTGACATCCCGGGCATCCGCTCGGCGAGCACCACCTGGATCCGCGCCGACTCCTGGAACATGTCCTGCCGGTGCAGCACCGCCGCGCTCAGCCAACCGGCGGCCAGGAAGGACGGCCAACTGCCGTCGGGGCGCAGCCGCTTGGCGATCGACTGGGCCGCCCCCTGCACCACCCCGGCGTACGCCCCGCCGACCCGGTGATCGAGCGGACCGGCGGCACGGGCGTCCAGGCCGGCGACGGTGAGCCAGAAGCCGGCGTTGGCGGTGAGGAAGAGCCCCGCCTCCGGGTCGCCGGGGCGGGCCCACTCCGGAGCCGACCCGGCCAGCGAGGGGTCCTCCTCCCAGCCCCCGTCGGGCTGCTGCCGGGACGCCAGCCAGTCCAGCGCCCGGCGCGCGGCGGGACGGCCGAGCGCCCCCAGGTCGTCCAGCTCGGCGAGCCGGAAGCAGGTGGCGTCGATCGAGGCCATCTCGCCGCCCCAGGTCGCCGGCCAGCCGCCGTCGGGAGCCGGGGCGACCTCGACCGTCTCCAGCAGCTCGGCGGGCACCGGCGTGCCGTTGAGCAGCCAGGAGAGGCGGGCACGTTCGACCGCATCTCCGTGCGCCACGACGAACCCGATCGCGGCTTCCAAGTCGACCACGGCGGAGACGCTACCTGCGCAGACACGATTCCGCCTCGGGGAATCGGCCAGCCGGGAATGGCTGCGTCGCTCCGCTCGGAGGGCTGCTCGGGGTCACTTGCGTCGATTCGCCGGCGGACGGCGCCGGCCGGGCCACGCCGGAGCCGGGGCGGCGGTGTGCGCCGCCCCGGCCGGCCGGTCAGTACGCGGGCAGCGAGGGGTCGATCTGCTTGATCCAGGAGAGCACGCCGCCCTGCACGTGCACGGCGTCGCGGAACCCGGCCGCCTTGAGCGCGGCGAGCGCCTCCGCGGAGCGGACACCGGACTTGCAGTGCAGCACGATCTGCCGGTCCTGCGGCAGCTGGGCCAGCGCCTCGCCCGAGATGATGTCGCCCTTGGGGATCAGGGTGGCGCCGGGGATCCGGACGATCTCGTACTCGGCCGGCTCCCGGACGTCGACCAGGAAGATGTCCTTGTCGGCGTCCTGCCACTCCTTGAGCTCCAACGCGGTGATGGTCGAGTCGACCACCGCCTCCTGGGCCTCGTCGGAGACAGCGCCGCAGAAGTCCTCGTAGTCCTCCAACAGGTCGGTGACCGTCGGGTTCTCGCCGCAGAGTGCGCAGTTCGGGTCCTTGCGAACCTTGATCTTGCGGTACTCCATCTCCAGGGCGTCGTAGACCATCAGCCGGCCGACCAGCGGCTCACCGATGCCGGTGAGCAGCTTGATCGCCTCGTTCACCTGGATCGAGCCGATCGACGCGCAGAGCACACCGAGCACGCCGCCCTCGGCGCAGGACGGGACCATGCCGGGCGGCGGCGGCTCCGGGTAGAGGCACCGGTAGCAGGGGCCGTGCTCGGCCCAGAACACCGACGCCTGGCCGTCGAAGCGGTAGATCGAGCCCCAGACGTACGGCTTGCCGAGCAGCACCGCCGCGTCGTTGACCATGTACCGGGTGGCGAAGTTGTCGGTGCCGTCGACGATCAGGTCGTACTGGGCGAAGATCTCGCGGACGTTCTCCCGGTCCAGCGCGGTGTTGTGGATCTCCACGTTGACCAGCGGGTTGATCTCGCGGATCGAGGCGGCGGCGGACTCGGCCTTGGACCGGCCGACGTCGGACACGCCGTGGATGATCTGGCGCTGGAGGTTGGACTCGTCGACGGTGTCGAAGTCGATGATGCCGAGCGTGCCGACCCCGGCCGCGGCGAGGTACATCAGGGCGGGCGAGCCGAGGCCACCGGCGCCGACACAGAGCACCCGGGCGTTCTTCAACCGCTTCTGCCCGGTCACCCCGACGTCCGGGATGATCAGGTGGCGGGAGTAGCGGCGGATCTCGTCAACGGTCAGCTCGGCGGCGGGCTCGACGAGCGGGGGCAACGACACGGTGGACTCCCCGGGATCGGCGGTGTGAACCGCGCCATTGTTGCTCGCCGGGGCACCGCTCGGCCATGAGGGAGGACACGTGGCCCGCAATGCGGGAGGGGAATAACCGACGGACCCATCGATCAGGGGACGAGGTCCCCCGCGTACCGACGGCCGTCGAGGTAGGGCCAGGCGTTGGCGACGCAGCCCTCCAGGCCGTACGTCTGCTGCTGCATCACCGGCGCCGGCTGGCCGGGGCCCGGGCAGGCCTCGTGCTCCTCACCGAACTCGTGGCCCACCTCGTGGTTGATCACGTAGGTGCGGTACGTCTCCAGCGGCGCGCCGTAGTCGGGGACCGCCTCCATCCAGCGGGCCAGATTGATGATGACCTGGCCGGGGAGCCGGCAGGAGGTGTACCGCTCGGTGGTCAGCCCGCCCTCGGCGCACATCTGCTCGGAGGTGACCGGGGTGGCCAGGTAGATCGTGAAGTCGGCGACCCCCGCATCGGCCACCCGCTGCACGCGCACCTCACCGGAGGCGATCCAGCTGCGCGAGTCGGTCAGCGCCTCGTCCACCGTGCCGGCGAAGGCGTCAGCGTCCTGGCCGGTGCCGTGCTCGACCACGACCCGGTAACGGCGCAGCGGCCCGTCCTCGCCGTGCACCGGGGTCTCACCGTCAGCCACGGTGAACCGTCCCGCGCCGACCGACGGGTAACTGGTGGGCGCCGGGTGCGCGCCCACTCCCCCGCCGTGACCCACCCGGCCCTGGGTGGCGGCGGGCGCCTCGGCTGGCGGTTCGCCGCCCCACGTCAGCGTCACTCCGGCGCCGACGGCGAGCACGACCACCAGACCGAGCAGCAGACTGCGGCGGCGTCGCCGGCGCATCCGGAACAGTGCAGGCCGCGCGTCCGACGCCCGGTACGCCGGTCGGCCGGGCGATTCGGGCGGGCCGTAAGGGGACGACGGCGTCATGACGTCCAGCCTGCCAGATTAATCGGGCATTTCTCCGCTTTCACCGCTAATAACGCAAGACACCTTATAAAGGCGTCGATTAGGTGCCGTGGAGGCGCTCAGAGCGGAGGACCGGCGTAGCGGCGACCGTCCAGGTACGGCCACGGATTGACCCGGCACCCGTGCAGAAAGAGGGTCTGCTGCATCATCACCGGCGCCGGCCGACCGGAGCCCGGGCAGCGCTCGTGCCGGTGCCCCAACTGGTGGCCCACCTCGTGGTTGACCACGTACGTCCGGTAGACCGCGAGCGGCACACCGGCCTGGACGTAGTGCGGCACGGACAGCCGCCACCGATCCAGATTGATGATCACCCTGCCCGGCGTCCGGCAGGACGTGTACGGCCGGCCGCCGACCCGGATGTCCACCCCACCGTCGGCGCACATCCGGCCAGCCGTACGGGCAGTGGCCAGGTAGACGGTGAAGTCCCGGGGTGAGGCCCCGGGCACCTGCTGCAACCGCAGCCGGCCGCTGTCGACCCAACTGCCCGGCCCGGCGAGCGCCGTCTGGACCGCCTCCCCGAACGCGGCGGCGTCCTCGCCACTGCCCGACTCGACCGCCACCCGATAGCGCCGCAGCTCGCCCGCGCGGCCCAGCACCGGGCCGGCGCGGTCGTCGTAACCGAACCGGCCGGTGCCGGCGGTCGGCACCGCCCCGGACAGTCGCAGCACCGGGGAGGGGCTCGGCGGCCCGGCAGGCGACGGGTCGGCCGACGGCCGCAGCGGCGCCGCCAGCAGGGGAGGTGGTGCGGCCGGCGACGGTGTGCGGATCTCCTCAGCGGCCAGCCGCTCGGCGCCGGGGTGCCCGCCCGGCCCTTCGGCGATCACGGAAACCGCCGCGCCGACGGCCAGCACCACGGCCACCAGTTGGGCGATCAACGCGAATCGCCGCTGACGGTGACCGGGGCGGCGGGCGGGGGTGGGCACCCGGTTCAGCCTGCCAGATCAGGCCGCCGGGCGGTCTCCTCCGTTTCGGCGAGCAGGCCGACAACCGCCCGGGCCACCAGTCGGGGCACCTCCAGTTGCGCCACGTGGCCGACGCCGTCGAGCATCAGCAGCCGGCTGTCCGGGATGGTCCGGGCGGTCTGCGGCGCGACCCGCACGTCGACCAGCCGGTCCTGCCGGCCACCCACCACCAGGGTCGGCGCGCGCACCGCCGCGGCGAGCCGCCACAGCGAGCCCGGCCCCGGCAGGTACGACCGCAGGAAGCTGGAGACCAACCCGCGGAACGTCCGGACGTACGCAGAGGCGTAGTGCTCCGCCTCGTAGCGCACCAGGATCTCCTCCAGCGCCTCGGCACGACGCTGCTCGCAGATCCGGCTGAGGTCGGCGACGCAGGCCTCCAGGACCTGCTCAGCCATGACCTCGGGGGCGAGCTGGGTGAGCCGCCAGGCGACCAACCGTTCACCCCCGGGGATGGCCAGCACCGGCAGCATCCGCCCCTGCAACGAACGACGGAAATCCAGGAACGGCAGCGCAGGAGAGATCAGGGTGAGGGTGCGGACCAGGTCGGGCCGGAGCCCGGCCACCTGGACCGCGACCGCACCGCCCAGGGAGTTGCCGAACAGGTGCACCGGCCCTCGACCGGAGTGCTCGATCCAGCGGACCACCAGATCGGCGAAGGCCGGAATGGTGTAGCGGCGGCCCGGCTCGCTGCGGCCGAACCCGGGCAGGTCGATGGCCTGGCCGTCCAGCCGGTCGGCGAGCAGCCCGGCCAGGTCGGTCCAGTTCTGCGACGAGCCGCCCAGCCCGTGCACGTACAGCGCCGGCTCCGCGCCGACGGCGGTGGCCGGGGTGTCCCGCACGTACGTGACCACGCCGTCGAGGCGGACCTCCCGACCCGGCCACGGCGGCGGGACCCGGTCCTCGGGAAGGAGATGGTCCGGCCAGAGGGTGGCGCGCTTCATCGCTCCAGTCTGCCCTGGACCACTCAGGACAGCAGCGCTTCCAGCCTTCGGTTGACCGCCGCCAGCGTCGCACGGACCACCGCCTGGCGCGGGTCACCGGCGACCAGGGCCGAGCCGGCGAGCTGCTCGACCCAGCCGTCACAGACCAGCAGCACCACCACGGTGGCCACCTCGCAGTTGCCGAACGGCACCACCGCCGCGTGCTCGACGAAGCAGCGCCCCCGCTCGGCGTTCTCGGCGCCACGCAGCAACTCGTCCACGGCGGCGGCCGCAGCGACCGCGCAGAGCCGCAGCACGTAGCCGTCGACCGCCGGCCCGGTGGCGTACCCGGCGGCACTCTCGCCGCCGGCCAGCAGCCGGACCTCCACGTTCGCGTCCAGGCCGAAGGTGCTGACCTGCACATGGTCGATCACCACCCGCGGCCCCGGCGCGCCGCCGGTGTCCAGCGGTCGGGACGGTGCCGACTCCGTCGTGGTCACCTGACCACCGGAGTACGACGTACCGGCCGTCGCCGGACTGCCGGTTGCCGCGCCAGCGGGCGCGGCCGAGACCGAGCCCGGCTCCTCCACCGTGGCGCGACCCCGGTGCGGGGCGCTCGGCCGACGCCGACGCGAGCCGTCCGCCCCGACCTCCTGCTCAGGGCCTACGGGCGTGGCCTCGACCCGACCACCCGACGGCCGACCGACCGTGGGCGACCCGGTGGGCAGCACCTCGCCGGTACGGAGTTCCGCACCGGCGTCGCGCGGCTCGGCGCTCCGGGGGTCGGCGCTCCGGGGCTCCGGGGTACGCCGCTCGGCGGCCCGGGGCTCGACAGCCCGACGGCGGACCGGCGGGACCGGCGTGGTCGGCGGGCCGGGCAGGTTCTGCGGTGCGGCGGCCAGCCCCATCCGCTCCTGAAGCAGCCGGGCCACCTGTCGGCTCACCTCGGCCGGGTCGGCGCCGTCGGACAGGTCCAGGCGGAGACTGTGCGCGCCGGCCGGGGTACGGCGCAGCGCCGCGTCGCGTACGCCGGCCACCTCCCGAACGGCGTCCAGGATGGCGTTGACGTCGAACCCCTCGGGGCGCTCCCGCAGCGGTGCGGGTTCGTCGTCGCGGCGCAGGTGGGTGGCGATGCGGGCGAGCTCAGGGGTTTCTGCGGGTGGCTCCACGGCTGGCGGCTCCGGCACGACGGGCACGTCCGGTTCCGCAGGGACGCGCTGCGGCAGCACCGCCAACGTCGGATCCGGCGACCGACCGTCGTCGGCCGGTTCGGTCGGCGACGCCGAGTCGGGGGCGGATCGGCGAGCCGCGTAGGGAGGGGCGCTCGTCGGGGCGGGCGCGGGTGAGGTCCGGTCGCGGCGCCCGGGCCCGCTCGTGGCAGGGGCGACACCGGTCGAGGTCGGCGGGATGGCTGCTGGTGACGTGCCGGTCGCCGAGGGAGCTGAAGGGGACGGCTCGACCGGGGACGGCAGGGGCGGCTCAGGAGTCTCCGACCGGAGCCGGAACGGTGCGGCCGGCCGGGCTTCGGGCCGGAGCGGGCCGGACGGCTCATCCGCGCCGTACGCGCGGGGCGTGCTCGCCGACCGACTGACCGGCCAGGAAGGGCGCTCGGTCGGGGTGCCAGCCGGAATGCGTCCCTCGGACCAGTCGGGTCGCTCGGCCCGCGTCGGGGTCGTCGGGGTCGGGGTCGTCGGGGCCGTCGGCGACCCGCCGGCCCAGGAGGGCCGCTCCCTCAGCAGCGCCGGTCCGGCCGGGGCCGGTGGCGCGTCGGCCAGCACCGGAGGTGGTCCGGCCGACGCCTCGGGCGGCGCCGGTGGCGGTGCTTCGGTCTGCGCAGGGTCGGCCCAGGACGGCCGCTGGACAGGGGGCGCACTGGTGGGCGCAGGGTCGCCGGCCCGGGCTGGCGGGCCACTGGCCGGGGTCGACCCGCCAGTCGGGGCTGATTCGCCAGTCAAGGACGGGCGCGACGGCCGGGCGCTGGCCGGCGTCGGGTCCGAACCGCCGGCCCAGGACGGCCGGCCGGGCGGCGGGGCACTGGTCGGGGCCGGACCGGCCCAGGACGGCGGGGACGGCGCGCCGCTGGTGGGCGCCGGGTCCGGGCCGCCGGCCCAGGACGGCCGATCGGCGCGTGCGGCACTGCTCGGCGCGGAATCGGCCCGGGAGGGCCGCTCGGCCGGTGGGCCACTGGTCGGAGCGGACCCGCCGGCCCAGGAGGGGCGATCGGCCGGTGGGCCACTGGTCGGAGCGGACCCGCCGGCCCAGGAGGGGCGATCGGCCGGTGGGCCGCTGATCGGAGCGGGACCGCCGGCCCAGGAGGGGCGATCGGTGGCGGGCGGCGCAGCCCGCGGCACCGGTGGCCCGCTGGTCGGTGTCGGGTCCTCGCCGCCGGCTCGGAGCGACCGATCGGCCGGCGGGACAGCGGTCGGCGCCGAACCGGCCCAGGACGGGCGGTCCGTCGGCGGCGCGCTGGTCGGCTCGGCTGTCGGCCCGCCCGCCCAGGAAGGCCGGTCCGCCGGGCCGGCCTCGGACGACGAATTCGGGGCTGTGCTGGTAGGGCTCGTCGCAGGGCGTCCGCCCGCCCAGGAGGGGCGATCGGCCGGGCCGCGCTTGGCGACCCGCTCCGGCGACGCCTCGGGCTCAGGTTCGTCTCGGGCGATGTCGCGCCCGCGCGGCGGGTCGACGCGTACGGGCTCGTAGGGGCGGGGTGACTCCACGCGCGCCGGCTCGTACGGCCGGTTGGGCTCGGCGACCAGGCCCGGCGCGGGCTCGTCCCGGGCCGGGCGGCCAACCGGCTCGCCATCCTGCCGCGACCAGGGCGGGGCCCAGCCGCTGCCCCAGCTCGGGCGGTTCCAGCTCGGCCCGGACCAGTCCGGCTCGATGGTCGGAGGCTCACCGGCCCGGGGCACGTCCCCGCCGCGGTCGCCCCTGGCGGCGCGACCCGGATCGGAGTCCTCGGCGTGCCCGGCCCCGTCCGGGGTGCGTCCCGGCTCAGCCGACGCGTCCGGGGTGAGCGGATCCCGCCAGCCGCGCGGCGCGGCCGGCGGTTCGTCGGTGGCCAGCCGCTCGGCGGTGGGCGCGTGGAAGCCGGGCGGGACCTCGAAGCCCGAGGCGGCGGTGCCGACGGGCGGCACCTGGACAGCCGGCGGCGCCGAGGTCGGCAGACCGGGCTCGGCCCAGCGGGCGCTGTGGCCGCCGGCCGGGTCTGCAGTGGAGTGCGGGGCGGGGCCGGTGTCGGGCTCGCCGGTCCCCTGCTCCGGCGGCGGTGCGGGACGCTGGGCGGGCACCACCAGCCGGTCGCCGGCCTGGTCGGGCCGGTCCTCGGCGGTCAACCCGGGCGGCGCGCTCACCGGCGCGGGCCGGCCCGCCGAGGGCTCGGCGCCAGGGTGGCGGACACCATTGGCCTCGGCACCGGGGCGGCGGACGCCGTTGGCCTCGGTGCCTGCGTGGCGGACGCCGTTGGCGTGGTGGCCGTTGACCCGGGCCGGCGGCTGGAGGTCGTCGGGCAGACCGGACACAGGTGGCGGCAGGTCGCCGTGTCGCGAGGAAGAGGTGCGCCAACCGGACGCGGGGTCGGGCTGCCAACGCGGTGTCTGCTCCTGGGCACCCTCGTGCTCGGCAGCGCGGGACCATCCGCCCGCCGAGGGCGCCCACCCGCTGACGGGACGGCCCGGGTCGTCGTGCTGACCCGCTCCGTCGCCGTGCTCTCCCGGGGTGGGGACTCCGGGTTGCCCTGTTTCACTCACCGCGCGCTCCTTGGTCGCCCTCGCTGAGGCTACCGTGTGGTGACAGTGGCGATAAGTTACAGCGGCGGGCCATTTCCACGACGCGGGTCACGGGCTTCGCCCGGTCTGGGGGGAAAATGCCGGCTCGTACGCAGAACTCGGAGGAACCCATGACCGCTGCGGGCAACGGTGCGCAGACCGCCGGCAGGCCCACCCGCCTGCCTCGTTCCGCGCGCCGCAAGCAGTTGCTGGCGGCGGCGCAGGAGGTTTTCGTCGCGCAGGGCTACCACGCCGCCGCGATGGACGACATCGCCGAGCGGGCCGGGGTCTCCAAGCCGGTGCTCTATCAGCACTTCCCGGGAAAGATGGACCTCTACCTGGCTCTGCTGGACACGCACTGTGACGCCATCGTCGCCAAGGTGCACGACGCGATGCGCGGCACCAACGACAACAAGGAGCGGGTCGGCGCGTCGGTGCGGGCGTACTTCGACTTCGTCGATCACGAGAGCGAGGCGTTCCGGCTCGTCTTCGAGTCGGACCTGCGCAACGACCCAGCGGTGCGGCAACGCGTCGAGCGGGTCGAGCAGGGCTGCATCGCCGCGATCACCGACACCATCATCTCCGACACCGGGGTGAGCCGGGCGCACGCCGAGCTGCTCGCCTCCGGGCTGGTCGGTGCGGCCGAGACGGCGGCGCAGTTCTGGCTGGCCGGCGGCCGGCAGGTGCCGAAGGCCGAGGCCGAGGCGTTGGTGGCCGCGTTGTCCTGGCGGGGCATCGCGAGCTTCCCGCTGCAAGGTGAGTCAGCCTGACCACTGCCCCCGTGATCGGATAGCCTTCGCAGGGCGGTTCTTTCGCCCCAGTTGAGGAGGCACAGTGGAGGTCAAGATCGGCGTGCAGTACGCGCCGCGCGAGCTGGTTCTGGACAGCGCGCAGTCGCCGGCCGAGATCGAGCAGATCGTGACCGACGCCTTCGCCGGCAACGGCGGCACGCTCTCCCTGACCGACGAGAAGGGCCGGCGGGTCATCGTGCCGGTCGAGAAGGTCGCGTACGTCGAGATCGCCGAAGCGTCGCCCCGGGCGGTCGGTTTCACCGTCCGCTGACCGGTTCGGCCGTCGCGGCAGGTCGGCGCTGGCCCACCTGCCGCGGGCCGGCACCGCACCCGGCGGCCCGGGTGGTCAGTTGTTGAGCCCGACGGCGGCCATCCGAGCGGTATGCGCGGCGGTGAGCCGCCGGAACAGCCCCGGCACGTCGACCCGGTCGCCCTGCGCGATCAGCGTGGTGAGCGCGGCCCGTTCGGCGGCGACCCGGCCGGCCTGGGACAGCGCCTCGCCGACCAGCCGCCGGGCCCACATGGAGAGCCGGTCGGCCACCCGGGGGTCGGCGGCGACCGCCACCCGGATCTCGGCGGCGGCGAACTCCGCGTACCGGGAGTCGTGCAGCACATCCAGCACCAACTGCCGGTCGGGCTCGTCCAGCGCGTCGGCGGTCTCCCGGACGAAGTCGTCGGTGATGGCGTCGCCGACGTACGCCTTGGTCACCACCTCCGCCCAGTCCCGCGGCTCGGTCGAGTCGTGGTACGCCTGCAACGGCCGCAGGTAGGGCGCCATCGCGTCCTCGGGCGGCACGCCCAGCGCGGTGAGTCGGTCGGCGAGCCGGCGGTAGTTGGCGATCTCGGCCGCGGCCATCTCGCTCAGTGCGGCGCGGCGGCGCAGGTCGGGCGCGAGCCGGGCGTCGCCGGCCATCCGTTCGAAGGCGAGCAACTCACCGAAGGCGACCAGGCCCAGCAGGTCGGCGACGGCGGGACCGGGGGTGGTCGGCGCGGACACGAGCGCAGGTTACCGTGCGCGGCCCGGTGGTGTGGCCCGCACGTGGTACGACCCAGACATCGACCCACCGTGTGACGCAGGTCACATCTCATGCCCCCGCGTGGCGGGTGCCCGACGGGGAATCGGGACGGGTGCCTGCCTGTTCAGGTAGCATAGAGCAGTTGCCGTGGGCGCCGATCTGATCGAAGCTCAGCCCGCGGCGCGCGTGCGGCCCGGTCCGGCTCGGCAGTCTGCCCCCGACCGTGTGGCCCGCGTCATACCGACAGCGCCCTGAGGACATGATGGGGCGCACCCACGAGAGGGCACCCCCAAATCCATATGAGCGAGCTGACTCAAGATCTGATGGACGGCCAGGAACTGGCCCCCACCGCCCCGGTTCGACCCGAGGCTCCCACCTTCGCCGCACTCGGCGCCCGCGAAGAGACCGTCGAGGCGCTGGCCGCGGCCGGCATCACCCGCGCCTTCGCCATCCAGGAGTACGCGATCCCGATCGCGCTCCGTGGCGTCGACCTGATCGGCCAGGCGCCCACCGGCACCGGCAAGACCCTCGGCTTCGGCGTACCGCTATTGGAGCGGGTCTTCGCGCCGAACGAGGGCAGCGACGGCGTGCCGCAGGCACTGGTCGTCGTCCCCACCCGTGAGCTGGGCATCCAGGTCGCCAAGGACCTGGCCGCCGCCGGCCGGACGCGGGGCGTCCGGGTGCTGCCGATCTATGGCGGCGTGGCGTACGAGCCGCAGATCGACGCGCTGCGCAAGGGCGTCGAGGTCCTGGTCGGCACCCCCGGCCGGCTGCTCGACCTGGCCAAGCAGAAGCACCTGCGACTGGACCGCGTACACGCGCTGGTGCTCGACGAGGCCGACCGGATGCTCGACCTGGGCTTCCTCGACGACGTCGAGAAGATCCTGGCGATGCTGCCGGAGGATCGGCAGACCATGCTCTTCTCGGCAACCATGCCGGACCCGATCGTCACCCTGTCCCGGCGCTTCCTGCGCCAGCCGATGACGATCCACGCCGGCCACACCGCCGAGACCGGCCCGTCGCCGCAGACCCAGCAACTGGTCTACCGCACCCACTCGATGAACAAGGTCGAGATCGTGGCCCGGATCCTCCAGGCCGAGGGGCGCGGGCTGACCATGATCTTCACTCGCACCAAGCGGGCCGCCGACCGGGTCGCCGAGGACCTCGACTTCCGCGGGTTCGCGGTCGCCGCGGTGCACGGTGACCTCGGCCAGGGTGCCCGCGAGCGGGCGCTGCGGGCGTTCCGGGCCGGAAAGATCGACATCCTGGTCGCCACCGACGTGGCAGCCCGCGGGCTGGACGTCACCGGCGTCACCCACGTGATCAACTACGACTGCCCGGAAGATCAGGACACCTACACCCACCGGATCGGCCGCACCGGCCGGGCTGGCGCGACCGGTGTCGCGGTGACCTTCGTCGACTGGGACGACATGCCGCGCTGGCGGATCATCGACAAGACCCTGGGTCTGGAGATGCCGGAGCCGCCGGAGACGTACCACACGTCTCCGCACCTCTACACCGACCTGCACATCTCTACCAGTGTCGCCGGCACCCTGCCCACTGCGGAGCGGACCAGGGCCGGGCTCTCGGCCGAGATCGAGGAGGACCTGGGCGGGACGCGTTCCCGCCGGGGCGACAGCGGTGGCCGGGGCTCCCGACGCGGTGAGAGCCGCGGCGAGGGCAGGAGCGAGGGCCGGGGCGAGCGTCGCGGCCGGGGCGATGACCGCCGGGACCGCACCGACGCCGGCACGCCGGCCGCCGAGGCACCCGCGGACGCCGCCGCCGACGAGGAGGGCACCCGTACCCCGCGCCGCCGGCGTCGCCGCCGGGCCGGCGAGGCGGTTGCGGGCGAGCCGACCGCGGTGATCTCCACCGAGGTGGCTCCGGCCGAGCCAGCCGCCAGCGCCGACGGTGAGCCGTCGAAGCCGCGTCGCCGCCGGCGTCGCCGTGGTGGCGGTTCCGGCGCGGGTACGCCGGCCGAGGCGACCGCGGACTGACCCACAGCCACACCCGACATCCCCCGCACCGCCCCGCGCGGTACGGGGGATGTTCCCTTCCCACCCCACCTTTGGAAGATGGAACGATGCCCGAACCGCTCGACGCCGCCCTCACCGAGGTCCGGGCGCTGCTACTCGACCCCGCGCTGACCCGGGCGGTCGCCGCCGGGCGCCGCCGCGGACGCCGCCCCACGGTGGTCCGGGCCGAGCTGCGGCCGGTGACGCTCAAGGCCGGGCCCCGGCTCCAGATCACCACCTCCGACGGCGCCCGCCCGTACACCCGCAATGTCGCCCCCGGACCGGAAACGGCCGCGGCGGTCGACGAACTGCTGGCCGAGCCATTCGGCAACTGGCACCTGGAGACGGCCGACGCGACGCTCCAGCTGCGGGTGACCAAGTCGGGCGAAGCGCAGGTGCACCGGGCCGCGACGGCGCGGCCGGCGGCGACACCGGGCGGGAACGACCGGGCGAAGGAGTACCTGCTGGACCCTGGGGACGAGATCTTCACCGAGATCGGCGGCTCGGCGGCGAAGCGCCGCCAGGTGGACGCGTTCCTGCGAGCCCTGGCCGCGACCCTGCCCGACGAGCTGACCGGCCCGCTGCGGGTGGTCGACCTGGGCTGCGGCAACGCCTACCTGACCTTTGCCGCGTACCGCTATCTCTCCGGTCGGGGGCTCGACGTCGAGTTGATCGGCGTGGACGTCCGGGAGGACCAGCGGCGGCGCAACACCGAGTTGGCGCAGCGACTGGGCTGGGCCGACCAGGTCACCTTCGTGGCCGGCACGATCGCCGACGCCGTCGTCGACCCCGCACCGGACCTGGTGTTGGCGCTGCACGCCTGCGACACCGCCACCGACGAGGCGCTGGCCCGCGCGGTGCGCTGGGAGGCCCGCTGGGTGCTCGCCGCGCCCTGCTGCCACCACGACCTGGCGAAGCAGCTACGCGCCGACCCCGCCCCGGCCCCGTACGAGCTGCTGACCCGACAGGGCATCCTGCGCGAGCGCTTCGCCGACGTGCTCACCGACGCCCTGCGGGCCGGGCTGCTGCGGGTGCACGGGTACCGGGCCGAGGTGGTGGAGTTCGTGGACTCCCAGCACACGCCGCGCAACCTGCTGATCCGGGCCCGCCGTACCGGCGCCGGGGCCACCGACCCGCAGCGCGCGGAGTACCGCGAGCTGGTGGACCAGTGGCGGGTCACTCCCCGGCTGCAGACCCTGCTGGCCGCCGACGAGCCGCCCGCCGCCTGACGAGGACGGCGCCTCGGCGGTGGTCTGGTCGGTCGCTGCCTGAGACAAGTCCCATCAACGGGACAGTTTGTGCGGTCAGTCAATTGTTTCCGGCTGTGGGCGTACTACCCTCGGAAGGCGCATCGTCCCAGTGCTCCGGCCGGGAGGAGAAGACCCGCGAGGATGGCTTCCGCAGACGTTTCGCCGCAGATGGCGTTCGCCCGCTTCGTCCGGCGAGCCATCGATGACGCTCGCGACGAGCGCGGGTGGACGGTGACCGACCTCGCCTCCCACACGGGTGTGGGCCGCTCCACGGTGTTCCGTTGGCTGGCCGGTGACTGGCAGGACTACCCCGAACTGGCCAAGGTCCGCGGCTTCTGCGCCGCGCTGGACCTGCCGGTCGCGGCCGCGTTCCGGGCGCTCGGGCTGCCCGACGCCGGCCCGGCACCCCGCCGGCGTAACGACGAGGGCCCGGTCGAGGCGGACGTCCGGGCGATCCTGGACCGGCTCGCCGACCCCACCGTCCCCGCCGAGGAGAAGCACCACATCCGCGATCTCCTCCGCTACCTGGCCCGCCGCCCCATCCGCCGCGCCGGCTGACCTACCCCTCCGGGGGTTACGGGACCGTGAGGGTGAACTCGGCGGTGTGGACCTTGGCGGCGACCTGGAAGTCGAGGTAGAGGCGGTAGCGGCCAGGGCCGGGGGCGGTCAGCCAGAACTTCACCTGGCCGTCCACCAACTCCGGCTCCGGGTGCACGTGCAGGTAGCCCAGGTCGCCCTCGCGCAGCGCCACCAGGTGCCCGTACGCCCCGAGGTAGCGCTCCAGCGGTGCGGCGCCGCCAGCGGCGTCGACCCGGAAGGTCAGCGGCACCGTCTCCCCGGCCTGCGGGTTGCCCTGGTAGCCGACGGTGAACCCGTCCACCGTCGTCGAGGTGGCTGGCGCTGGCAGCGCACGGGGCTGATACCCGCCGGGCGCGACCAGGTCCGCGCCGAGGGTCAACGCGGTCTGGCCGCCGTCGTCGGCGACCACGGTGAAGTCGGCGTACGCCCGCCAGACGCCGGGCTGCGCGAGGGTCAGCGGCACGGACCAGGTGCCGTCCGGAGCCATGGTCGGGTGCAGGTGCTGGTAGCCGGTCAGGTCCCGGCGGACCACGATGAGGTGCAACGGCTTGTCGTGCACGACGGCGAAGCGGGTGACCGGCCGGCGCTGCGCGTCCCGTACCTGGAACCGGAGCTGCCCCGGGCGACCGGCCAGGAACTCGGTGGTCAGCGGGGCCAGGGTGTACCCGGCCGAGCTGACCGACAGGCCACCCGGCTCGCCGCCCACGCCCTGGTCCGTGCCCGTGGCGCTGCCGTGGTCGTGCGGCTCCGTGCCCGCCGGGTGGGTGTGGTCGGCGGCCAGCGCCGAGCCGCCGGTGGTGGCGCCGTCGGCGTTCATCCGGCCGAGGCCGAAGCCGAGCAGCACCGCGAGCACCAGCCCACCGACCACCAGCGCCAGTCGGAGCGTGCTCCGGTCCGGCGCGGCGGAGATCTGGTCAGGCACCGCCGGCGTCCAACGCGTGGCCGGCCTCGTCGACGGGCTGATCGGTCATGCCGCCCACGGTACCGCCGCACCGGGCCGGGCCCGGCCGACGTCGGGACGGCGTGGCGACGGTCGCAATCCGTCCTGCCCGGGAACTTTTCCGCCGCGAGCGCGCGGCGGGCTCAGCCGGCCACGGCGAGGGCGAGCGGGAGCACGTCCGGCGCGCCGGCCCGGCGTAGGGCGCGGGTCACCATCGTCATCGTCCAGCCCGAGTCGACCAGGTCGTCCAGGAGCAGCACCGGCCCGGCCAGTTCGGCCAGCGCGTCGGCCAACTCGGCCGGCACGGTGAACGCGTCGTGCAGCGCGCGTACCCGCTGGGCGCTGTTGCCGCGCGGCCCGCCGGGGCCGCCCGGACCGGTCCGGGTGACCTCGCCCAACAGCGGCAGCCGGCCCACGGCGGCGACCCGCTCGGCCAGCGATCCGATCAGCCGGGGCCGCCGACGGGAACCAACCGCGACCACCGCCACCGGGCGGCGAGGCCACGGGTCGTCGCCGTGCGCCCACGCCTTCAGCACCTCCACCACGGCGCCGGCCACGTCGTCGGGCACCAGCGCGTCGGGCGCGTCCGGGCCGACCAGGCCGCGCAGCCGGCCACCCCAGCCCAGGTCGGAGAGGCGCCCGACGGCCCGGCCCGGCAGCGCCTGCTCCGTCGGGGGGATCCGGCCCTTCAGGGGTACGCCCACCGCGTCCAGTCCGGTCGGCCAGAGCTTCTTCGGGGCGATCTCCACGCCGGGTCGGCCCAGGAACGTCTGCGCGGCGGTCAGCGCGGCCGTCGACACGTCCGAGGAGAACAGCGGGTCAGCGCACCGGTCACACCGACCGCAGTCGGCTGTCCCGGTATCGTCCAGGCACTCCCGCAGATACCGCATCCGGCAGCCGGACGTGGTCGCGTACTCCCGCATGGCCTGTTGCTCGGCGGTGCGCGCCTCGGCGACGCGGCGCAACCGGGCCTCGTCGTAGACCCAGGGCTCGCCGGTGGCGAGCCAGCCACCGCGCACCCGGCGGACCGCGCCGTCCACGTCGAGCACCTTGAGCATCAGCTCCAACCGGGCCCGACGGAGGTCGACCAGCGGTTCGAGTGCCTGGGTGGAGAGCGGTCGGTCGCTCTGCAGGGCAGCCAGTACGGCCCGGACCTGCTGCTCGGGTGGGAACGCCAGCGAGGCGAAGTAGCGCCAGATCGCGGCGTCCTCGGCACCGGGCAGCAGCAGCACCTCGGCGTGCTCGACGGCCCGGCCGGCGCGGCCGACCTGCTGGTAGTACGCGATCGGCGAGGGTGGCGCGCCGAGGTGGACCACGAAGCCCAGGTCTGGTTTGTCGAAGCCCATGCCGAGCGCGCTCGTGGCGACCAACGCCTTGATCTTGTTGTCCAGGAGGTCCTGCTCGGCGGCCCGCCGGTCGGCGTCGTCGACCTGCCCGGTGTACGAGGCCACCGGGTAGCCCCTGGTACGCAGGAACTCGGCCGTCTCCCCCGCCGCCGCGACGGTCAGCGTGTAGATGATGCCGGAGCCGGGCAGCTGGTCCAGGTGGTCGGCTAGCCAGGCCAGCCGGTGCGCCGGGGTGGGCAGGTCGAGCACGCCGAGGCGCAGTGACTCGCGGTCCAGCGTGCCGCGCAGGACGAGGGCGTCCCCCAACTGCTCCGCCACGTCCTGGGTGACCCGGGCGTTGGCGGTGGCGGTGGTGGCCAGCACCGGGGTGCGCTCGGGCAGGTTGCCGAGGAACGTGCGGAGCCGCCGGTAGTCCGGCCGGAAGTCGTGCCCCCAGTCGGAGACGCAGTGCGCCTCGTCGACCACCAGCAGCCCGGTGGTCGCGGCCAGCTTTGGCAGCACCCCGTCGCGAAAATCCGGGTTGTTCAGCCGTTCCGGGCTGATCAGCAGCACGTCCACCGCGCCGGCCTGGATCTCCGCGGTGATCTCGTCCCACTCGTCGAGGTTCGCCGAGTTGATCGTGCGAGCCCGGATGCCGGCTCGGGCGGCCGCCTCGACCTGGTTGCGCATCAGCGCCAGTAGCGGCGACACGATCACCGTCGGGCCGGCGGGGTGCTCGCCCTGGCGTAGCAGCGCGGTGGCCACGAAGTAGACCGCCGACTTGCCCCAGCCGGTGCGTTGGACGCAGAGCACCCGGCGCGCGTCGACCACCAGCGCCTCGATGGCCCGCCACTGATCTTCGCGCAGCCGGGCATGGTCACCGGCCAGCCGGCGCAGCACCGCCTCGGCCCGCTCCCGTACCGCCGCCCGCTCTTCGCTCACCCGGCATTTCTACCAGCCGCGCCGGAAAACCCCGCGATCATCGAGGCCCGGCTGGCTCCGCCTTCACCGCCGCGGGGGTGCCTGTGGGCGGGGCGGGTGGCGGCAGGAAGAGCAGGACGCTGCGAAGCGCGTCGGTAACCGCGAGCGGCAGCGGGCAGCGCGCGGCCAGCTCCTCCATCGACGTGTACGGGCCGCGTACCCACCGGTCCATCGCCACCTGCCGGCGTTGCGCGTCGGTGAGCCCGGGCAGTGTGGCGAGTACGTGGTCGGGTACGGCGTTGACGTCGATGAGCCCGCCGTCGTCGAAGGCGCGGGCCAGGTCCGGTCGGCCGATGGCGAACTCCTGACGCGCCGAGGGGTAGCGGTGCAGCAGGTTCCGCGCCTGCTGGCGGCGAACCCGTCGCTCCTCGTCGCGTGCCTGGGCCACGAGCGGCCGCCCGGTGACCCGTCCCCAGACCCATCGGTTGAGCAGTACCACGTGCGCGGCGCCCACCACCCAGCAGAGACCGATCACGCCGAGCCCCAAGAACGCCTCCGCCGCCGAGTCCTCCGTCTCGAGGTCGTCGGTGGCGATCATGTAGACCAGCAGCGACGCGGTGATGAGATAGCCGACGGCCGCAAGGCCGAGCCGTCCACTGCGCCGCCGCACCGCGTACGCCAGCATCACCAGCCAGGTCCCGGTGCCGAAGGACAGCAGTGGCAGGAGGGTGCCGGCGACGGTGGCCGTGGTGCTCACCCACGTGGGCAGCGGGTGCCGCTCCTGGCGCGGCTGGTCGACCCCGAACGGGGAAGGCGGGCCGGCGGACAGACCGCCCAGCGCGGGGTACAGCGGCGAGGGGAGATCCGCGTAGGGCGGGACGGCCGCCGAGAACGGCGGGGCCGACGCCTGGACCGGGGCGGTCGAGGCGGGCGGTGAAACGGGGGGCGGCACGGTCGGGTTGAGGGCCGGGGCAGCCGGATGTGTGTCGGCGGACGGATGCGCCGGCACCGGGGGCACCATGCTCTCCACCTGCTGTGCGGCGGGAGCCGAAGCGGGCCACCCCGATTCCGGGATGCCAGCGGTGAGGGTCGGATCGGCGCGCAGTATCCGCCCGTGCAGCTCGCGGAGCGCCGCACCGGGCCCGATGCCGTACTCCTCGCGGAGGAAGCTGTCGATCTCCCGATACGCGGCCAGCGCCTCCGCCTGCCGTCCGCTGCGGTACAGCGCCAGCATGTACTGGTGGCGCAGCCGCTCCCGGACCGGGAACTCGGCCACCAGCTCGACCAGCTCGCCGACCAGCTCGCGATGCCGTCCGCTGTCCAGTTCCAGCTCCACGCGGGTCTCCAGAGCAACGGCCCGCAGTTCCACCAGTCGGTGCCGGGCAGCCTCGAAGACTCCTCCGGGGACGCCGGCGAACGGCTCTCCCCGCCACAGGTCCAGGGCAGCGGTCAGCTCGGCCAGCGCCTGCTCCGTACGTCCGGCAGCGTGCCGCTGCCGTGCGGCCTGGACGCCCCGTTCGAAGCGGACGGCGTCCACCGCCTCGGGATCCACCCGGAGCAGGTAACCCGCGTCGGTGAGGCTCAACACCTGCCCCGGCGTACGCGGCGACCGGTCGGGCTCCAACACCCGACGCAGCCCGGCGACATACTTCTGCACCACGTTGGGGCCGTTCGCGGGCGGATCGTCCGGCCACACCGCCTCGACGATCTGTCCGGTGGTGACCGAGCGACCGGCGGAGAGCAGCAGTACGGCCAGCACGGCGCGCTGCTTACCGGGGCCGAGATCGAGCTGGCGGTCGCCGTACCAGGCCCGCTGAGGCCCGAGGATCTCGAAACGCAGCGTTCCTGACATGCGAGTTTCCGCTCCTGACACCCCCGAGGGCGCCGGACGGCAGTGCCCGGCAGCCGGACGGCAGCATATCGGCAGCCGGACCGCCGTGCCGGCCGGCAACCTCGTCGTCGGCAGAAGCCACGCAGCGAGAAAGAGAAGTGCGATGACACAGGCAACGGGCACCGCCGGCACCATCCGACGGACGGTCGGCACGGTCGCCGCCGTGCTGGCCACGACCACCCTGCTCGCGGGTTGCGGGTCCAAGGACGAGCTGACCGCGGCACCGCAGAGCAGCCCGACCGCCAGCCCGAGTGCCAGCCCGAAGGACGCGCTCCTGGACGCCGTTCCGGATGGCACCGAGGGGGCGTTCCGGTTCAGCGGCAAGGACTCGTCCAGCACGCTCACCGGCCGGATCGACCCGGAGGCGAAGGCGTTCGAACTCAACACCACCATGGCGCCGGACTCCGACGGCATCGTCGTGAAGATGTCGTTCCTGGTGATCGAGGACGAGAACTGGATAAAGGCAAAGTTCAGCGGCCGCCCGGGCCTGCCGAAGTTCCCGGACAAGTGGATGAAGCTGGACCGCACGAAGCTGACCGATGGCGGGAGTATCCCGACCTACGACGGCGTGGACCAGGGCAACGCCGGTCCGCTCATCCAGGCGGCAACCTCCGTCGAGGAGCAGAGCGCCGGGCAGTACGTCGGATTCATCGACGTGAGCGACACGGAAGCGGCGAAGGCGCTGGATGACGGTGAGGCGGCGGCGCTCGGCGAGGCCGCCAAGAAGGTTCCGTTCACCGCCGTGGTCGGTGCGGACAAGCACCTGGCCTCGCTGACGCTGAAGATCCCGGCCGCTGGCAAGGCGAAGGCGTACGACTACGTGGTCACGTACGCCGACTACGGCAGCACTCCGAAGATCAGCGTTCCGACCGGCGCCGCCGCGACGAGCGCACCGAAGATGGCGTACGAGATGTTGAACAACTGACCCACGACGCAGGGAGGGCGGCGGCCACACGGGGGGCCGCCGCCCCTTCTGTCGTACCTGGACGCTTGTGTGCTCAGCGGCCGAGGACCGAGCCCCCGTTGACGCCGAGCACCTGACCGGTGACGTAACCGGCAGCCGGGCTGGCGAGATAGCGAACGGCCTCGGCGATGTCGTCCGGCACTCCGGCCCGCCCGACGAGGGTCGCCGCCACCCGTTTGGCGTGCCCCTCGGCGGTCATCCGGTCACCGAAGAACTCGGTCTCGGCGACGTAGCCGGGGCTCACCACGTTGACCGTGATCTGTTCCGGGCCGAGCTGCGCGGCCAGGTCGTACGCCCAGCCGTGCAGGGCGGCCTTCGCCGCCGAGTACGCCCCGGCGCCGCCGCGCTGGGCGGCGATCGAGCTGACCAGGATCACCCGGCCGCCGGGGCGACGCAGGGCCGGACGCAGCGCCTCGGTCAGCAGCACGGCGGTGAGCACGTTGGCGTCCAGGTTGGCCCGCCAGTGCGCGGCCGTTCCGGCGAGCGTGCCGGTGTCCCCGCCGAGGTAGCCGCCAGCGTTGTTGACCACCACGTCGACCGGTCGGTCGCCGATAGCCGCGAGAACCCGGCCGAGCTGCTCCGGGTCGGTCAGGTCGGCGGTAACGATGGTGACGGCGTCGGTACGACCACAGCCGGCGGAAATCCGCTCGGCGGTATTCGCCAACACGTCCGCCCGCCGCCCGACGATCAGAACGTCGTACCCATCCCCCGCGAGCACCCCCGCAACGGCCGCGCCAATCCCAGTCCCGCCCCCACTAACAACCGCAACCCGCCCGTCCATCTCCCGACCTCCCCATGCAGAGAACTCCGTCGATCATGAAGTTATCGCCCTTGGCCACGGCGCGTCGTGGCAATAACTTCATGATCGACGGGGTGGGGGGTCAGCGTGAGGGGCGGAGGGATTTGCGGAGGTGGGACAGGCGGGGGGCCAGGCTGGCCAGGCCGCCGGGGAAGAAGTAGACGGCCAGGATGAAGACCGTGCCGAGGACGAACAGGGGCTGGCTCAGGGGGTGACTCAGGACGGCGGGCAGCTTG
Organism: Micromonospora sp. NPDC005173; assembly: GCF_040608515.1. Classification (NCBI taxonomy): domain Bacteria; kingdom Bacillati; phylum Actinomycetota; class Actinomycetes; order Micromonosporales; family Micromonosporaceae; genus Micromonospora; species Micromonospora sp. NPDC005173. Next base: position 57,546 of record NZ_JBEXIK010000002.1, read on the forward strand.
TCGACCGCGTCGGAGGTGCCGAAGGCGGTGAGCCGGTGGTCCAGGTACATGTAGAGGACGCCGCCGAGCACCGGCCCCCACCGGGTGCCCGGCCCGCCGAGCACCACCATGACCAGCAGCGACAGGGTCAGCTCGGAGGACGTGATGTGCGGCGACGCGCCGCCGACGATCAGGCAGTAGACCACCCCGCCGGCCGACGCCAGCCCGCCGGCCAGGGTGAACGCCACCAGCTTGTAGCGGTACGGGTCCAGCCCGAGCACGCCGATCCGCCGCTCGTCGTCGCGCAGCCCGGCCAGCACCCGCCCGGTCGGCGAACCGCTCACCCGGTGCACCACGAAGACCACCAGGGTCAGGTACGCCAGCGCCAGCCAGTACAGGTTGACCGTGTTGGTCACCCCTACCAGCCCGGCGGGCAGCCCGGACACGTCCAGCGGCAGGCCCTCCTCGCCGCCGGTCAGCCCGCCGAAGTCCCGTGCCACCAGGATCGCCCCGACCTGGGCGAAGGCCAACGTGACCATGGCGAACGCGATGCCCACGGTACGCAGCGCCACCGCGCCGAGCAGCGCGGCGAGGATCGTGCCGCCGGTGACGGTCAACAGCGCCGCCTGCCAGAGCGGCAGGCCGGCCCGGGTGACCAGGATGTCGGTGCCGTACACGCCAGCGGCGAAGTACAGCGCGTGCCCGAAGGAGAGCATCCCGGTCCGGCCGAAGAGCAGGTCGTACCCGGCGGCCAGCCCGCCGAAGATCAGGCAGATGGCGAGCAGTTGCAGGGTGCCGGGCGAGTTGACCGGCCCCTCGAAGATCCCCGGCAGGGAGATCGTCGAGTACGGCAGGATCGCGAAGACGGCCAGCGCGACCAGCGGCAGGAACGGACGGACACGGTGCCACCGCCCCCGCTGCGGGGTCAGCTCGTCGGGTACCTGCGCGGGGGGCGCGTCGACCACGGAGTTCGTCATGCTGTTGCCACCTTTCCGGCGATGCCCTGCGGACGCAGCAGCAGCACGACGGCCAGCAGCCCGACCACGCAGATGTCGCCCAGACCGGACGTGCCGTAGTAGTTGACGAACTGTTGGACCAGCCCGACCACGACCGCCGCGTACGCGGAGCCGACCACCGAGCCCATCCCGCCGATCACCACCACGATGAACGCGAAGATCAGCAGTGAGCTGCCCTGCCCGGGCGAGACGGTGCCGAAGTAGACCCCGCCGAGTGCACCGGCGAGCGCGGCGGCCGCCCCACCGATCGCGAAGACGAGCGTGAACGCCTTACGCACGTCGATGCCGAGCGCGGTCACCATCTCCCGGTTCTCCACTCCGGCCCGAATCACCAGGCCGTACCGGGTCCAGCGCAGGAAGGCCAGCAGCGCGCCGAGCACCAGCACTGCCGCGATGATCAGCAGCAGGCCGCCGTTCGGCACCTGCGCGCCGAGGATCCCGGTGACCTGCCGGGTCCAGTCGGGGCGGGGGAACGGTCGGGCGTCCGCACCCCAGGTGGCCTGGAGCAGCGCCACCCCGGCCAGCGACAGGCCGACGGTGACCAGCACCTGCTCGATGGTGCGGGAGTAGAGCGGGCGAATCAGCACCAGCTCGACCAGCACCGCCACCAGCGTGCCGGCGGCCACCCCGAACGCGACCGCGAGCACGAAGCCGAACCCGTCACCACCGGCGCCCGGCAGGTTGCCCGCCGCCCACCAGGTGGCGTACGCGCCGACACCGAGGAACAGCCCGTGCGCGAAGTTGAGCACGTCGGCCAGGCCGAAGACCAGGGACAGCCCGGAGGCGACCAGGAAGTACAGCGCTGCCAGGCCGAGCCCGGTCAGCGTCAACAGGATGACGGTGCCCATCAGTGCGCCACCTCCGCCGAGCCGACGCCGAGCAGCGACTTGGTCAGCGCGGTCTCCAGCAGCAACTCGCGGGCGTCGCCGGTCCAGGCGACCTTGCCGGCTGCCAGCACCACCGCGTCTCGGGCCAGCCGCCGTACCACTGCCAGGTTCTGCTCGACGAGCAGCACCGGCACCGACTCCGCGACCCGTTCCAGCACCTCGGCCACCTCGGTCACCACTTTCGGCGCCAACCCCTTGGTCGGCTCGTCGACCAGCAGCAGCCGGTTGTCGTTGAGCAGCACCCGGCCGATCGCGAGCATCTGCTGCTGCCCGCCGGAGAGCGAACCGGCCCGTTGCCGTCCGCGCCGGTCCAGCTCCGGGAAGAGCGCGAAAACCTTGTCGTACGCCGGAGTGACGCCGCGCCGCTCGGCGAGCCGCAGGTTCTCCGCGACGGTGAGGCCGGCGAACACGCAGCGGTCCTCGGGCACGTAGCCGAGCCCGCCGCGAACCAGCCGGTGGGTGGGGCGGGCCAGCAGGCTCTGCGCGCCCATCCGGATGGTGCCGCGGATCTCCCCGGCGGGCGGGGTGAGGCCGACGATCGCGCGCAGCGTGGTGGTCTTGCCAACCCCGTTGCGGCCGAGCAGGACGGTCACGCCGGTCGGGGCGACCGTGAAGGACACCCCCTGGAGGATGTGCAGCCCGGAGATCCGGACCGACAGGTCCTCCACGTTGAGGATCGGCTCGGTCATAGCGACTCTCCGAGATAGGCCTCTTGCACGGTGGGGTTGGCCATCACCGTCTCCGGGGTGTCGCAGGCCAGCAACGCGCCGTGGTGCATGACGGCGATCCGGTCGGCCAACTCCAGGATGACGTCCATGTGGTGCTCGACCATCAGCACCGCCCGGCCGCTGTCCCCGGTCAACGACTTGATCACCGAGACCAGCTCGGGCACGTCCTCGGCGCTGACCCCGGCCATCGGCTCGTCCAGCAGCATCACCCGCGGTTCGCCGGCGAGCAGCAGAGCGATCTCCAGCTTGCGCTTCTCGCCGTGCGCCAGGGTGCCGGCCAGCGCCGTACCCCGGTGGCCGAGACCGACCCGGTCGAGCGCCGCGTCGGCGGCGGCGGCCACCTCCCGGTCGGCCGCCGCCCGCCGCCACAGTTTCATCGAGCCCCCGCGGTGCGCCTGCACGGCGAGCCGGACGTTCTCCCGCACGCTGAGCGAGCCGAAGACCGAGGACGCCTGGAAGGTACGGCCCAGCCCGAGGCGTGCCCGCCGGTGCGGCGGGAGCGCCCCGATGTCCTGCCCGTCCAGGGTGATCCGGCCCTCCGTGGCCTGGCGCAGGCCGGTGATCAGGTTGAACAGTGAGGTCTTGCCGGCGCCGTTCGGCCCGATCACGCCCAGGAACTCCCCGGGCGCCAGGTCGAGGTAGACGCTGTCGACGATGGCGACCTCACCGATCCGCCAGGTCAGACCGCGGGTGGCGAGCATGGTTCAGCCCTTCATGGCCACGGCCGGCGGCGCGGACTCGTCACCGGTGAGGCTCTTCTGCGCGGTTGCCGTGAAGGCGGTGCCGCTGCCGGTCAGCTTGGCCTGGAACATCGGCTGGAGCAGCGCGTGGTCCGCGGCCCGGATGGTCATCTTGCCCTTGACCCCGTCGAAGCTCCAGCCCTCCAGGGCGGTCACCATCTTGTCGACGTCGTCCCCGCCCTCCTGCACGGCGCGGACCACCATCTGGGCGGCGGCGAAGCCGTCCGGGTGGAACAGGTCCAGCGTGCCGCCGGGGATCTTCGCCTTGGCGGCCTTGGACGCCTCGGTGTCGCTGGCCCCGTCGAAGTAGTGCGACAGGAAGGAGATCTTCGTGCCGGCGGCGCCGAACGTCGGCCAGGAGGAGCGGATGTCCAGGCCGGTGACGACCGTGGTGGAGGAGAGCACGCCCTGCTGGTCGAGGCTCTGCCACATGGCCGGGGCGGTGGTACCGGCCCAGGCGACGAAGAGCAGATCCGGCTTGGCCGTCTTGATCTGGCTGGCGAACGGGGTGAACTCGGTGGCGCTGGCCGGCGCCCGGACGCTGCTCACCGTGGCGCCCGCGCCGCCGATGACCGCCTTGACGGCAGCCTCGTTGGCGTCGCCGAACGCGCCGTCCTGGGCAAAGACCACGACCTTCTTGCCGGACGGGTCGCCGATGAACGACTTGGCGGTCACCACATCCTGGTAGGACTGGCGGCCAGAGCGGAAGGTGTACTTGTTCGCACCGGTCACCGCGTCGGTGGCGGCCGGCCCGGAGATGAACAGGACCTTGTTCTGCGCCGCGATCGGCGCGACCTGGAGCGCCACGCCGGAGGCGGTGGAGCCGGCAATGATCTTCGTGCCCTTGCCGATCAGGTCCTTCGCCGCGGAGACCGCCTTGGCCGGGTCGCCCGCGTCGTCGACCTCGGTCAGCTCGATCTTCCGGTCACCGACCTTGCCGGTGCCCTGGGTGGCGAAGTCGAGCCCCGCCTTGAACCCCTCGCTGTACTGCTTTCCGTAGCTGGCCAGGGCTCCCGACTGGGAGTACACCAGGCCGACCTTGACCGGTGCGGCGCTGTCGCCGCCGCCGGTGGCGGTGTCCTGCGGGCTGCCACAGGCCGTGGCGGCCAACGCCGCGGCCATCATCGTGGCGGCGGAGAGGAACACCCGCCGCGTCGTCCGGACCGTCATTGCGACTCCACATGAGGACTCGGAGGGAGAGAACTTCTTCGTGTCGGCTCACGCTAGAAGTGACGTCACCCACGAGCTATGTGGCGGAAACACACAAGTAACAGGAATGAGGTGGCCGGGCGTTACAACGGGCCGACCTACCACGCGAAAGCCCGGTCGCCCGATGGCCCGAACCCCCACGGACCGCCCGAGCCCTGTGTCGTCGCGCGCCATCCGCGGGCCCGGGGCGATCTTGCGAGCGGGTCGTCGGTGAGCGTGGGTGGCGCGGGGTGGAGGTGCCGCTGGCCCGCCGTCCGGGTGACGGACGACGGGCCAGCCTGCGAGCCAGGCGCGGATCAGCCCGGCGGTACGGCTCGGAGCCGATCAGCTCCGGGCCGGGTCAGCTCTCGGCGAGACCGGCGCGGGCGGCGACGGCGGTGTCCGGCTGGTCGGTGAAGACGCCGTCCAGGCCCAGGCCGAGGAAGAGCTCGTATTCCGCGGTGATGTCGCCGCGCCCGTTCGGGTCGGTACCGATCCGGAAGTCCACCGGCAGGAACTGGTTCTCCGCGCGGAACGTCCAGGAGTGCACGAGCAGCCGCTCCCGGTGCGCGTCGCGCACCACCGTGGTCGGGGCGAGCAGCGCGCCGGCCGCGTCCCGGGGCACGATCAGGTTCTTGTTCGCCCCGATGCCGTCGGCGTACGCGGCGATCCACTTCAGCCCGGCCGGCTTGGCCAGGTCCTGGTAGCTACGGGCGTCACCGGCGACGGTGAAGTCGTACGGGCGGCCGGTGGCGTCGAGCAACTGGACCAGGTTGACGTCGATCATCCGGTTCAGCTTGCGCAGGTTGGCCGTCTCGAACGACTGGATGAAGACCGGCGCGTTGCGGTTGGTCAGCTTGTTCTGCCGGAGCACGCGGACCAGCGGCTCCTCCAGCGGCAGCCCGATCGAGGCGAAGTAGCTCGGGTGCTTGGTCTCCGGGTAGATGCCGATCGTGCGGCCCCGTGCCCGCCCCTCGGCACGGGCCAGGTCGATGACCTCCTGGAGAGTGGGCACCTCGAAGCGACCGTCGAACGCGGTGTTCGCAACCCGGACCTGCGGCAGCCGCTCCTTGGCCCGCAGTGTCTTCAGCTCGGCCAGGGTGAAGTCCTCGGTGAACCAGCCGGTGACCGCGACACCGTCGATGGTCTTCGTCGCCTTGCGGGCGGCGAATTCCGGGTGCGTCGACACGTCGGTGGTACCCGAGATCTCGTTCTCGTGCCGGGCGACCAGGATGCCGTCGGAGGTGGAGACCAGGTCCGGCTCGACGTAGTCGGCGCCCATCCGGATCGCCAGCCGGTACGCCTCCAGGGTGTGCTCCGGCCGGTAGCCGCTCGCGCCACGGTGACCGATCACGATCGGCCGGTCGGACGCCCGGGAGCGGTCCGTCTTGGCCGCCGGGTCGGCGGTGGCGATGGTCGGTACTGCCACGGCGGCGGCGAGCAACACGCCGGCCAGGCCGAGGGTCGAGAGGGTACGTCGCAACGCCGTCTCCTGTCGTCGGGGGAACCGCTTCAGCAGATCGGCTTCGATTGACCGGGAGTTGGTCGGTGACTGGCCGGCAGATGAATCTCCGGAATGGGCGTTCCCACTCCCCTGATGACACGGAAAAGGAAGATTGTCTGGTGCGCCGGTTTCTCCGCAACCCCGTGCGGCTGGTGCCGTTCGGGTTCCTGGTGCCGATCCTGCTCGGCACCGGGCTGCTGATGACGCGCTGGGCGACCGTCGACCACCAGCGCCCACCCCTGGTCACCGCGCTCTTCACCGCCACCTCCGCCGTGTCGGTCACCGGCATGGCCGTCACCGACACCCCCAACTACTGGTCCGGCGGCGGACTGTTGGTGATCACCCTGCTCACCCAGCTCGGCGGCCTCGGCATCCTCACCGTCGCGGCGCTGGTCATCCTGGTGGTCTCCCGCCAGCTCGGGCTGCGTAACCGGCTACTGGTGCAGGCCGAGACGGCGGAGTTCGGCATCGGTGACGTGGGGCGGCTGCTGCGCCGGATCGCGGTGACCGTCTTCGCCTGCGAGGCGGTGATGACCGCGCTGGTCGCCGGCCGGCTGTGGCTGGCCTACGACTACCCACCCGGGCGGGCCCTCTGGTCGGGCGTCTTCCACGCCGTCCAGGCGTTCAACAACGGTGGCTTCGCGCTCTACTCCGACGGTCTGCTGGCCTTCGACCGCGACCCGTGGGTGTCGCTGCCGCTGGCGTTCGGCGCGATCGTCGGTGGGCTCGGGTTCCCCGCCCTGTTCGAGGCGGTCCGCGAGTGGCGCCAGCCGACGCGCTGGGCGGTGGCCACCAAGCTGACCATCTGGGGCAGCGCCGTGCTGCTGTTGCTCGGCTTCGCCGGCCTGCTCGCCGCCGAGTGGACCAACGACGGCACCATCGGGCCGTACGACGTCCGGGGCAAGGCGCTCGCGTCGTTCACCCAGATCGCGCTGAGCCGCACCGGGGGCTTCAGCGTCCTGGACACCACCGCCCTGCAGGAGGAGAGCTATCCGCTACTGATCGTGCTGATGTTCATCGGCGGCGGCAGCGCCAGCACAGCCGGCGGGATCAAGGTCTCGACGTTCTTCCTGCTGGCGTTCACCCTCTGGGCGGAGCTGCGCGGCGAGCCCGACGTGACGGTCGGGCACCGCCGGGTGGCCACCGCCAGCCAGCGACAGGCCATCACCGTGGCGCTGCTCAGCGTCGCGCTGGTCACGGCCGGGACGATGACCCTGCTGCTGCTCACCGAGGGGGTCCGCTTCGTCGCGGCCCTGTTCGAGGTCACCTCCGCCTTCAGCACCACCGGCCTGACCATCGGGCTGGCCGGCACGCTGCCGGCCAGCGGCCAACTGACCCTGACCGTGTTGATGTTCATCGGCCGGGTCGGGCCGCTCACCCTCGGTTCGGCGATCGCCCTGAACACCCGGCGCCGGCTCTACCGCTACCCCCAGGAACAACCCGTTGTCGGTTAGCAGCAAGGAGGGTCGAGGTGTCAGCTAGACGCGCGGACGGCCGCGGCGTCGTGGTGATCGGGCTGGGTCGGTTCGGCTGCCACCTGGCGGGGTCGCTGAGCCGGATGGACCGCGAGGTGCTGGCCATCGACCGCAACCCGGAACAGGTCCAGCGCTGGTCGGCTCAGCTCGACCGGGTCGTCCAGGCCGACGCGACCGAGGAGGGGGCGCTGCGGCAGCTCGGCGTTGCCGGCTTCGGGCGGGCGGTGGTGGCCATCGGGGCGTCGGTGGAGGCGAGCGTCCTCACCGTGCTGGCGCTGGTCGAGCTGGGCCTGCCGCAGATCTGGGCGCGGGCGACCTCGCAGAAGCACGCCAAGATCTTGTCGTCGGTCGGTGCGCACCACGTGATCTTCCCCGAGGCGGAGACCGGCGACCGGGTGGCGCACCTGATCGTCAGCCGGCTGCTCGACTTCATCGAGTTCGACGACGACTTCGCGATCGCCACTGTCCGGGTGCCGGAGTCCCTGGTCGGGCGGACCCTGCTCGACCTGCGTCCGGAGGAGCGCTACGGGGTCCGGGTGGTCGGCGCGAAGCTGCCGGGCGAGCGCTTCCGGTACGCCTCCGACAGCATGGCGCTGTCCGAGGGTGTGGTGCTGGTCGTGGAGGGCGGGATCGACCAGGTGCAACGGTTCGCGGGGCAGCGCTGAGCGGCCCACTTCTTCCCGCCGCCGTGACCCTTGGTCACTTTTCCGCTTTTCCCGAACCGCCACCCTTGCCCTTGCTGGGCTTCGCGGGCTTGGCCTTCGTGGTGCCACTGGCCGGACCCGAGCCGCCACGGACCGTCGCCGCCTTCGCCGGGGCCTTCGTGGCCGGCTTCTTCGGCGGGGCGGTGGACGGAGCCGTGCCGGCCACCCCGGAGACCCGTACCCCGCAGGTCGCGTCGCCGAGCCGGAACTCCACCGGCAGCGGGTTCGCCCCGCTGTACTTCCCGGCCAGGGTGAGCTTCTCGGCCGCGCCGGGCGCCAACGTGGCGCGCTGGGCCGCCGGCCGGATCAGGACCGTGCGCCCCTGCTGGTGCACCGGGGTCGGCTCCGCCTTCGTCACCGTCTGCTGACCCGGAAAGGTGAAGCTCATCGTCCAGTCACGCAGCTCGCTGCCCCCGGTGTTGGTCAGGGTCAGCTCGGCGGCGAAGTCCTTGCCGGAGTCCGCACGCAGCGCGTACGCCACCTCGCAGGGCGCCGCCTTCGGCAGACCCATCCGGGCCTCGGTCGGCGGCCGGTCCTCACCGCTGGCCGGGCTGCGCGAGGTGAACCCCCACAGCGCCCCGGTGACGGCGATCAGGCTGGCGGCGGCCACTCCGGCCTCCACCCGTCGGCGCCGGTTCGCCCGCCGGATCCGGTTGCGGGTACGGGACAGCGGCAGCGCGTCGGTCTCCGCCGACCAGGGCAGGATCGTGGTGCCCGCGCTGGCCAGCGCGGCCGGGTCCAGCGGTCCGGCGGCCGGCGAGACCGGCACCGCCGCCAGCATTCCGGCCGCGTCGGCGAGGGTGCGGGCCAGCTCGGCGGTGGCCGGCCGGTCCCCGGGCTGCTTGGCCAGGCAGCGCCGCACCAGGTCGGTCACCTCGTCGGGCAGCCCCGGCACGGCCTGCATCGGCTCCGGTTCGTTGTACATGTGCGCGCGCAGCATCTGCGTGGTCGTGCTGGCCTGCCACGGCAACCGGCCGGTGAGCATCCGGTAGAGCAGCAGCCCCACGGCGTACACGTCGGTGGCCGGGGAGACCTGGCCGTTGTCCAGCCGCTCCGGTGCGAGGTACGCGGGCGTGCCCAGCAGTGTCCCGTCCGGGCCCTTCTCGCTCTCCCCCACCAGCGCGGAGATACCGAAGTCGACCACCTTGACCCCGGTCGAGGTGAGCATCACGTTGCCCGGGGTGACGTCGCGGTGCACCACGCCGCGGGCATGCGCGGTGGCGAGCGCGGAGCTGACCTCCGCGCCGACGGTCACCGCCTCCCGCCAGGGCAGGCGGCCTTCCCGGCCCAGCCGGTTGGCCAGCGAACCGCCGTCGACCAGCTCCATCACCACGTACGGCACGGTCAGGCCGACCTGTTGGGACTCGCCGTAGTCGTACACGTTGGTGATGTGCGGGTGGCAGAGCCGCGCGGCGGCCTGCGCCTCAATCCGGATCCGGTGCCGGAAGGCCCGGTCGCTGGCCAGCCGGGAGGCCAGCACCTTCACCGCGACCTGGCGGCCGAGCACCTCGTCGTAGCCCCGCCAGACCACCGACATGCCGCCCGCGCCGAGCTGCTCGACGAGCCGGTACCGCTCATCGAGGAGTTGCGCGCTGTTCCGGTCCCCACCACCCATGGTGGCCGTTGTTGCCCGCACGGGGCCCGGCTACACCTCAAGTATCGGAATCGGTCAGGAATGTCACCCGTTCAGGCGGTCGCCAGCAGTTGGTCCACCGGGGCGTAGTCGTCGGTCAGCACCAACGCGGCACCGATGAAATCCGTCAGCTCCGGGCCGGACAGCAGGCTCACCTGCCGATCGACCTCGTCGAGCCGGGCGCGGACGGCGGCCAGCGGCAGTGGCGCGTCGGAGGCGACGATGAGGAAGTTGGCACCCTGCTCCTCGGCGAGCGCCTCCGGCGGGGCGATCAACGCGATGTGCTCGAACTCGGCGGCCACCGTGGCCAGCTCCGCGCGGATGAACCGCAGCGGCGGATAGTCGATGACGTTCTGCACGTACACCCCACCGGGGCGGGTCACCCGCCGGACCTCGGCGGCCATTTCGCGGGTGGCCAGGTGCCAGGGCACCACCAGGTGGCCGAACGCGTCGCCGACCACCAGGTCACGGCTGTCCGTCGGCTCACCGACGACCAGCATCCGGGCGTCACCCACCACCGCCCGCAGCTCCGGCCCCGGGCGTACGCCCAACTCCCGCTCGCCCAGCTCGACCAGCCCGCCGTCGATCTCGAACACCACGTTGTCGGTGCCCGGCCGGGTGGCGGTCAGGTAGCGCGGCACGGTGAACCCGCCGCCGCCCAGGTGCAGCGCGTCCAACCGCTGCCCGGCCGGCGCGGCCACGTCGGCGACCGCGCCGATCCACTTCGTGTACGCGTACTCCAGGTGCTTCGGGTCGGCCAGGTCCACGTACGAGTGCTGGGCCGAGTTGAGCAGCAGCGTGCGCCCGCTGGGCCGGTCCGGGTCGGACGTCACCCGGGCGCAGTGGTACGCCGTCTCGATGTCGCACGGGTTCGGCGCCACGGTGGTCAGCCCCGCCCCGACCAGGCCGAGCACGGCCAGCGCGGCCCGGGCCCGGGCCGGACCGGGCAGCTCGGTGGGCGCCTGCCGGCGCAGGTACCAGCCGAGGCCGATGCCGGCCAGACCGAGCGCGATCGCCAGCGCGAGCAGGATCACCGTGCTGGGTAGCGCGGCGACCAGCACGAAGCCGGTGAGCAGGGTGGCGGTGATGCCGCCCAGGGTGCCGATCCCGGACAGCCGCCCGACCACCTGGCCGGTCCGGCGCAGGTCGGCGAGCTGGAGCTTCACCACCAGCGGGGTGACCGCCGCCAGCAGCGCCGCCGGCACGAACACGGCCAGCGCCACCAGCAGCAGGATGGCGGTCGCCGCACCGCCGCGCAGCACCTCACCGGCGTACCGGACCACCGGCAGGGTGATCGCGGTGGCGATGCCGGCCAGCACCAGCGCCGGCGCCAGCAGACCCCGCGGGTTGCGCCGGTCGGCCAGCCAGCCACCGGACCACGCCCCGTACGCGATCGCGGCCAGCGCGATGCCGATGACCGAGCTGGTCACCTGGAGGGTCACCCCGACGTACGGGCCGACCAGGCGCAGCGCGACGGTCTCCAGCACCAGTACGGCGCCGCTGGAGAAGAAGACCAGAAAGGCGGCCAGGCCGTTGGGCAGCGCCCGGCCGGTGATCGGCACGGACGAGGCCGAGGACGCCTGCGGGGCGGCCACGTCGGACGGTGGGGAGCTCATCGTCGCGATGGTACGCAGCGAAGCTGGTGCTCCGGGTCAGTACATCGAGAGATGAACATGGTTCGTGTGGCTCGCTGCCGGGCTGCCGCTGCCGCTGTACGAGCGCCAGCCGGTGCCGGGGTGCCAGATCTGCCGGTACCAGATCACGTAGAGCACGCCCAGCCGGTCGGCGTTGCGCACGTGCCAGGCGGCCAGGCTGTCCCCGTACGCCTTGTCGCCGCCGGTCGCGTTGCGGTCCTCGAAGCCGTTGGTGGCAGCCGCGAAGTCGCAGGCCCGCCCCTTCGGGTGCTCACCGCCGCCACCCTCGCGTTTGCAGGAGACGTACCGCTTGTAGCCGGCCGCCTGGGTCTGCTTGAGCGCGTTGAGGGTGCGGGGGGTGATGCAGCCGGAGGTGGTCGGGTCGTCCACCGAGCAGGACTCCGACGGCCAGGAACCGTCGGGGTTGCGCGGAGCCGGCTTCGCCGAGGCGGAGCTGCCGCCGCTGAAACCGTTGCTGCTGCCCGAGCTGACCTCGGCGAGCGCCGCCTCGGCCTCCTTCTTCTTCTTCGCCATCACGGCGAGCTGCTTCTGCTGCTCGCGGACCTCGGCGTCGATGGCGACCTTGGCCTGCTGCGCCTGCTGCCGGGCGTCGGCGAGATCGCGCAGCCGCTTGCTGTCCCGCTGCGCCATCAGGTCGAGGTCGGAAGCGCGTTGCAGGAACGCCTGCGGCGTGGCGGTGTTGAGCAGCATCGACGCCGGGGTGAGCCGACCGACCCGGTACGACTGCGCGGCCACCTCGCCAACCTGGGCGGTGAGCCCGACCAGCCGGGCTTCGACGGTGGTCAGCTCGCCGCTGAGGGCGGTCTGCCGGCGCTTGGAGTTGTCCAGCTTGGCCTTGGCCTCGATGTGGCCCTTGGCGGTCAGCTCCAGCGCGTCCTGCAGCTTCTTGCTGCCGCCCTCACCGGGCTCCGCGTACGCGGGCACCGCACCACCGGCGAGCACCAGCGTGACGGTAGCGAGCAGAGCGAGCAGCTGACTGAGCCTGGTCCTGGGCACGAAAGCGTCCTTCCGTCGACCGCCGGCCCCCGGTGAACTCCACTGCACGGCGGCGTCCCCGCCGGCGCCGATCGGCGGCCTGCTGGCGGAGACCGCCGGTCACGATACCGGAACGAGCGCCGGTGACCAGCCCCGTGCCCGCCCCGCCGCTCCGGTGTCGACGCAGCGTGCTGCCACCGTCGCGGACTGCGTGGATCAGGAGCCGAGCAGGGCGTCGTGCACCTCGGCCCAGACCTGCTCGTTGGCCGCGACGAGCAGGCCTCGCCCCTCGCCGGCAGGGTGATAGTCGACGCCGTCGAACCGACGGGCAACGCCACCGGCCGCGCGGACCAGCAGGGCACCTGGGGCGTGGTCCCACGGCAGGGTGCGCCAGAAGAGGGTGAACTGCTGCTCGCCGGTGAGGATGTCCAGGTACTCGCGGCCGGCGCAGTGCTGGCCAGGCAGCAACTCGCCGAGCCGCCGGCCGCCGGCGCGGACCCGGTCCCGGGCCTCCGGTGGCAGGAAGCGGGTCATGGCCGCGCCGCGCAGCTCGCCCAGCGGCGGCACCCCGACCGCGCCGCCCACCGGCCGGCCGTTGAGCAGGGTGCCGTCGTCGGCCCAGCCGGCGGCCAGGGTCTCGGCCAGCGGGTCGAGGATCCAGCCGGCGGTCAGCCGCCCGTCGGTCAGCAACGCCACCATCAGCGCGAACGGTCGTCGGCCGGCGGCGAAGTTGGCGGTGCCGTCGATCGGGTCCACCAGCCAGACGTCCCCGCCGTCGCGCAGGTGCCGCAGCAGCCCTGGATCGTCGGCGACGCCCTCCTCACCGACCACCATCGAGCCCGGCCGCAGCCGGCGCAGCCTCGCGGAGATCAGCTCCTCGGCCCGGCGGTCGGCGATGGTGACCACCTCGCCGGGCGCCTTCTCCGACACGTCCGCCTCGTCGAGCTTGCGGAACAGCGGCAGCACGATCTGGTCGGCGGCCTCCCGGAGCAGGTCACTGACGTCGTCGAGCAGGGTGTCAGCCACGCGGCGGCAGCTTGACCACGCTGACGAAGAACTCGTCGATCTGGCGGACCACCGAGATGAAGCGCTCGAAGTCCACCGGCTTGGTCACGTAGGCGTTGGCGTGCAGCTGGTAGCTGCGCAGGATGTCCTCGTCGGCCTGCGAGGTGGTGAGCACCACCACCGGGATCCGGCGCAGTTCCTCGTCCTTCTTGATCTCTTCCAGCACCTCCCGGCCGTCCCGGCGCGGCAGGTTGAGGTCGAGCAGGATCAGGTCGGGCATCACCGCGTCGGCGTACTGGCCCTCCTGCCGCAGGTAGGCGAGCGCCTCGGCGCCGTCGGACACGACGGTCAGCCGGTTGCGCAGCTTGTGCTCCTCGAACGCCTCCTGGGTCATCAACACGTCACCCGGATCGTCCTCCACGAGCAGGACCTCGATCGGGCTCTTGCCGTCCGCTGGCGCGGTCATCCCACCGTCTCCCTCATGTCACCCGTTCTACCGCTTTCCCGGGACCCGTCGGCCCGGTCCGGCCGGTCCGCCTCGGCGGACTGCTCCGGCAGCGCGGGCGGCGTCTCGGCCGAGGGCTCGGATTCGCCCGTCGCGTCACCCTCGACCGGCGGCTGCTCCGGCGTCTCGGCGGCCGTGGCGGCCGCCTCGATGGCCTCGGGCAGCGCCGGCAGGGTGAACCGGATGGCGGTGCCCTCCGGCACGTCGGTGTCCACCCAGACCCGGCCGCCGTGGTATTCCACGATCTTCTTGGCGATGGCCAACCCGATGCCGGTGCCCGGGTACGCATCCTTCGAGTGCAGCCGCTGGAAGATCACGAAGATCTTGTCGGCGAACTCCGGCTCGATCCCGATGCCGTTGTCCTGGCAGGTGATCTCCCACTCGGTCCCGACCAGCCGGGCCGAGACGTGCACCTTCGGCGGCACGTCCGGGCGGCGGAACTTGATCGAGTTGCTGACCAGGTTGGCCAGCAGGTTGGTGAGCAGCGGCTCTTCGCCCCGGATCACCGGCAGCTCGGTCCAGGTCAGCTCGGCGTCGGCGTACTGCCGGGCGGCCTCGGTCTGGCCGGCCACGTCGCCCATCACCTTGTTGAGGTCGACATCGACGAAGCCCGCGGTGAGCCGGCCGATCCGGGAGAACGCGAGCAGGTCGTTGATCAGCCGCTGCATCCGCTGCGCGCCGTCCACCGCGAAGGCGATGTACTGGTCAGCCCGCTCGTCGAGCTGCCCGGCGTAGCGGCGCTGGAGCAGCTGGCAGAAGCTGGCCACCTTGCGCAGCGGCTCCTGGAGGTCGTGTGAGGCCACGTACGCGAACTGCTCCAGGTCGCGGTTGGACCGGGTGAGCTCCTCGGCCTGCTTCTGGAGCTGGGTGTTGACCCACTCGATGCGCTCGCGCGCCTCCCGCACCTCGGCCAGGTCGGAGGCGATCTTCTGGCGCATCGCGTCCACGTCCTCAGCGAGCCGGATGAACTCCGGCGGGCCGGTGGTGGCGATGCCGTGCTGGTAGTCGCCGTCGGCGACCTCGCGGACCTGGTCGGCCAGCCCGACGAGTGGCCGGATCACCATCCGGTCCAGGGAGAGCAGCAGCACCGTGCCGGCGACGACCACCACCAACGCGGCGATGATCAGGAGCACGACCAGCACGTTGCTGCTGCTACGCACGGCGGCCGCGGCCTCTTCCCGGGCGGTCAGGATCTCCTGCTGAAGGTCGCCGACCGCCGACCGGACCTGGTCGAACTGCTGCCGGGCCTGGTCGTTGACCAACGCCTGGCCGGCGGTGGTGCCGCGCTGGTCGGTGGTGGTGATCACCGGCTCCGCCACCACCTGCCGCCACTGCTCGGCACGCTCCTCGACGGTCCGCAGCTCCTGGCCGATCTGTGGATAGTCATCGAGCAGCGTGCGCATCGAGGCGACGAGGTCCTTCTCCTGGTCGAGCCCCGCCCGGTACGGCTCAAGGTCGGCCGGGTCACCGCTGACCGCGTACCCGCGGACCCCCGTCTCCTGGTCGAGCACCGCGTTGAGCAGTTCCTGCGCCTGCACCCGCAGCGGGCCGGTCTTGTTCAGGATGGCGTCGATCTGGGTGCGGTTGCGGGCCGCCATCGCCGCCTCGGCGGCGGCCAGGCCGATCAGCAGCACGCCAACGACGGTGAGCAGGGTGATGACCCTGCGGCGCAGACTCCAGCCGCCGACCACCGGCGTCACCGGCCACCGCCCCGGCTGACCAGCAGCATGGCAACGTCGTCGGCGAGCGGGCCACCGTTGATCTGCTCGGCCCGGCCGACCAGCCACGCCGGCAGCTCGGGCAGCGGCACCTGGCGGTTCGCCGGCTCATCGAGCAGCCCGCTCAGACCTGGCACGTCGAGCCGCTCGTTGCTCGTGCCCACCCGCCCCTCGATCAGGCCGTCGGTGTACATCAGCAGGGACCAGTCATCGGTGTCGAACTCCAGGTCGTAGGCGATCGGCCGGCGGGGTCGTACGCCCAGCAGCAGGCCGCCGGGCGCGGGCACCGGAACGACCCGGCCGCCGGAGAGCAGCAGCGGCGGCGGATGCCCGGCGAGTCGGACGGTGGCCCGGTTGGCGTCCAGGTCCAGTCGGGCGGTGGCCACCGTCGCGAAGATCTCCTGGAGCCGGCGCTCGCTCATCAGCACCTGCTCCAGCGCGGGCAGCACCTCGTCGTCCGGTACGCCGGCGAGCACCAGTGCCCGCCAGGCCACCCGCAGCTCGACGCCGAGCGCGGCCTCGTCCACGCCGTGCCCGCAGACGTCCCCGACGATCAGGTAGAGACGGTCCGGACTGGTCTGCACCACGTCGAAGAAGTCGCCGCCGATCAGCGCGGCGTGCCTGCCGGGTCGGTAGAAGGTGTGCACCGCCACCTGGTCGGTCGTCATCAGTGGCTGGGGCAGCAGGCCGCGTTCGAGCCGAGCCGACTCGGCCTGGCGCAGCTCGACCTCGCGCAGCCGGCGGGCGTTCTCGTCGGCGCGTTTGCGCTCCACCGCGTAGCGCAGCGCCCGGGTCAGCAGCACCCCGTCGACCTGGCCCTTGACCAGGTAGTCCTGCGCGCCCTCGGCGACCGCCACGATGCCGAGGTGCTCGTCCGAGCGGCCGGTGAGCACGCAGACCGCCGCGCCGCTGGACATCTCCAGCACCTGGCGCAGCCCGTCCAGCCCCTGCGCGTCCGGCAGGCCCAGGTCGAGCAGGACACAGTCGACGTTGCTGATCCGTTGCCGCGCCTCGCTGAGGCTGCTGGCGATCAGGAGGTCGATCATCGAGTTCGTCTCGGCGAGCAGCTCACCGACGAGGAAGGCGTCACCCTCGTCGTCCTCCACCAGCAGCACGCGCAACCGCTCGCCCGGCGGCAGGTTGGCGTGCCTCGACAGGCCGCCGTGCGGGTACGGCACAACGGGGGAACCGGCCAGGCCGGCTCCCCGGTGCGGCCGGGTCACCGCCGCGAGGCGCGGGAGATCGCTGGTGATGTCGGGCTCCTTCCGAGTGCCCTGCTGATCCTGTATTAGACAACGGTCGGACACAACACGATGGCGTCGGCGCGACCGGTAATGGGCCGGATCACTGCCCGCGAAGGACAAACCGGGCGGCGGTGGAGGCCAGGACGTCCGGCCGTCCCACCCGGAGCCGCCTAGGGGAAGGATGGTGCCACCCCAGGCCCCACCACCCCGAGGAGTTCCCGTGGGCGCACCCCCCACCCCCGTCACGAAGGGCAGGCCGGCCCGCACGGGTCCGGACGTACCCCTCGCCGACCGTGCGCTGGCCCGGCCCCGCCGGCGGCTCGCGGCCGCCGTGGCCGCCCTCGTCGCGCTGGTCGCCGTCGGCGCCGGCGGCCTGCTGGACCTGCGCACCCCGGCGCCGAGGGCGGCCGACGCGCCGGCGGACGCGTTCAGCGCCAGCCGGGCGTACGAGGACGTCCAGGTCATCGCAGCCCGGTCGCACGTCGCCGGCAGCCCGGCCAACGACCAGGTCCGCGCGCACATCGAGCAGCAGTTGCGCGGGCTGGGCCTGGAGACCGAGGTGCAGGACACCGTCGCCCCGGAAGCCGGCCAGCTCAGCGGGGCGGCAGGTGGGGCCACCCTGGCCCGGGTACGCAACGTGGTGGCCCGGCTGCCCGGCACCGACCCGACGGGCCGGGTCTTCCTGGTCGCCCACTACGACTCGGTGCAGACCGGGCCGGGCGGCAACGACGACGCGGCCGGCACCTCCGCCATTCTGGAGGTCGCCCGGGCGTTGGCGGCCGGCCCCCGGCCGCGCAACGACATCGTCTTCGTGCTGACCGACGCCGAGGAGGCGTGCCTCTGCGGCGCCTCCGCGTTCGCCGCCAGCCATCCGCTGGCCGCCGACGGTGGGGTGGTGCTCAACCTGGAGGCGCGCGGCTCGACCGGCCCCGTGATCATGTTCGAGACGTCCCGGAACAACGCGAAGCTGGTGGACGTCTTCGGCCGCGCCGCCCCGCACCCGGTCGGCACCTCGTTCGCCGTGGAGATCTACCGCGCGCTGCCCAACGACACCGACTTCACCGCGTTCCTGGACCGGAAGTTCGTCGGTCTGAACTCGGCGTACATCGACGGTGGCGCGATCTACCACACGCCACTGGACACCCCGGCATCGATGGATCGGGGCAGCCTCCAGCAGCATGGGGACAACGCGCTGGGTCTGGCCCGGGAGTTCGGCCGCACCGACCTGACCGACCTACGCTCCGGGAACGACGCCACCTACTTCCCGGTCCCCGGCGGGCTGGTCCGCTACCCCGGCTGGCTCACCCTGCCGCTGGCCCTGCTGGCAGTGCTCGCGGTGGCCGCGCTGGGCTGGCTGACCCGTCGGCGGGGTCGGGCCAGCACCGGCCGGCTTGCCGCCGGCTTCGGACTGGCCCTGGTGCCGATCGTGGCCGCGCCGCTCGCCGCACAGCTGCTCTGGATGGCGATCACCGCGATCCGGCCGGGGTACGCCGAACTGCTCGACCCGTACCGGCCGATCTGGTTCCGGTTGGCCGTGCTGGCGCTCGCCGCCGCCATCCTGTTCACCTGGTACGCGCTGACCCGCCGCCGGATCGGGCCGGCCGCGCTCGCCGTCGGCGGGCTGGCCTGGCTGGCCCTGCTCGGGGTGCTGCTCGCCGTGGCGGTGCCCGGCGGGGCGTACCTCACCACCCTGCCGGCGCTGGCCGGCGCCCTCGGCGGGCTGGTCGCGCTGCGCACCCGGCAGACCGGGCCGTGGCCGGTGGTGGCGGTGACCGCCGCCAGCGCGGTCGGCGTGGTCATCCTGCTGCCGACCGTGGTGCTGCTCTTCCCCGCGCTGGGGATGGCCATGGGCGGCGTGGCCGCGCTGGTCGCGGTGCTGCTCGGCCTGGCCGCGCTGCCAGTGGTCGACCTGCTGCATCCGCAGGCCGGTGGCCAGCGCGGGATGCGGGCGTTGCGGGCCCGGCGGCTCGCGGTGCTGCCGGCCGGGGCCGCCGCCGTGGCGGCGGTGGTGCTCGCGGGAGTCGGTCTGGCCGTGGACCGCTTCGACGCCGCCCACCCCGCGCCCACCCACCTGATGTACGCCATGGACGCGGGCACCGGCCAGGCCCGCTGGCTGAGCCACGAGACCGATCCGCAGCCGTGGACCGATGGCTACGTGGACGGGGTGACCGACGTCGGGGACGAATTCCCCGGGCTCGGCGATGGTGAGCTGCGGGCCGGCCCGGCGCAGGCGGCGAGCCTGCCGGCGCCGAAGCTGGAGGTGCTGGCCGACAGCGTCGCGGGCGGCGAACGCACGCTGCGGCTGCGGCTCACCCCGCAGCGGGTGGCGCGGCTGGCCACCCTGCACGTCGACACGTCGACCGCCACCGTGCTGCGGGCCGAGGTGGCCGGTCGGTCGGTGCCGGTGGAGCCCCGCGCGGGCAGGTGGGGCTTCGGGCTGGTCTTCCACGCCCCGCCGGCCGAGGGGATCGAGGTCACGCTGACCCTGCGACCGATCGCCGGGCAGGTGGCGCTGCGGGCGATGGACGCCAGTGACGGGCTGGACGCGCTGCCCGGCTTCCGCCCCCGGCCGCCAGCCGTCGGCGTCGTCGGCTCGCACAGCTCCGAGATGCTGGCGGTTGCCCGCACCTATCCCCTGTGACGGACGGGCCGGTGGTCCGGCGGAGCCAGTTCTCCGGCGGGCCACCGGCCGTGCGTACCGATCGGAAATGCCGCATGGCGCCGTTGCGGATCCGCCCGGCGATATCCGGTCAGCTCGCCGGTTCGGGTTGGCCGGCGCCGCTGCGCCGCCAGCGGTTTCCGTCGTGATCGGTGTACGTGAGATCCACCAGAACGGTGTCGGCCGCGCGCAACCGATGCTCCGCCGTCACGGTGACGAACAGTTCGTGACTGTCCCGACCGTGTATCCGGCGCACCTGTTTCACCGCGGCCAACTCGGTGGGCGTGCCCTCCGGATCGTCGGGCGGGACGAGCCGCGGCAGCACCGTCACGTCCAGCACCGGGGCGTCGCTCTCGTTGGCCACGGTCACCCGGAGCACCGAGTTGCCCCGGATCTCGGCCACCGCCGAGATCAGCCGGGCCTGGGTGGCCCGGACCCGCAGCTCGTCGGTCCGGCGGGCACGGATCTCCCGGCGCAGTCCAAGGTAGACGAACAGGACGCTGGCGATCGAGCCGACCGCGCCAAACCAGTCCGGCACGGAACCCCAGTCGACGGCGGCCTGGTGTGGCGACCAGTTCATGCGTCCATCGTGGATGCGCCAGGCGAGTGTCCCGTACGGCGGATCGGCCCGAATCTATCGCGAAATGGAAATGGCGGCACCGATTCCGGTCACGCGGGTGACCTAAACGGAGAGTGTGCGAGTCAGTACGGTGGTGGATATCCTTGCGGTTGGCGTGGTGCGAGCGACAATCCCTCCCACTGTCCACCAGCTGGACATGATCTTTTCTGTCGCCTACCCCGCCGCAATTTCGCCACCGAAGGGGGACCGCATTGACTGCGGACGTTCCACCCGACGATGCCGGCGTGCCCCGGCCGGCTTACGACCGGCCGAGTCGGGTCTCTGTCGACCCGCCGCTCGGGCGGCTGGACTGCCCGTTGCACGGGCGGGACGACCTGATCGACGAGATCATGCGGCAACGGGAGATCGCCGGGGACCGGGCCTCGGTGCACATCCTCTGCGGCATGGGCGGCTCCGGTAAGAGCCACGTCGCCCTGGAGATCGCCCGCCGTGCCCGTTCGGACGGACGGACCGTCTGGTGGGTGCAGGCGGGCCGGCTCAACTCGGGGATGCGCGAGGTGGTCAGCCAACTCGGCGCCTCGGAAACCCAGGTCGACCAGGCATGGGCCGGGATGATCAGCGCAACGGACCTGGTCTGGCGCTACCTCAACCAGGCCGGGCAGCCCTGGCTGCTGATCTTCGACAGCGTGGACGAGCCCGGCACGCTCGGCCCCACCGACGGGGTGCTCGCCGACGGCACCGGCTGGCTGCGCAGCCCGGAGGCAGAGGACGGCATGGTCCTGGTGACCACCCGGGACGGCAACCGGAGCACCTGGGGCACCTGGTCGACTCTGCACCAGGTGCGCCCGCTCGACGCCGACGCCGGCGCGCAGGTGCTGATCGACCGGGCCGGCCCGCAGGCCGGTGACCTGGCCGACGCCCGGGAGCTGGCCCGGGAGCTGGGCGGGTTGCCGCTGGCCCTGCGCGCGGCCGGCAACTACCTCCGGTCGGTCAACGCCAGCCCGGTCTGGCGCGGCTCCTCCACCATCACCACCTTCGCCGACTACCGGGCTGCGGTGGAGCGCCGGTTCCGCTCGCCGCGCGACGCCGCCGACATCGACCTCGACGAGTCACTCGGCCTGGAGATCGTCCGCGAGGTCGACGACATCTCACTGGACCTGCTGGCCCGCCGCCAGCTCCAGCAGAGCCGCCCACTGCTCAACGTGCTGGCCTGCCTGAGCATCTCCCCGGTGCCCTACGAGGTGGTGCTCAAGCCGGCCATCCTGGCCGGGTCGCCACTGTTCGAAGGGCTCACCGGTCGGCAGCGGGTGAAGGTGCTGGAGGGCATCGGGGACCTCGCCCTGGTCGACTTCGACGTCCGGGAGGACGTCACCGACCCGGCCTTCGCACACGTGCTGTCGCTGCACCCGCTGGTGCACGCGATGTTCCGGGACCGGGACGAGGTCCGCGAGCAGATCGCCGAGTACCACGGGCTGGTGATGAGGCTGCTGCTCGCCGCCACCGACGGGCAGAGCCCGGACGACTCGGCCGTCTGGGCCAACTGGGACGTGCTGGTGCCGCACCTGGTCGAGGCGGTCCGCGAATACCTCGTGCCGCAGCAGCAGAAACACGACCCCGAGACGGTACGCCGGGCGCTGGAGCTGGCCCGGCTCACCGCCCGCTACCTCATCGCGGTCGGCCTGCCGGGCTCGGCCTTCGACATCCTCGACCCGATCGTGCGCGGTTGTGCCGCGTACGACCACGAGCGCGACCGGCCTCAGGTACTGGCGCTGCGGCACGAGCTGGGCCGCACCTGGCTGGAGCGGAACCAGCCGGAGATGGCCGAGCGGGTGCTCCGCGACGTGATCGCGGACCGGACCAGGGTGCTCGGCAGCGACGACGCCGACACGCTGGCCAGCCGGCACAAGCTGACCAAGGCGATCATGGCGCAGCGTCAGTGGCCAGAGGCCGAGCTGGAGCTGCGGCAGATCGTCATTGCCGAAGACCAGGTCCGCGGTCCGGAGCACTGGGACACCATGGTGGTGCGGCACAGCCTCGCGCTGGCCGTGCTCGCCCAACGCCGGGCCGCCGAGGCCGAGGAGATGCTGCACGCCATCCTGGAGGTCCGGTACCGCACCTGGCCGCTCAACCAGCCGGAGACCTGGCAGGCCCGGCACACGCTGGCCCGCTGTATGCAGGAGCAGGGCCGGCTCGACGAGGCGGAGACGGAGCTGCGGGCCACCCTGGCAACCGTCGAGCCTCGGCACGCCGACCGCAGCGAGGTGCTCGCCATCCGGGCCACCCTGGCCGCGCTCCTGCTGCTCGACGGGCGTCTCGACCCGGCGATCGAGGCGTACGAGCAGTTGCTGGCCGACCGGCGGCGGCTGCTCGGAGACACCCACCTGGACACTCTGCAGGTGGAACATGCGCTACGTCGCCTGCGCAACGGCGACGACACGGCCGGGCCCACCGCCGGACGCTGAGCACCGGCGACCGGCAGCGGGCTCGGCGCAGCGGGCGTCGGGGTCAGTGCGGGGCGGCCGGGCCCAGGTCGCTCGGGTCGGTGTTGCCGCCGCAGACGATCAACGCCACCCGCTCCCCCGCCTGCGGCACGTACGCGCCACCGACCAGCGCGGCCAGCGCCGCGGCGCCGCCCAGCTCGGCGGCGACCCGCAGCTCCGACCAGAGCAGCCGGCGCGCCCGCACCAGGTCCTCGTCGCGGACCAGCACGGAGACCACCCCCGTCCGGCGGGCCGTGTCGAAGGCGATCTCGCCGATCCGACGGGCGCCCAACGAGTCCGTGGCGATGCCGCCCACCTCGATGTCGACCGGCCGGCCGGCCTTGAGGGCGGAGTGCAGGGTGGGGATCTGCTCGGGCTCGACGGCGACGACGCGTACCGACCCGTCGAACCAGGTGGCGATGCCGGACACCAGCCCGCCCCCGCCGACCGCCACCAGCACGGTGTCGATCCCGTCCAGCTGCCGTTCCAGCTCCCGACCGACGGTGCCCTGACCGGCCACCACCTCCGGCTGGTCGTACGCGTGCACGACCAGCGCGCCGGTCTCCTCGGCCCGCTGGGTGCTCGCCGCCAACGCCTCCGCGTAGTGCTGGCCAACCTGCCGCACCTGGGCGCCCAGCCCGGCCAGCCGCTGCACCTTCACCGGCGAGGCGGTGACCGGCACGAAGACCTCCGCCGGCACGCCCAGCGAGCGGGCCGCGTACGCGACGGCGAGGCCGTGGTTGCCACCCGAGGCGGCGATCACCCCCGCCGAGGGCAGCGACCCCTGGAGCATCCGGTTGAACGCGCCGCGCGGCTTGAACGAGCCGGTGTGCTGGTGCAACTCCAGCTTGAGGCTGAGTTGCCCCGGCACACCCAGATCGGCACCGTCGATGGTCAACACCGGGGTTTCCCGGACCCGCCCCTCGACCAGCGCCGCAGCCGCCTCGACGTCGCTTCTGTCCACCATGGGAAAACGCCCTTCGCTACGACCAGAGGGCCAGTCGACCGTCGTCGGTGAGCCCGACGAAACATCCTATGGAGATCCGCCGGCCATCCGTCGCGGGACGCACCGTGTGGTAGTGCCGCGGGTCGAACAGGAAGCCCTCGCCGAGCGTGGGTCGCAGCGTCAACGACTGCGCGTCGGCGGTCACCGACTCGTCATAGCCGTACCCGCCGGGCACGCGCAGGTCCTCGTCGTCCGGCTGCCACCGCCGCCGCCACAGCACGGTCTCACCGCCGGCCGGCGGCACGCGGACGTAGATGTTGAAGGCCAACTGGGCCACCACATCGGTGTCGAGCAGTCGGCCGGCGTACTCCCGGACGGCGTCGTCGAAGTGCACCTGGAGGCCGGCGTTGATCTCGCGGACGATGCCGACGTGCATCTCCCGCCGCTGCCGCCGCCCGGGTGCGACGTCCGGCCAGGCGGCCCGGAACGCGGCCAGACACAGCTCCCGCGGCGCGTCCGACAGGCCCAGCGTGGACCAGGTCTTCTCGGCCGCGCGGGCCGCATCCCAGTAGTCCTCACGCAGGTCACCGGCATCGCGGTGGTCGTTGATGGCCGGGCCGAACTTGGCGACGACCGGAAACACCCGGCTCTCCTCGTAGCGGTCCATCGGGGCGGCGGCGAGGGCGGCGGTGATCGCGTGACAGCGGGCCGGGGAGAGCAGGCCCGGCACCCGGACGGCAGCCAGCCGCCCTGCGACGAGCCCGGCGACGTCCGCTCGGGTGATCAGTTCGGATTCGACGGCGACGAACAGCGGGTCGGTGTTCCTCGGTTGCTGCACGGCGGTCCTCCTGTTGCGAAGATCCCTCACCGGACATGTCGCGCCCCACGACAGCGCACCGTGCAATGTACCGACCGACGGCAACCGGGCCGGGGTCATCGACATTGACCGCGCCACATGCCGCGAACAGTTTCCGCAGTTCCGGATGGGGTGGCGCGGACACCGCTACCATCGGCGCAACAGGGGTACGGCGCACAGAGCCGTACGGCGGTTGGATTCCGCCGATCGGGGAATGGTGACAGCCCCCGGCCTGACGGATGATGCGACTAGTTCGAACGCTGACAAGGAGTTCGATATGGCTGGCGCCGGCCCGACGGATCTTGACAGGCAGACCGACCGCCTGGAGATGGCGCGTCGAATAGCCCGGGAAATGATCGAGTCCGACCATCAGGCACTGGAGCTCGCCATCCGGCAGCGCCCGCAGTGCTGGTCCCGGCGCCCGACCGGCCACGGTGCCCGCCCGGAGCCGACAACTCACTGACCCGACAGGTCACGGGAGCCGTCGCCGAGTCAGCTCGCCGGCTCGTGATCTCCGTCGTGGTCACGGATCAACGCCGCCCACGCTCTCCGCTGTCACGGGTGGACCTGCTCCAGGTCGTACCCGCAGGTAGCGCCCGCTATGGAATAGCCGACGGTGGCTGCCGCCAGCACGAGGCCGACACCGACGCCGAGGGCTGCCGCGCCTTTGCTGGACAGCCCAGTTCGCCAAACGAACACGGCCGTCACCACGGCGGCCAGGGGCAGCGAGAACGCGAGGGAGAGCCACACGGTCTCGCGGAACACCCAGACCAACCAAGCTGGATCCCCGGTGATCTCCTCGCACGGGACCGGGTGTGCGGGCCTAGGTACCGCCGCCAGCGGCGCAGTGGCAAGACCAACGAACGCGTATGCCAACACCGTCCAGCTCAGCGCAGCCCGGGTCCTCGGCCAGTCGATCACAACGGCGACTGTGCCAGACGTCACCGAAGACGGCTACGGAACGCGGACCTGATCGCCGTACAGTCGGGGCCTCTACTTCCAGCGGTATTGATCGCGGGCCGAGGCGTAGTCGATCAAACCGGACGAGACGTCCTGTGACCTGGGCCGGGACGCGTCATCGAGGGTCATCGGTGGGCACTGCTGGTTCACCTCAGACGGCCTGGAGACGGCCTGATCTTGAGGGCTCGCGCGTAGTTGTCCCGGAAGGTGAGCCGAACGCGGGTGTGCAACGATGATCGGCATGTCGACTCCACGAAAGGGCAATGCCGCGTAGGCGCCCCGCACAACTGCGTGCCGACTCCATCTACCGGCGACCGCTTGACGAGTCAACCTCCGTCATCCCCGGGCTCTCGGCCCGCGGCTTGAAAGCCATCGCCTACCTCGAACGCACCCGCCTCTGGAACCAGGCCGTGTCTGATGCACTGCGGACCTGGTCATGGTTCATGCGCCACCCCTGGCATCGCTTGTGGGACCCGAATGCCGGCTGCGGAGTGATGGAGTGCTGTCCGAACCCGCCCGAGTTGCGCTGGATCCTGGACGTCGCCGTTGCCGTCCTGCCGCCGCAGGACGCCCGAACCCTCCGCAAGCAGATCGCGGCCCTCGATGAGCTGTGGTGACCCGCCGCAACGGCTCGGGCGTCTCCGACCCGTCGTTCATGACCCCCGTCGGGGGGAGCCTGATCGCGCTTGTCAACCTGTGTCAGCAGAGGCCGTCCCGTGCGGTCAGGCACGTCGGCTGCCTCGGTCCTTCCGGCCCGGCATCGTCGAGTCGCGCGCTGGTTGCTGACTTGTCGCTGACTGGGGGCTGGGCCCTGACTCCTCGCTCACAAGCCCTGCCTACCGCATTGGCGCCCGTCCGAGAACGGTCGCAGGCTCCGACCGGCACCCGTGCCGGCGCTCGTCGGCATGCGGCCGTCGGATGCTGTTGCTGTCAGCGTTGGTGTCGACAGCCGTTGCGCCGGCGACCCCGATCTACCCCCGCGCCGGGGGGGCCTGCTCCCGCTTGTCAGCATGTGCCAACGGACGCCGTCCCGTGCGGCCGCACACGGCCGCAACTCGCCCTTCCGCCCGACGTCGTTCAGCAGCACGCTAATGCTGAGTGCGCCTGGCGCAGCCGTCTCGCTCGTGGGCAGTTCCAGCCTCGTCTAGCTCCCCTACTCTGGCTCGTGGACAGCCGGGGGCCGGTAAGCGTACTCGGTTGGGGTAAGCGCTTCGTTATCGATCGTCCAAGGCCAGATGCACCGATCCACTCCCCCAAAGGCTTCGACGGCCGGGGAGCGCCGCAGTTGGATGTTGGCCACGACGAAGAGCGCATGTTCGGCGTCGCAGCCGTCTGTCAGTTGGTTGTGGCGTACTTCGTTCCGGGTGAGGACTACTTCCTCCCCGAGCGACTGAGTGCCCTTTACCTCGACGTGCAGTTGACGGCCGTCTGGGTGCGAGCATTCGAGGTCGTAGCCGCGGTTGAGTGGCCCAACCCTCTTGACAGTCCAATCTCGCTTTCGAAGGTAAGCTTCGGCGACGTTCTCGGCGTGCACTTCGATAGCTCTCCGCGCGAGCGGGTCAAGCTGTCTGCCTTGTGCCCGCCCGAGGGCTCGCCTTGCTGTCTTTACGACCTCGTCGCCGGATGCGCCCAATCCTTCTGACGTCTCGTCCAGCGTCTCTGGCATGGCAATGGAGCCATAGAGGCATGCGAGCAGGGGCAGCATCGCGGCGACGTCATCGAACAGCTGGCTGTCAATGGGGATCTGGCCAGACTCGTACAGGCTGGCCGCGATGTTCCCGTCCTCGTAGTTGCGGATACGGATCTTGCTTTCGCGGCCGACGGAGGTGAGGCCAGACCAGGCCAAGTCAATCTCTAGCCTAGAAGCCCTCTCGGGTAAGGCCTCGCCGTAGTCTTCCAACCGGCAGCGAGCCTCCGACGCCCGTGATAAGAGAACCCTCCTGTCGTTGACAGGTCTCATGGCGCCCGAGCGGTACTCGCTGGTGCCTTGGTTCAATGAGAGATAAAACCGAGATCCGTCCGCAGCGAAGAGGTAGACCAGGTAAAAGCCCTCCATGGCGGTTGGAGAGTGCCGCTTCGAGTACAGGCGAACCCATGGAACGGGGCTGTAGTTCGATTGCCGCCCGCCGGTCTGAACTTGGAGATCAAGGCCACCGAGCCCTAGTTCTTCAGCGAGCGGTACGACGAACTTCCGTAGGGCTTCAGCTATCTGCCTGGTCCGTGCGTCCCGCTCCGCCATCTCAGGCGTCGAGTCCTTGGAGTAGCAGGACGCAAGACCGAGTATGGCTTGGCAGGCCCGCTGCAAGCCGGGCAACTCCTGTGGCTGCCTCGGGCTGGGAAGGCCCTCCGGGCCCTCGACGGTGAACCCTAGCGTTACATCAGCGTGTGCCACGCGGGCAGCATAGGCCCATCGGCAGCGCCCTTGTGGACCGCCGGGTCGACCGTTCCTCAAACCAGGGCGCTGCGTGCAGAAGGTGGGAGGAGCACCTCCACGTCGGCCGGAATGCGCCACGGTGGGAGCCCATCGCGCTCGCACTCGATCATTAGTCGCACCGGCTTGCCCGAGTATTCATCGCGCCACCAGTTGGGACTTCGGCTCTCGCTCCAAGCTGGAATCAGCGTCTCCTCCAGGGAGCAGACCAGGTCCTCGCCGACCGTTACTCCGTCGGGGAATGCGACTCGTCGACCGTGCGGCTTGTCGACGTTCTCCACGTTCGTGTTGAACCGGTACGGCCCCCACACCTGGTTGGCAACCTGCTCCGCCGTGGGCCCGCCGGCGAGCAAATGCCGGCCGCGGTCGGGTCGGTCATCGCGGATGCTGACGGTGACCCGGTCGATACGTTCGAGCGTGTACGGGCCGTCCAGCCGGATTCGCAGATCGGCGCGTGCGTTGTTTTGCCCGGCGACACAGGTGAATGTGAACTGCGGTAGCAGGGCTGACCAGCGCCGGTCGCGATCGGAGTCCGACGCGACCCGGGCTGACGTGTGTGCTGCTTCGCTGGCTGATCGCGCCGCCCGCCAGGCGAGGTATCCGGCGCCCGCGCCCGCGATGGTGGCGACTGCGGACAGGCCTGCGAAGGCCAGGTTGTAGTCGATGTTCACTGCGGCAGTCTGCCGGTGAAGAGCGGCGCACGTGTGCCGCTGGTCAGGCTTGGTTGGGTCGGCTGTTCGGTTCGCTGTTTGCCTGCGTTCGGGCGACGTGCGGGTCTCTTCAGTTTCAGCCTGGCGGCCTAGGGTCCCGACCCCCGCCGGGGGAGATGGACAAATGTTGTAGGCCTGTGCCGGTCGGTGCCGAGCACCTCTGCTGCGCACCTGGCACTAAGTGTCCCCTACTGCTTCGTACCGACCTGGCTCTAGGAGCTTCCAGCCTCGTCGCTGCCTCCAGCCCCGGCTGGAACGTGGCCGTAGCCTGGACCAAGGACGGACCAGCAGAGCGGTTAGGGTTGCGCCGGCTGTTGCGTCGCAACGTCCTGCGGTTGGTTGTGGCCGGGAGCAGCCGATGCGCCTGCCGGACAGCAGAGATGTGCCACCTGCTGACCGACGCATTACGAATCGGTCGCGGCGTGCTGGCCGTCGCGGTCCTCGTCCTCGCTCACCTGCGATCTGGGTGATCATGGGAGGCCTGCCACAAGTAGGCATGGTGTCTCGAGTTTTTCGGTGATCCTTTGTATCGTCGGTGGATTGCAGGAGTTAAGGAGGATGACTGTGACCGGCTCGTTCCGGGTTGCTGGTCTGTTCGCAGGCATCGGTGGAATCGAGACCGGCTTCCGGCGCGCGCTTGGGGATCAGCTTGAAACGGTCCTGCTCTGTGAGTCCTGGGGACCGGCGCAGCAGGTGCTAGAGGCGCGCTTCCCAGACGTGGAGATGCACGCAGACGTCGCCACACTACGGGATCTTCCGGCACAGTTGGACCTGGTCGCAGCCGGCTTCCCGTGCACGGACCTGTCCCAGGCCGGCAGGACAGCGGGGATCCGCGGTCAAGAGTCGGGACTGGTCGCTCATCTGTTTGAGGTGCTACGGCTGGCCGAGGATCGTGGTGACCAGCTGCCGTGGCTACTCATCGAGAACGTACCCAACATGCTCGCCCTCGACCGTGGCGAAGCCATGGCCTACCTGGTGAAGGAACTCAACAACCTGGGTTACCGTTGGGCTTACCGCGTAATCGACTCCCGCTTTACCGGCGTACCGCAGCGGCGTCGCCGCGTACTGCTGCTCGCCTCGCGCACCGAGGACCCGCGAGCGGTCCTGTTCGCCGACGACAGCGGTGGCCTGGACGAGGAGGCCCTACATGATGACGCGTTCGGGTTTTACTGGACCGAGGGGCGCGGCGGCCTTGGCTGGGCTAGGGATGCCACACCCACGTTCAAGGGTGGCTCTACCGTAGGGATTCCATCGCCACCCGCCGTGTGGTTACGAGACGAGCAACCGGGGCGCAAGGTCGTGATTCCCTGCGTCGAAGACGGCGAAGCGTTGCAGGGCTTCGAACGCGGATGGACCTTGCCTGCAGATCTAGGACGCCGCAACGGACCCCGATGGAAGCTTGTCGGAAACGCAGTCACCGTCGGCGTCGCGCAGTGGGCCGCAGAGCGCATCGTTTCGCCAGGAGTGTTCGACCGTCCCTCAAGGGAGTGGGCTCGCAAGGGCGCGTGGCCCACTGCCGCCTGGGGCGAAGGCGAGAAGGTCTGGACGGTGGATGTCTCAGAGTTCCCCCGACTGGCGCCGTACACGCACCTCCGGGATCTTCTCGACTTGGACAAGGCACGGCCGCTGTCACACCGGGCGGCGAGCGGGTTCTGGCGACGCCTACAGGAAGGCAACCTAGGGCGTTATCCGGGCTTCCGCGTTGACATCGCCGAGCATGTCGACATCGCCGCTACCGATCCCCTATCCGTGGCGGTCTGACTGCTTAAAAAAGTCAACCAGTCGCACGACGGCGGTCTGCGTGGTTGGGCTCGATGGCTTCGGCGTGACCATCTTGGGTCTCCATCCCAACGGCGATGACGTGGGAGTCGCCGAGATGCGGCCCGCCTGCGCACAGCGACCACGTCCACTGCTTCAGAACGATCGCCCGGTTGACAAACTAGTACGACTCGGTCTTCGCCTGGGCGCGACGGCGCGTGCCCAACGAGGTGGCGGCAGGCACCGTGAGATTGTCCAGCCGTTTGGCCTCCCCCAGCGCAAGGCGAACCCGAAGTAGTCTGCCTGACGTGGTAGATCCCCGCGGCCTCCCCGACACAGTTGAAACGCGCGTCGCTGGCTTGCTGTCCAGCGTAAATCACGCTGCTCCAAGCATCGCCAAGTATCGAGGGCTTGAGCGTCTCCTAGCCGAGACACTGGCCATTGACCCGAGAGACCTCTACGCCGCTTACATCTCAAAAGCGGCCAATACCTCAGTTCGGTTCAACCAATCTGATCGTTCTCGGTCCGCCATCGTCCTAGTGGCGTTGATCGACCCGCCGTCCACGGAGCCTGTGGAGCGAACGATTGAAGCCCTGCGGCGCTACTGCTCAAAGCGCTCTGGAGTCGAAGTCCTCGTCTTCCTGCTGAGAGATGACAAGTGGCAGTTCCTTCTCGCACTCGTGCCGAGAGAAGAGCCGTCACCTCTACTGTTGATGGCTTTCTCCGGCTTAGAATACGGCGTCAGCGTTCAGACTTATGAGACGGGCATTTCCCAGGCTGGCCCTGTACCTGCTCAGCCTCGGAGGGCCAGCCCTCAAGCGGTTCCCATCGTTGTAGTGGACCCTGAGCTTGAGCCCTGGTCTATCAACAGCTTCCCCCACGCGTATCTCACCCGCGATTACTGGGACGACTTCGGTCTAAAGACCTCCTTCGAGCTGATCGTCCAACTAGAACCCGGTAGAGCGATCAACGTCGGGGCCGTAAAGATTCTCAGGCGCGGCCAAACGGAAGGACCTACGGAGCTTCCGGTAGTCCCCTTCACCCACTTGGCCGACATTTACTGTTCACTTGGACAGAGCCACTCCTATTACCAGACACTCAAGCTTTTACCCCAAGCGGTCTATCGATCGATTCTGACGGGACTGCGGGACATTGTCTTCAATCCCAAAGTCGAAGCGAGCTTCAGAGGCGAAGAAGGCCTGCGCACCTCTCTACTCAGAACGGGAACGGCAGCCAGAGCCCTAGAGGACGCGAAAGCCCTGTTCCGTACGCAGGCCCGGCCTTCACCTTCAACGGCTACTACCTTTACTTTCGAGACGACAGTAGGAGGAGATTGGTTTAACATCGATTTTTCTTTCAGCGGGCTGGACCGCCTTCCTGACAGAATAAACGCGATCATTGGCTATAACGGGACCGGCAAGACGCAATTACTTGCTAATATCGCGCGCATTGCCTCTGGAGACCTGCAACAGCGCGCAGAGTTGGCAGACAAGGTAGGCCGCATCAGTTCAGAGGATGAGCTTCGCTTCGGGAAGGTCATAGCAATCTCGTACAGCGCGTTCGACACCTTTGCTCTGCCCGATTCCTTCTGGCGCGGCGAGGAGTCCCGGCTTGCGCATCAGAAGCTCGAAGAGAGCGGCGAAGTCGGAGGGTACGCGTATTGCGGCCTCCGCAGACGCGCCGATAATCAGAGGATTGATACGGACTCGCCTCGCGAGCTCAAGAACATAGACGAAATTGGTTCGGAGTTTTCACAAGCGCTGTACCTAGCGATGTCGGGCAAGCGGCGGCCGGTCCTGCGACAGGTTCTCTCGATCATTTCAGATGAACCGTCTATTGGTCGGCTGGGCCTCAACCCTCAGCTAACTGGAACGGGTACCGACTGGTTCGTACGGTTCGATCGCCTGAGTACCGGCCACAAGATTGTCATCAACATACTCGTCCAAATCATTGGACGGATCGAACCCCGCTCTCTTGTTCTGATCGATGAGCCGGAATCCCACCTGCACCCGTCCCTACTGGCCGCATTGATCCGGGCGTTGAATCGGGTGCTTCAAGAGTTCGACTCTTACTCGATAATCTCGACACACTCAGCTGTCGTCCTACAAGAGATACCTAAGCGGTTCGTCCGCATACTGCAGCGCTACGGCAGCCGGACTATGGTCAGGGAGCCCCTCGCTGAAACGTTTGGCGAGAATGTCGGCTATCTAACGAGCAACGTTTTTCACCTCGACAGCACTAAAACCGACTATCACGCGGTTTTGGAGGATTTGGCCGAAGATTTGTCGTTGGACGAGATTGATGAGCTTTTTGACTTTGATATGAGCACGCAGGCTCGATCGTACGTACTCAATATCAAGCAGGGGCGCGAATAATGATATTTTCGATGCCAAAGCCTACTCGTGACAGTGAGGCTGATTACCGGCTTGCACTTTCGAAGCGACCCAGCGAGGACCAGTTCATCCTGGCGTATTTGCAGGACAAAGTATTCGAGGCCTACCGGAAGTACGACGAAGTAGGCGGCGTACCTCACCTGATCACAGCCATCACCGACGACCGGACCCGGGCCCGAGCTCTCCAAGGCATGTACGGCCTGACCTATTCGGGTAAGTGTCTAGGAGAGATAAGCGAGCAGGCATTCGCCGCGGCTCCGTACGATCTTTGCCCAATGTGCGGCCGCGTTACGCCCACTACCATCGACCACTTCCTGCCCAAAAATAAGTATCCGGAGTTCTCGCTACTCAGCATCAATTTGATACCCGTCTGCCCCGACTGCAACCGCTACAAGTCGACATTAACGGGATCGCAGGACGGTGCGCGGTTCTTCCACGCCTACTACGATGAGATCCCTCAGGAGGTTTCGTTACTGACATCCCAAGCAACTGTCGAGAGGGGTGTCGTAATCTCTTTCTTTGTCAATGACGCACTTTCGGGCAGCGTATACCAGAATGCGCGATACCAATTCGATAGGCTCCGCCTTGGAAAGCTTTATCCGAAGGCGTCAGTGTCAGAGTTGCTAGAACGCTACGATGCATTCCCGGCCGCCTTCGCTTCCGGCGGAGCGGATGGCGTTGCTCGTGAAGCAAGGAGGATAGGCAGGGGAATCGAACGCAAGCTGGGCCGACACTACTGGAAGGTCGCGCTGTACGAGGGCCTCGCCCGAAGCAGATCTTTCTGCGATGGCGGCTTTGCGCTGCTGGAATCGAAGACGCCCGGTGAGATGACATCCCGTCTGCCATCGACCCGCCCTCTTGGGGAGCGGTCCGCCGCCCGGCCCGCCACGCCAAGCGGACCTTGACGGGACGTTCGGGCGCTGGCGGGTCGGGCGGTGGTCTGCTCGGCTTGCCCAGGGCGATGGCAGACGGGATGACCTACCGCAACCACCCACGGACCCGGCACCCGCCGAAGGAGCCCCGCCATCCCGGAGCCGGAGCGCCCCCGCCGGAGGCGCCGTGACCGCAACCCCGCGACCGCCGCCAGCTCGCCTTTGCGGCTGGCGTCCGCTCCCGCACGCCGCGCGGGCCTCGGCCGTGCGGCCCGGCCGGCTGCCGGCTTACCATTTCACCGGTGAACAGTCTGTCGTTCTGCGGCGGCTCTCCGGGCTTCCCCGCTGTCCGCGCCAGCCGCCGGGCGTCAGGCGGGACGGCCGCAGAGCGACAGCGGCAGCGGCCGGCGCGCGTCCAGGCGGCGGCGCGTGCGGCCCGTTACGGGCCGCCTTGAAGACGTACAGAAACTTTGCACAACATCGCCGGCAGTCCGGTGTCCGGTCTCAGGACCGCCGTGACACATCGGTATCAGGACCTGGGTGACATTCCGCCGTCCTGTAGCGCCGGCCGGACGGCCTGGGCAGAGCTCTACAAGCCGATCAGGCTGGAGGGAATTCACCGAGCTTCACCGTCGCCCGTCGGGGCAACGCGGCCGCCCGCCTCCAGGCAACGGCAGGACATCCGTATCCGCCAGCGCTGCTGGCTGGTACGAATGCTTCAGCGGCCGAAAAAAGCGGCAGAAGCGGGGCGAGACAATGACCAGGAGTAGGGCCGGAGAGCTGCTGCGGAGGCCCGAGGAACCGCGGGCGGGGTTCCTGGAGTTGTTCTTCGACCTGGTGTTCGTCTTCGCGCTCGCAAAGCTCTCGCAGAATCTGGTGGAGCATCTGACCTGGAGCAGCGCCCTTCAGACGCTGGTGTTGCTGCTTGCCCTGTGGCAGGTCTGGACCCGTACCGCCGGGCTCACCGACCGGCTGGACCCGCAGCAACCGCCGGTGCAGGTGCTGGTCATTGCGACCATGTTCGGCACGCTGGTGATGGCGGCGGCGGCGCCTGAGGCGTTCGGCGAGCGAGGCGTGGTCTTCGCAGGCGTGTGGGTCGCCGTCGAGGTCGGTCGCAACGTTTTCCTGGTGCTCATCCTGTCGGGCCACGAGACGCAGCGCCTGTTTGCGCGACTTTTCTTTTGGAGCGGTGTGTCCGCGGTGCCGTGGATCGCGGGCGCCGTCGCTGAGGACACGGGGCGGATCGTGCTGTGGACCCTGGGGGTGGCCGTGGATTACGGGGCAACCGCGCTCGGCTTCCCCACACCATGGCTGGGCCGATCGAGTGCGGCGGACTTCGCGATCTCTGGCGAGCACCTTGCCGAGCGCTTCCGGCAGCTGTTCATCATCGCGCTCGGCGAGCTGATCCTGGTCACTGGGCTGGCCTACAGCGGCAGCGGGTTCGGGGCCGACAGCACCGCCGCGGCGGCGGTGGCGTTCGCCATCACCGCGCTGCTGTGGCGGATCTACATCCACCGCGCCGGGCAGCTGCTGGCGGAAGCAATCGCAGCGGCCGCCGACCCGGTCCGCGTTGCCGTCTCGGCGGTACTCGCCCACCTGGTGATGGTCGCCGGCATCATCGCCATCGCCGTCGGCGACGAGCTTGTCATCGAGCACCCGTTCGGGCACACCTACCCGGCCCTGACCGCCGTCATCCTCGGCGGACCTGCGCTGTTCCTGGCCGGACGCGCCCTCTTCGAGTACGGAGTGTTCAGCCGGGTGTCCCCCAGCCGGCTGATCGGTATCGGGGTTCTCGCCGCCCTATCACCGACGATGATCTTTCTACCGCCGCTGGTGGTCGCGGCCGCCGCTGCCCTCGTCCTGGCCGGCATCGCCGTATCCGATGCAGCCCGCGCCCGAGGACGCCCACCCGAGCCGCCGTCACCACCCGCCTAGCCGGACGTGTCACCCACGTCCTGAGACTGATCTGTCAGGACGTCCTGAGACTCGACATCGCCGGCAGTCCGGTGTCGTACTCCGCTTGATGCGTTACCCGGTGGCTTCGCTTGACGGGTGACTCCGGAGTCTGATGACTACCTGCGGTCCGGGCCCGGTAAGGTGGCGCCTTCGGCGGGCGCCAGCTCCGGTCCTGATTGGAGTTCCCACATGGGTGAGTGGAGCACGATCACCTACCTGCGCACCGCCGACCTTGACCACGCCGAGCGCGCGGTCACCGCGCTATGCGCCGGCGAGGGATACGCGCCGCTTCCGCCGGGCACGCCGCCAGGGCACGACACATGGCGGCCCGGACCGTCGTACGTCCAACCGCTGTGGACGATGGCGCTGATACCCGGCGCCGGCGAGTGGACCATGGTGATGACCCTCCCGCACGCGTTGCTCGGCACCCGCCGCCCCGGAGCCGACCGCCCCCGGCTTGTCGACCTGGCGGTCGCGGCCGGGTGTGACGCGTTCACCTTCGACCTGTTCGACGGGACCGCCTGGGTGCTCGCCGAGGCGAACCCGCGCGGCGAAATGGCTCTGTCCGGGTTCCTCGACGACGATTGGCGCTACTTCGAGGAACCGCTCAGCGAGGACAACGCCGATGTCGGATTCCGGCTGCTGGACGTACCGGAACCGCTACGCCAGGCCGGTAGGCGCGGCCTGATGTCGTTCCTCGATATCGGCGAGCTGATGGTCGGCGACCGGTACCCGGACGAGTTCGGTCCCGCCGACCGGCCATGGAGCCGGCACTGGCTCTGGTACAACGGCGTGCAGGCGGAGCTGCAAGACGGCCGGGACATTCCCGTTCCGGGCGTCCGGGTGCGCTTGTTCGCGGCGTAGCACCCGGACCCGGCTACGGCATCCTGCACGGCGGCCCTCCGGCGGCTCGATGTCCACCCGCTGAGGCGAAGATCGTCTAGCCGGATGGGTAACGGATCAACTGAGCGCAATCCGTAACACATCAACTGGAGCCCGACATCGCCGGCAGTCCGGCCGGCCCTCCGGGTGACGACCGCCGCCGGTTGCCCGGGTCAGGCGTTGGTCGAAAGAAGGAGGGCTCGTAGCGCGATCGCCCGGGACTCGATGAGCTGCATGCGGAGCTGCCACTCCGCGGTTGCAGTCCAGTCGGCCTGTGCGGTGATCTGGTCGGGGTGCTTTCGGTACAGCAACCCTGGTTCGTCAATGAAGTACCCGTCGGCGACTACTGAGGCTGCGAGTAGTAGTCCGGTGTCCTCGCCGCCGGGTAGCGCCATCCAGCCGCCGAGGGCAAGCGCGAGTTCTCGTCGGATGCACAGCGTTGCTGGGTGCACAGGTAGCCGGTAGCCGTTGTTGTGAAAGTAGGACAGCACCTCGGCCCGGTCGAGTCTGCCTTCCGCCGGGTCGGCATGCTGCCAACTGACCGTTGACCCGTCAGGCATCAGGTCAAGGACGCTTGATGTTGTCCAGCCAATGTCAGGGCGAGAGCTAAGAACCTCGATCTCGCGTGCGAGGGCGCCGGGTGTGAGCTGGTCATCGGCATCTAGGACCCGCAGTAGTGAGCCCTGGCTCCGCGCCATCGCCATGTTGCGGGCGACTCCGGGGCCGCCCGCTTTGCCGGTCGCGCCCAGGACGCGTGAGTCTTGGGGTAGAGCGGCCTCGACATCTCCGGTGCGGCCATCCTCCTGAACGAGCCATTCCCAGTTCCAACCGTCGGGCATCTCCTGTGCCCGCAGCGACTCGTAGGAGTCCGCAAGGTAGGGGATGCTCGGCGCGTGGACCGGGGTGACTACGGAGATCAGCCTTCTCATTCCGACCACCTCGCCAGCTTCGTTGTGTAAACGAACTCAGTTCGGTCACCTGGAAGGACGACGTTCGACACCTCGACCACGCAGTCGCGCGTGTCGATAGAAATCTTTCGGAGGATCAGCACTGAGACCCCCGGCGGCAGATTCAACGCCTCGGCTTCCTCCGGCCCCGGAGGTCGCGCAGTGATCTCGTCAACGATCCGATCTAGCTCGATCCCGATGCTGAGGAGCTGGTTCTGCGTTCCGCCCGGCCACGGCTCGTTGTGAGCATCAAGGAGCGCTGGATTCTCGGCAACGACGTCGTACACCATGTAGGAGTTGTTCAGGCTCAATGGCGCGTGCTCTCGTCGTGAACCTGTTCGATAGACGCGCTCAAGCATCTTGGCACCTACCGGGACACTGAACAGTCGACCCAGCTCGACGGTCGCGGGAACTGTTCGGTACTCCGCCGAGAACTCAAGGTCCTGCATGGTCAGTCCCGTGTCGCGTTCCGTCGCGCCCGTGCGACGTCTCTGGGACTCGGGTAGCCGTGCTCGGTCCTTCTCCCATTGGTACCGCTCTGGCGATCGCCGCACACGCTGACGTGGTGCCCGAACGAACGTGCCTCGTCCGTGGCGACGATCTACCAGCCCTTCGGCCTCTAGTGCGTCCAGGGCTTGCCGCACAACCGGAAGGCTGACCTCGTAGTCGGCCTTCAACGTCTGTTCGTTCGGCAGCTTGAATTCCGGTGCCAGCTCGCCCGAATGGATTTTTTCCCGCCAGTCTGCGGCGATTCGCTCCCATTTAGCCACGGCTTCACACTCCTTCGCGTCACCACCGAGTTTAGGTCTTCATGAAGTCTTGACGCGAGACATCCACCGTCGTACGTTGTCTACACGTCTTCATGAAGACATGATGACGACGGAGTGCACCGATGAACGGTGCCCCAGCAGAAGGAGACAGCCTTGAAGCTGTACGTGGACACCACGAGCAAGCAGGTGACGGCGTCGAAGGACCCGGAGCCGAAGAACGACCAGAACGGCAATCAGAAGTCCGAGAAGAACACGGGCCGGCTCATGTGGTCCACCCAGGTCTTCGTGCTCGACGAGAACGGCGGGGAGGTCATCACCATCACCACGGCGGGTGAGAAGCCGAGCGTGAAGGTGGGCGACTTCCTGGCCGTCGAGCAGTTGGAGGCCATTCCGTGGGCGACCAACGGGCGCAACGGCGTCGCGTTCCGGGCGGTCTCGCTGAAGCCGAAGACTGGTTCTCCGGCCGGCAAGTAGGTCCCTCGCACCGCTGTGCTGTGTGAGCCGCTGGTGTCTGTGGCTCGCGAAGCGGCCTGATGGTCCGCTGTTCCCATCCACACCATGGGTCCGGGAGTGCTTCTGACTCCTACATTCCCGTACCTGGTCATCACCTGTGGTGGTGGCATCCCCGTAAGAGCTGGCGCGGGGTCGGTCTGACTCCTACATCACCCGACCCCGTGCCTTCCAACTCATCCCAACCCAACTTGCACTTGGGAGGACTCGTCGTGTCCAAGTCTAGCCCCCGCCGCTTCGGCGGCAGGTCAACCGGAACGGTGACGGTCATCGAGGCCAAGGTCCACCGTTCCTCAGCACGCAACGCCAAGATGGCGTTCATCCTGACGGCGGTCATCGTCGGCCTTCTGTCGGCCGTGGTGGCCGCTTCCTACATCCACCCGATCCTCGCCGTCTTCGTCGGCGCGTTCATCGGCGTACCGACCGGCGGGCTCGTCTGGGTGCTCGTCCGCGTGTGGCCGGTGATCCGGCTGCTGTGGTGGTGGACCCCGGAAACCATCCTCGGTGTCCTTCTGCTCACCGCGTGGGTGCAGCTGGCCAACCACACTCCAACCCTGGTGACCCTGCTCGTGGTCGCCCTGGTCGTCGGCGTCCCCGCCGCCATCCGTCCGATTCGCCGCCAGGTCAAAGCCTGGACCTGGTGCCTGATCGTCCGGCACCGCCTGCGCGTGTGCTTCGCGCAGTTCATCATCGCCAACCAGTCCGGCAGCCTGCCGCTGATCCTCTGGGCACGCCCCACCCCCGTCGGCGAACGAGTGTGGGTCTACCTGCGCCCTGGCCTGTCCGCCAAGGACCTGGAAGGCCGCCTCGACAAGATCGCGGTCACCTGCCACGCCTCCACCGTGCTCATCGAGCGCGCCTCGGAGAACAACGCCGCCTACCTGCGGTTCGACATCAAACGCCGCGAGGTGCTGACCGCCCACGTCGGTTCCCCCCTGGTGGACGTGATCGACCCGACCGCCCCCGTCTCGGCGTCGCCGCTGACGGTCCCCACCGCCCTGGACCTGCCGGACATCGACGCTCCGACGATCACCCTCCCGACCCAGGGCAAGCCGGCGAAGAAGCCGGCCGCCACCGCCAACGGCAGCAAGCCCGCGGCTTCGTCGTCGTCCGTGCCGGACGACGACACCTCCGACTGGATCTGACCCACACCCACCCGGGACGCGAGGAGTCGACTTCGGCTCGTTCCTGTGGCTCCTCGCGCCCACAACGCCCAGGAGGGCACCCATGACCACCACGACTCCCACCACCGCTGAGGCGGTGCCGGTGGGTCCTGGCCTGTCGATGTTCGACCCGATCTTCATCGGAATCGACGAGTTCGGCCAACCCGTCTACCTGGACGTCATCTACCGCAACCTGCTCACCGCAGGCGAACCCGGCGGCGGTAAGTCCGGCCTGATCAACAACATCTGCGGTCACGCCGCCCTGTGCGACAACACCCGCCTCGTGCTCTTCGACGCCAAACTCGTCGAACTCGGCCCCTGGCGCGACCTCGCCGACGCCTTCATCGGCCCCGACATCGACCAGAGCATCGACGTGCTACGCCGCCTCCTGGTCGTGGCCACCAACCGCTACGCCTGGCTCCTTGCCAACCGGCGCCGCAAGCTCGCCGACGGCGACGGCATGTCCGTCATCGTCACCATCATCGACGAACTCGCCATGTTCTCCACCGTGCTCGGCACCAAGCAGCAACAGGAGGAGTTCTCCACCCTCCTGCGAGGGCTCGTCTCCCTCGGTCGGGCCTGCGGCATGCCTGTTGTCGCCGCGACTCAACGGCCGTCGTGGGACATCATCCCCGCCTCATTGCGGGACCTGTTCGGCTACCGGGCCGCGTTCCGCTGCACCTCGCTGAACAGCTCGAACATCATCCTCGGTCAGGGCTGGGCCGAGCAGGGCTACACCGCCTCCGACATCTCCCCAACTAACCAGGGCGCGGCCTACCTCCTGGCCGAAGGCGGCGTTCCCCGCCGCATCAAGGCCGCCTACCTCACCGACACCGACATCTACAACATCGCCGACTACGCCGCCTGGACCCGCCGCCCCACCACGGGCAGCAGCAGCCCGGCGGTCAACCCCACCGAGTGGGAGATGGCGGCATGACCACCCGCGAACGCGCCTACGCCAAGGCCAACAACCAGCACGCCGCGACCTTTACCGAACTGTGGATCGTCGGCCGTCCCGAGGACATCGCCGCCATGGTCCGCGTCGCGTCCGCTAGCGGCCGGCTCGTCTACGTCTCCGCGCCGACCCTCGTGGGCGGCGACGACAACCGCCACCGCCGTTACCTGCGGCTGCGCACCCACTGATCGGCCGACAGGACCGGGACTTCGCCTGGCAGCAACTGCCGGTCCTGCCGACCACCAACCAACAGCCCCGAAAGGACGTGGCTGCCATGAAGGCTACCCACAACCCACCCACCCCCGCGCCGGTCAACACTCCTGCTGACCTGCTGCGGATGGCTGCCCTCTACCTGCGCCGGCACGGCTGGACCCAGGGCACCTACTACGACATCTACGAGCCCGCCGACTTCCTCACCCCGCCGGCCTGCGCCGCCGGAGCTATCGGCATCGCCTGCGCCGGTCACCGCGTCGAGCACTTCTCGCAGCTCGAGCCCGACGCCCTGGCCGACTACCTCGCCACCCTCGGCGTGTTCGTCGACTACCTCGACACCACCGCGCCGGTCTTCCTCGTCGACCCCGACGGCTACCTGACCGACGAGCACACCTCGCCCTACTCGTGGAACGACGACCCGGCCCGCACCGCCGAGCAGGTCGTCACCGCCCTCGGCGCGGCTGCTGATGAGTGGGACCGCCTCCACAACCAGGGAGGCGAGCTCTGATGTTCACCGTCAAGGCGTCCTTGACGCACACCCCCCGACGGAAGCGCCGTGAGGTCGTCGAGAACGACGCCTTCGCCGCGTTCGCCCGGCGCATCATCCGCGCCCACGGCCGCCGCGTCGCCACCGGCGACGTCGAAGCACTCCGCGACCTGGTCGCGCTGTCCTCGGTCATTGACGACGCCATCGGTGAGGCCGTGATTGGCCTGCGGTCGTTCGGCTACTCCTGGTCAGAGATCGGTACCCGGCTCGGCATCTCCAAGCAGGCCGCCCAGCAGCGCTGGGGAGGCCAACTGTGACCGACCTTCGCAGCTTCGACCTCGACCAGCTCGGCGACCGCACCGGCATCCGGGTCGAGTTCTACGACCCGCTCGGCACCCGCTACGGGTTCCCCACCTTCCCCTTCCACTGCGCCCCGGACGGCCTGGCCACCGTGCGGCAGCTCCGCGCCGCCGGCCTTCGCCCCGCAGGGCAAACCCCGGTCGCCCAGATCCTCTGGCGGCACCGCAAAAACCGTCGAGTCGCCTACCTCTACCGCCTCGACATGGCCGCACCCAAACGCACCGCCACACCCGCCCAGCGGGAGGCCATCGCCAAAGCGCTTCGCGCCCGCCGAACCTGCCGCGTCTGCGCCCAGGTCAAGCCCTACTACATCCCCCGCTGCTACGGCGAATGCCTCGACTGCCACGAAGGGAACCCGTCGTGAGCTTCCACCTGTCTGACCCCTGCCTGTGGTGCATCGAGGGCAGCTCGCCCGCCGGCATCCACGACATCCTCGGCCCGGTCTACAAGCCCTGCCCCGTCTGCCTCGGCCCCTGCGCCCTCTGCGAGGGCGACGGACTGTTCCCGGCCGACGTCGCCTGCCTGCCCTGCTTCCGCGAGCAGATGGCCGCCCAAGGGCTGGCCCCCATCATGTGCGCCCACTGCTCCGGCGTCGTCGACCTCATCCCCCTCGACACCATCCCCGCTCCGGAGGTGACTCCCCATGTCGAGCACTGACCCCAGCACCGTCACCGAACAGTTCGCCGCCGAATACGCCCGCAACGCCGTGCCGACCATGCTCAAGGCGATCGGCTCCATCAAGCGCTACAACCGCTTTGTTCTGCTCGGTGCGCTGCTGACCAGCTACCTGCACCAAGCCCACTACCTGTGGACCCAGAACGCCGGCTACTTCGCCTACCTCGTGCCACTCATCTTCGACGCCGCCATGGTGTCCATGCTGACCGTCGTCCGCACCTCCGGCATCGCCAAAGACGCCAAACGCGGAGCCATGGTCGTCTTCGCCGCCGCCGCACTGCTGTCGGCCACCATCAACTTCGCCTCCCCAGGCAGCCTCGGCCTACGCCTGGTCTTCGCCCTGGTCGTCGTCCTCGTCATCGGCGTCGAACTCGTCGCCGGACGCATCCGCCCCGACTTCGCCGCCATCCAAGCCGAAGCCGCCGCCCTCCTCGCCGCCATCAACGACCTCACCACCACCACGGCACCGGCCACTGAGCCGACCGACACCCCGGCAACCACGCCGCCCGTCGACACCCCGCCGGCACCCATCCCGGCCGCCATCCAGGCACCCGCCTTCACTCCGATCCCGGTTGCCCGGCCCGAGGTCCCGGCGCACCTGATGCCCACCGCCCGCTTCGTCATCGGACGCCACGAGCAGAGCACCGGCCGACCCATCACCGCCGATGAACTCGCCGGCCTGCTCTCGGTCACCCCGGACATCGCTCGGGAACTGCTGCACACCATCACCGGCCACACCCCGGCCGTCAATGGCACCCCCGTTGGTGGTGCCCGGTGACCATCCACGTCGTCGACATCGAGCAGGTCACCCACACCTGCCCGGCCTTCTCCGAGTCGCACCCCTACGACACCCGACGCACCGTCATCCACGTCATCCCCGGCGGCCCGTGCCGGACTCCGGTCACCATCCGCTGCGGCACGACGACCGCCA
Source organism: Micromonospora sp. NPDC005173 (assembly GCF_040608515.1). Classification (NCBI taxonomy): domain Bacteria; kingdom Bacillati; phylum Actinomycetota; class Actinomycetes; order Micromonosporales; family Micromonosporaceae; genus Micromonospora; species Micromonospora sp. NPDC005173. Next base: position 100,996 of record NZ_JBEXIK010000002.1, read on the forward strand.
CGATCGCGTGTCACCGGCATGAACCGGCCGACCGCCAGTGCGGCGCCTGCCGCATCATCGTCACCCAACACACCATCACCAACCGACACCACGAGGTTGTCGGCTGATGGCTTCGACGCTGGACCTCACACCCCGTGCCACGGCCCGGGGTGTGGGCTCGAACGCCGACACCACCACCCCCTACGTCGGCTACACCGCCGCCGGCTCCGCGTTCACCCGCGCCCAGCAGCCCGACTACTTCGGCTGGCTGGAACACGTCCGCGCCGCCGCCGGCTGCACCCGCCCCGTCCGCCTCGCCGGGCAGCTCCTCACCGTCGAACCGGCCACCGGCCGGCTCCTGGACGCCCGGCACACCGACGCCATGCCCGACGCCGCCATCTACAAGGCGTGTGGCAACCGCCGCGCCACCGTCTGCCCTACCTGCGCCAACGTCTACCAGCGCGACGCCTTTCAGGTCCTGCGCGCCGGCCTCGTCGGCGGCAAAGGCGTCCCCGAAACCGTCTCCCGGCACCCGGCGGTGTTCGCCACCTTCACCGCCCCGTCCTTCGGTCCCGTGCACGTCCGTGCGGTCAAGCGGCACACCTGCGCCAACCGCAAACGCTGCGACTGCCGACCCGACCCCTGCCACGCCCGCCGCAGCACCGACCCCACCGCCGGCCTCTGCGCCCATGGTCGTCCGGCCGTCTGCTGGGCCAGGCACGAACCGGCAGACGCCGCCCTTGGTCAGCCGCTGTGTTTGGACTGCTACGACCATGACCACCAGGTCGTGTGGAACGTGTTCGCGGGAGAGCTGTGGCGGCGCACCAAGCAAGCCGCGGAACGCCGTCTCGCCCAGCTCGCCCGCCGACGCGGCATCCCTCCGGCCCGGGTGGTCACTGACTCGGGCAAGGTCCGCACGGTCTCCCCGGTCCGGCTGTCCCACGGCAAAGCCGCCGAGTTCCAAGCACGCGGAGCAGTCCACTTCCACGCCCTGGTGCGCCTCGACGGCGTCGACCCCACCGACCCCACCGCCGTCGTCCCACCACCGGCCGGGTTCACCGCCGCCGACCTCGACGACGCCATCCGCCACGCCGTGGCCCAGGTCGACTACACCACCCCCACCCACCCCGACCGGCCCGAAGGCTGGTCGATCGTGTGGGGTGACCCGTCCAAGGGCCTCGACATCCGGCCCATCAGCCTGACCGGAAGCGGCGAGGTCACCGACGGCATGGTCGCCGGCTACCTTGCCAAGTACGCCACCAAAAGCACCGAGGTAACCGGGCACCGCTCCGTCAGGCTCACCGCCGACTCGATCGGCGACTACGCCGACCCTGACGGCGACCACACCGCCCGCCTCATCGACGCCTGCTGGCGACTCGGCCGACCCACCGGCACGGCCGTGCCGCTTTCTGAGCGGCCCCGGGACCACCGACCCCGGCCCGGCTTCGTCCAGCGCTGGGAATGCCCCGACTGCGGCACCCACACCCGCTACGCCGCCTGCCCCGTCTGCATCGCCCACCGTCAAGCCAGCCTTGACGCCGAACCGACGAAGTCAGTGACCGGCAACCCCTACGCCCGGCTGCGCAGGTGGGCACACATGCTCGGCTTCGGCGGCCACTTCCTCACCAAAGCCCGCCGCTACTCCGTCACCTTCCAACTCCTGCGCGACACCCGCGTCACCTACCGACGCAACGACGACCAGGACCAGGCCGACGAGCAACCCGGCACCGTCTGGGCCGTCGACCACCCCGACGACACCACCCTGATCGTCGGCACCCTCACCTTCGCCGGCGTCGGCTGGCACACCACCGGAGACGCACTCCTCGCCAACACCGCCGCCGCCCTCGCCCGAGCCCGACAAGCCACCGGCCGCGAAGAACTCGCCCACGAACTCGGCACCACCCCCGCCGGCACCGTGCCGGTCGCCGCATGACCCCTCGACCACGGGAGACCAGATGACCACCGCGCAGCAGCCGAAACTATGGACCGTCAACGATGTGTCGACGTACCTCGGAGTTCCGGTCCAGACTCTGTACACCTGGCGCAAGCGCCAGATAGGTCCACCCGCCGGCCGCGTCGGTCGGCATCTGCGATACGACGCCGACGCGGTACGCGCCTGGTTCGCCGACCAGACCAAGGCGGCCTGACATGGCCCACATCGTTGACCGCTGGTACCGCACGGTCGTCGGCCCCGACGGCAAGCCGCGTCAGGAACCGAAGCCGGAATGCGGGCAAGGAATGCGCTACCGCGTCCGGTACCTCGCTCCGGACGGCAAAGAGAAGTCGCAGTCGTTCCCCGACAAGAAGAAGCGCGAGGCACAGGCATTCCTCGCCAACGTCCAGGCCGACATCCTCAAGGGCACCTACGTCGACCCCGACGCCGGCCGCACGACCTTCAAGCAGTACGCCGACGAATGGCTCGCCGCTGCGACGACCGACGTCCTCACCCGCGACCGGATCGAGTACGAACTCCGGCTGCACGTGTACCCGGTCATCGGGCACAAACCGATCGCGTCCATTCAGCCGACGACGATCCGGGAGTGGGCGCGGAAGATCCAGGAGAAAGGGCTGTCGGTGGGCTACCGCCGGGTCCTCTTCACCGATGTGTCGATGATTCTCAACGCGGCGGTGGACGACAAAAAGATCGTCAGCAACCCGTTCGCGGTCAAGAGCATCCGACGGCCGAAGCCCGCTCCAACCAAGGTGGTGCCGTGGCCGGTCACCCGGTTGACTGCATTCAGGGAAAACGTGCGGCCCCGGTACCGGATCGCGGTGGACCTGGGCGCGGGATGCGGCCTGCGGCAAGGAGAAATCTTCGCGGCCAGCCCTGGGGATCTCGACCTGACCCGCCCGGTCCTGCATGTCACTCGGCAGATCAAGCTTGTTCGTGGCTCGCTGATCTTCGCGCCGCCAAAGGGCGGCAAGTCCCGCGAGGTTCCGTTACCGGACTCGGTAGCCCGCAGGCTGAGACAACACGCGAAGGACTGCCCGCCCCTCGCGGTCACCCTGCCGTGGGAGACGCTGACCGGCGAACCACGAACCGTCGAGCTGTACCTGACAACGCCTGCCGGTCTGGCGCTGTCCCGCTCGATGTTCAACTCCGGCGTCTGGAAGCCCGCGATCCGGGCGACCGGCATCCCCGATGACCGACACAACGGGATGCACGTCCTGCGGCACACCTACGCCTCGGTCCTCCTGGACGCCGGGGAAAGCATCAAGGCCCTGTCGGCCTACCTGGGCCACGCGGACCCGGGCTTCACCCTCCGGACCTACACCCATCTACTGCCGGCCAGCGAGGATCGCACCCGCCGGGCCATCGACAAGGCACTCGGTGGAGGCCGGTCCGGCAAAGACGCCCCACCAGCCCATGACGGCCTGGAGACGGCATGATCATGGTTCGTCCGCCACGGGAGCGGCCAGAAATGCAGGTCAGAGGCTATGCCGTCTCTACTTCCAGCGGAAGTGCACGAAGAGCCGGCCGAAGTTCTTGGAGTCCTTCTCCACCCGGTGATAGAGCTGCTTGACGTCCTTCTGATCGAGGAACCGCAGCACCCGCTTCTTGAGCTGGCCCGACCCCTTGCCAGGGATGATCTCCACGAGGGTGGCCTTCTTCGCCACCGCCTCGTCCATGATCCCGCGCAACGCCCGGTCGATGTCCTGGCCCTTGTTGAAGATCTCGTGCAGATCCAGCTTGAGCTTCATGCCGCAGCCCCCGGCCGGTCAGGTCCCATGTCCGCCATCCTAGGCACGCCCGGCGGCCCACCCGCCGCACGATGACGGGGCGACCCCGAAGGGCCGCCCCGTGCATATCACCGCTCCGCGCTCAGCGCCTGCCGCCCAGGCGGGTTTCCACCCGCTCCAGCGCGACCCGGTAGTCGTCGTTGGCCGCGTACATCGCTGCAGCGATCCGCAGGTGCCGCAGCGCGTCCGAGTGCCGGTTGAGCCGCTCCAGCGTCCGACCCAGCACGTGGTGCGCGTAGTGGTCGCTCGGATCCCGGTCGACCAGCTCCCGCAGCTGCTCCTCGGCCCGGCTGAGCTGGGCCGACTGGAAGTAGGCCCGGGCCAGCAGCTGCCGTACCGCCGCGTTGCCGGGTTCGGCGTCCACGATCGGCTCCAGCAGTCGGGCCGCTCCGCTCGGGTCACCGGTTTCGAAGAACATGGTCGCCCGCCGGTAGTCCGCCAGAAGATCCATCTGCCCACCTCCTCGGGTCGCGCCGTCACCTGTTCCGACGCTGGCACAACGCTGGCCGTTTAGCGACTGTTCCCCGGGTTGGGATCGGGCCGAATCCGGCCCTCGGCGGGTCAGGCGCGGGCGTCCCGGCGCCCGGCGGCCAACTCCCAGGCGCGGACGCCACCGACGATCCCGGCGGTGTTCGGCACCACCACCACGTCATCGCCCATCCGGGCCAGTTGCTCGGGCCGAATCAGCCGGGAGTTACCCCCGCCCAGATAGAGCCGGTCCCAGCGGAACACCGGGCGGAGCCCGTCCACGACCTGGCGGATCCGCCGGGACCAGAAGGCGTCGCCGAGCCGGCGGCGCTCCGGCTCGCCCACGTACGTGTCGTAGGTGGTGCCCCAACGCACCGGCGCGTGGGACAGCTCCAGGTGCGGGGCGAGCATCCCGCCGTCGAAGAGGGCGCTGCCCAGCCCAGTACCCAGGGTCAGCACCAGCTCGCAGCCGGTGCCGGCGACCACCCCGGCACCGTGCACCTCGGCGTCGTTGAGCACCAGCGCCGGCACCCCGAACGCCTCGGCCAGCGCGCCTCGCGCGTCCCAGCCGGACCACTCGGCCAGCAGGTCCGGGTCGACACGCGTACGGGGGCCGCTGCGGGTCACGTAGTGCGGTGTGGTCACCACCACGCCGTGCCGGATCATCCCGGGCACGCCGACCGTCAGCCGGTCCGGCGTTGGCAGCCGAGCGCCCAGGTCGAGCAGGGTCTGGACAAACAGCGCAGGAGGCAACGGGTACGGGGTCGGCACCCGTAGCGGCCGGGCCCGCATCGTGCCGGCCTCATCGAGCACCGACGCCTTGATGCCCCCGCCACCGCAGTCGATCGCCAGTGTGGTCACCACGTCGATGAGTCTGCCCGCTGCCGGCCGGTCATATGCGGGCGGCCGGATAGGCTGCCGTCCTGATGAGCGCCACGATGATCGTCAAGGACCTGGCCGCCGGGCACGGTGACCGCCCACTCTTCGCCGGATTGGACCTGGTGGTCGCCCCCGGCGACGTGGTCGGCCTGGTCGGGCCGAACGGTGCCGGAAAGTCGACGCTGCTGCGTACCCTCGCCGGGTTGCTTCCGGTGGAAGCCGGCAGTGTCACGCTCAGCCCGCCCTCCGCGAGCGTCGGACACCTGCCGCAGGAGCCGGACCGGCGGCCGGGCGAGACGGTGCGCGGCTTCCTGGCCCGGCGGACCGGGGTGACCGCCGCGCAGGCGGCGCTGGACGCCGCGACCGAGGCGCTGACCGCCGGGACGGCGGGCGCCGATGACGCGTACGGCGACGCGCTGGAGCGCTGGCTCGCCCTCGGCGGCGCGGACCTGGACGAACGCGCCGAGCAGGTGACGGCCGACCTGGGGCTCGCCATCGACCTGGACCACCCGACGACCGGGCTCTCCGGAGGCCAGGCGGCCCGGGCCGGGCTGGCCTCGCTGCTGCTCAGCCGCTACGACGTGTTCCTGCTCGACGAGCCGACCAACGACCTGGACCTGGCCGGGCTGGAGCGGCTGGAGGAGTTCGTCACGGGGCTGCGCGCCGGCACCGTGCTGGTCAGCCACGACCGGGAGTTCCTCACCCGCACGGTGACCCGCGTGCTGGAGCTGGATCTGCCGCAGCAGCAGGTGCACCACTACGGCGGCGGCTACGCGGCCTACCTGGAGGAGCGCGAGGTGGCCCGGCGGCACGCCCGCGCCGACTTCGAGGAGTACGCCGACACCCGGGCTGGGCTGGAGGCGCGGGCTCGTACCCAGCGTGCGTGGATGGAGAAGGGCGTCAAGAACGCCCGGCGCAAGGCCACCGACAACGACAAGATCGGTCGCAAGTTCCGCAGCGAGGCCAGCGAGAAGCAGGCGGCCAAGGCCAAGCAGACCGCGCGGCTGATCGAACGGCTCGACGTGGTGGAGGAACCCCGCAAGGAGTGGGAGCTGCGGATGGAGATCGCCGCCGCACCCCGCGCCGGCGCCGTTGTGGCCACGCTGCGCGGCGCGGTGGTACGCCGGGGCGACTTCACTCTCGGCCCGATCGACCTCCAGATCGACTGGGCGGACCGGGTGGCGGTGACCGGGGCGAACGGCTCGGGCAAGTCCACCCTGCTGGCCGCGCTGCTCGGCCGGCTGCCGCTGGACGCGGGCACCGCCTCACTCGGACCCGGGGTGGTGGTCGGCGAGGTGGACCAGGCCCGGGGTTTGTTCCTCGGCGACGCGCCGCTGATCGACGCGTTCCAGGCGGCCGTACCGGAGATGTCGCCGGCGGACGCGCGGACCCTGCTGGCCAAGTTCGGGCTGCGCGCGGCGCACGTGCCACGGCCGGCGGCCACCCTCTCCCCCGGTGAGCGGACCCGTGCGGCGCTGGCCCTGCTCCAGGGGCGCGGGGTCAACCTGCTGGTGCTCGACGAGCCCACCAACCACCTGGACCTGCCCGCCATCGAGCAGCTCGAATCGGCGCTGGCCAGCTATCCGGGCACGCTGCTGCTGGTCACCCACGACCGGCGGATGCTGGCCGCCATCGAGACAAACCGTCGACTGCGGGTCGACGCCGGGCGGATCGCCGAGGATTGATCCGTGCCGGCGCGTCGCCGCGGGGTGACAATGACGCCATGCTCAAGTGGGAGTACGCACTGCTGGTCCGCCGTCGCCAGGCGGCGACCAACGACCTGGGCTGGGAAGTCGTCTTCGTCTGGTACGGCCCGGACGGCTCGATGGTCGACGTGACGCCGTACGGCGACACCGCGCTGGCCCACCTGAACCGGGCCGGCGACCAGGGCTGGGAACTGGTCGCGATGAGCGAGGACCCGTCCCTGCCCGGCCACCATGAGCTGCACCGCTACCACCTCAAGCGGCCGAAGCCCGCCGCTGCGCCGCCCCGGCAGCGGATGCGCGGCGGCGGCCGGCCCGGCCGCCGCACCCTCTCCGGCTGACCACTGCGATCGCTCGGCGGACTGACCCGGTCCGGCCCTGCGGTTCCGGCTCGACCCCTGCCCGGCCCGTGCGGTTCCGGCTCGGCCCATGCCCGGCCCTGCGGTTCCCGCTCGGCCGTGCCCGGATGTGCGGTTCCGGCTCGGCCGGGCACCAGTCACAGTTGAGCGTGATACCTCAGAGGCATTTTTATGACTCTGAGGTATCACGCTCGCTGCGGTCTGGCCTCGGAAACTGCGACACGCCGATCAACGGCACGCCGACCCGCCGACGCGGTAGACGAGCGGGGCATACCGGGCGCGGATGCGGGTATCGCGCGGCGGGAGGTGACCCGAATGGTCGCGTTGGCACAGACTCCGCCCTCGGCCGACCGGCTGCGGGCGATCGACGAGTTCCTCGCTCAGGCGTGGGCGGACCAGGTCCGGCACGACGACCGGCTGCGTGGTCTGGCAGTCGAGGTGCGGTTCGACCGGGGGGTGGCCCATCTCAGCGGGGAGGTGGCCGAGCCCGACGACCTGCGGCTGGTCCGGGACCTGGTGGGGCGGCTGGCCGGGGTCTACGGCGTCTGGTGCCGGGTCGGCGTTGGCGGGCGGGAGCCGGTGGTGGTGGACCTCGGCTGCGGGCCGACCAAGCAGTGGTCGGGCAACCTGGGGCTGGACATCTACCCGGCGCCGGGGGTCAACGCCGTGGCGGACCTCTCCGGCTCGCTACCGCTGGCCGACAACTCGGTGGACGTCCTCTTCGCGGTGCACATCCTGGAGCACCTGATCGACTTCCTGCCGCTGGTGGACGAGTGCCACCGGGTGCTCCGCCCAGGCGGCGTACTGCACGTGATGAGCCCCTGGTGGGGGCATGTGAACGCGGTGGCGGACCCGACCCACGTCCGACTGATGGACGTGCAGACGTTCAAGGGGATCTGCCAACTCCGGCCGCCGGGCACCCCGCGCTGGTACCCGCTGCACGCCGGCTGCGACGGTGCCTCGATCTTCGCCGACCTCACCCCGCTACCCCCCGACGCCGACCTCGCAACCCAGTCCCACCTGGCCCGCTTCTTCGACTGACCAACCCACCCCGGCCTGCCCCAACCGAGTGGACCGGTTAGGGGGTTTGGGTGGATTCGCGGATTTCCAGGCGATAGGGGGCGGAGAGTTCGCGGGCAGGGGCGGAGCGGTCGCCGTCGAGGCGCTCGGCCAGCAGCTCGACGGCGAGCCGGGCGATCTGTGCCTTGTCGGGGGCGACGGTGGTCAGTGTGGGGATCGAGAAGCGGCCGTCCTCGATGTCGTCGAAGCCGACCACCGCCACATCCTCGGGCACCCGCAGGCCGGCCTCGTGCAGGGCGCGCAGGGCACCCAGGGCGAGCGTGTCGTTGAAGCAGAAGACGGCGTCGGGGCGTACCCCGGAGGTGAGTAGACCGCGCATGGCGGCGGCGCCGTCGGCGCGGTGCCAGGCCGACGCGGGCGCCACCAGGGCCTCGTCGTAGTCCAGGCCGGCGGCGCGCAACGCGTCGGCGTAGCCGGTCAGGCGCAGCCGGGCGCTGGCGCCCTCGGGCGTGCGCTGCGAGCCGATGGCCGCGATCCGACGCCGGCCGAGCTGGATCAGGTGGTCGGTGATCTCCCGGGCCGCGCCGACGTTGTCGATCACCACGTGATCCGCCGGGCCGTGGTCGACCCGCTCGCCGAGCAGCACCATCGGCGTGCCGTCCAGGCCGGTCAGGTCCTCTGCGGTCAGCGCCAACGGGCTGAAGATCAACCCGTCGATCAGGTGGTCGGTGATGCCGGAGGCCACCACGCGTTCCTGCTCGCGCCGGCCTCCGGTCTGGTCGATCAGCACGGTCCAGCTGAACTGGGCGGCTGCGGTGACGACGTGGCGGGCCAGCTCGGCGAAGTACGGAATGTCCAGTTCCGGCACGGCCAGCGCGATCACGCCCGTGCGGCCCTTGCGCAGGTGACGGGCGGAGAGGTTGGGCCGGTAGTTCAGCTCGGCGATCGCCTCCTCGACCCGGGCGCGGGTGTCCGGCCGCACGTGCACGTAGCCGTTGACCACGTTGGAGACCGTCTTCACCGACACGCCGGCCCGTTCGGCCACGTCCTTCAGCCTGTTTCGCACGCCGCAACCTCCCCGAGGTAACCCAGCGCACCATACCTCGACATCAACTCTTTACAACGTTGCCTACAACGTTGTAGAAACGACTGATACCGGGTGGGCGGTGACTGCGGTCACCCGGCACCGGCAATGAGGAAAGGTGGCACCCTTGCGGACCGCGCAGCTGACGATCGACCCGGCCTTCGCGATCGGCCCGGCCGACCGACGTCTCTTCGGCTCCTTCGTCGAGCACATGGGGCGGTGCGTCTACGGCGGAATCTACGAGCCCGGCCACCCGAGAGCCGACTCCCGCGGCCTCCGCCGTGACGTGCTGGAGCTCACCCGGGAGCTGGGCGTCTCGGTGGTGCGCTACCCGGGCGGCAACTTCGTCTCCGGCTACCGCTGGGAGGACGGGGTGGGCCCGGTCGGCGACCGGCCGCGCCGGCTCGACCTGGCCTGGAAGACGATCGAGACCAACGCGTTCGGGCTGGACGAGTTCATGACCTGGGCCGCCGAGGCCGGTGTCGAGCCGATGATGGCGGTCAACCTCGGCACCCGCGGCGTCCGGGAGGCGCTGGACCTGCTGGAGTATGCCAACCACCCAGGCGGCACCGAGCTGTCCGACCTGCGGCGCAAGCATGGCGCGGAGGACCCGTACGGGGTGCGGCTGTGGTGCCTGGGCAACGAGATGGACGGCCCGTGGCAGGTCGGCCACAAGACCGCCGACGAGTACGGCCGGCTCGCCGCCGAGGCCGCCCGCGCCATGAAGATGATCGACCCGTCGATCAGCCTGATCGCCTGCGGCAGCTCCAACCGGCGGATGCCCACGTTCGCCGCGTGGGAGGCGACCGTGCTGGAGCACACCTACGAGCACGTCGACTACATCTCGGCGCACACCTACTACGACCCGTCCGACGGTGACCGGGCCAGCATCCTGGCCTCGGCCGTCGACATGGACAACTTCATCACCGAGGTCGTCGCGACCGCCGACCACGTGGCCGCCAAGCAGCGGCACAAGCGCAAGCTGAAGATCTCCTTCGACGAGTGGAACGTCTGGTACGAGTCCCGACTCCAGGCCGACCTGGACCGGCGCGGCTGGGTCGAAGCCCCGGCGCTGATCGAGGACGACTTCACCGCGGTCGACGCGGTGGTAGTCGGCGACCTGCTGATCACCCTGCTCCGGCACGCGGACCGGGTCGGGGTGGCCGCCCAGGCCCAGCTGGCCAACGTGATCGCGCCGATCCGCACCCGCAACGGCGGCCCGGCCTGGCGGCAGAGCATCTTCCACCCGTTCGCGCTGACCGCCCGGTACGCCCGCGGCACCGTGCTGCGCACCGAGCCGGTATCGCCGCGCTACGACACGAAGAAGTACGGGGACGTGCCGGTGCTCGACACGGTCGCCGTGCACGACGAGGAGACCGGTGAGCTGACCGTCTTCGCGGTCAACCGTGGCGAGGAGGATCTCCCCCTGGAGATCGACCTGCGCGGCCTGCCGGGACTGTCCGGTCTGTCCTTCCTGAGCCTCGCTGCCGGATCTGACCCGTCGGCGATGAACACCGAGGCCGAGCCCGATCGGGTGACGCCCCGGGAAATGCCCACCCCCACCCCCGACGGCGGCCGGTGCACCGTGCGCCTGCCCGCCGTGTCCTGGAGCGTGCTGCGCTTCGGCCCGACCAGCGCCTGAAGTCGCACCGGGTTTGACCAGGCACAATTCATTCCGTCCCCCTCCAAGGAGATACCAGCATGATCCAGAACGACATGAGCCGGCGCCGCCTGCTCGGCCTCGGTCTCGGACTCGGTGCCGCGGCCTCGCTGACCCTCGCCGGCTGCGGCGGCGGCGATGACAGCACCTCCGGGCCGGCGGCCGGCAACGGCGGCAAGGAGTACACCGGTCCCAAGGTGGACCTGAAGCTGTGGAACGGCTTCACCGGCGGCGACGGCGACATCTTCAAGACGCTGGTGAACCAGTTCAACACCGAGCACCAGAACATCGCCGTCTCGGTGGCCACCTACCAGTGGGAGGACTACTACAACAAGCTCCCCGGTGCGGCCTCCAGCGGCAACGGCCCGGACATCGCGGTCATGCACATGGACCAGCTCGCCACCTTCGCCGCCCGCGGCGTGATCACCGAGCTGGACGACGTGGCCAAGAACCTGGAGCTCTCCGAGGGGGACTTCGCCCCGACGGTGTGGAAGGGCGGGCTCTACAACAACAAGCGGTACGGCATCCCGCTGGACATGCACCCGCTGGGCTTCTACTACAACAAGTCCGTCATGCAGAAGGCCGGCCTGGACCCGAACAAGCCGCCGACCACCAAGGACGACTTCACGGCGGCGCTGGTCGAGCTGAAGAAGGCCGGCGTCCAGGGCTTCTGGGTCAGCCCGTTCCAGTTCACCGGCGGCATGACCTTCTACTCCCTGCTCAACCAGTGGGGCGGCACGCTCTTCGACGCGGACGTGGCCAAGGCCACCTTCAACACCGACCCGGCGGTCGAGGCGTGCACCTGGCTGGTCGACATGATCAAGCAGGGCCACTCGCCGGCCAACGTCGGCCAGGACGCCGAGTACCTGGCGTTCAAGAGCGGCAAGAACGCCTTCACCTGGAACGGCATCTGGCAGATCAACGATCTGAAGAAGAGCCCCGAGGTGCAGTGGGGCGTCGCCCCCCTGCCCCAGATCGGCAGCAAGCAGGCGGCCTGGGCCAACTCGCACAACTTCACCATCGTGAAGCAGCGGGCCAACGACGCCAACAAGGTCGCCGGGTCGAAGGTCTTCATCAACTGGCTGAGCCAGCACTCGCTGGACTGGGCCAAGGGCGGTCAGGTGCCGGCCCGCAAGGCGGTCCGCGAGAGCGCCGAGTTCAAGGCCCTGCCGGAGATCTCCGTGCTCGCCCCCGAGCTGGAGTACGCGGCCTTCCCGCCGGCGGCGCCGGGTCTGGGCGAGGTCATCACCACCTTCTACAACTCCTTCAACGAGGCCGCGTTGGGCAAGAAGTCGCCCAAGCAGGCGCTCGACGACGGTGTGGCCAAGGCCAACAAGCAGCTCGAGGACAACCGCAAGAAGTACGGGAGCTGATAACCCGTGGCGGACGTGATCGAGGTCGGGGCGGCGCGCGATGACGCGCCGCCCTCGGCGGCCAAGACTCCCCGCCGGGGCGCCTCGGCGGGCCGGACCGGACGGGCGACGCCGTATCTGTTCCTCGCCCCCTACCTGATCCTGTTCGGGGTGTTCGGCCTGCTGCCGATCATCCTGGGCCTGTGGCTCAGCGTGCACCAGTGGGACTTCCAGCTGCCCAATCGGCCGTTCGTCGGGTTGGACAACTACAAGGAGCTCTTCTCCAGCGACTCCGCCGTCTACGGCGACTGGTGGGAGAGCGTCCGGGCCACCGCGATCTTCACGCTGCTGTCGGTGCCGCTGCTCGTGGTCGTACCGCTCGGGCTGGCACTGCTGCTGAACCGCTCCTTCCCCGGCCGGACCTTCTTCCGGGCGATCTACTTCGCGCCGTACGTGCTGGGTGTGGCCGTGATCGGCCTGCTCTGGCGGTTCCTGCTCGATGCCAACCTGGGCCTGGTCAACCGGCTCCTCGGCGTGGTCGGGCTGCCGGCGGACACCCCCTGGGTGACCAACATGCCGTGGGCATGGATCTCACTCGTCGGCGTGACCGTCTGGTGGACCTCCGGGTTCAACGCGGTGATCTACCTGGCCGGCCTGCAGGACATCTCGCCGGAGCTGTACGAGGCGGCCCGGATGGATGGGGCCAACGCCTGGCAGCGGTTCCGCAACGTCACCCTGCCCGGGCTGCGCCCGGTGCTGCTGTTCGTGATCACCACGACCGTGCTCGCCTCGGCGAACATGTTCGGCCAGTCGTTCCTGATCACCCAGGGAGCACCCGGCACGGAGACGCGCACGGTGGTCTGGTTCATCGTCGAGGAGGGCCTGCGGGACAACGACGCCGGCCGGGCAGCCGCGATGAGCATCGTGTTCGCCCTGATGCTGGCCGTCGTGAGCATCGCCAACTTCCGCCTCTTCCGCTACAAGGAAGACTGAGGGGACCGCCATGACGACGCCCACGCCGACCACCCGCGGTTCGGCCACCGCGCTGCGCCGGGTCGTGCTCTACGCCACCCTGGTAGCACTGGCCCTGATCTTCCTGATGCCGCTGGTGTGGATGGTCATCACCTCGCTGAAGACGTACACGGCCGCCCAGCAGATCCCGCCGAGCTGGCTGCCGAACCCGCTCGCCGGTTACGGCTACGAGCAGATCCTCAACAACTCGGCGAACCCGGTGCTGCGGTGGTTCCTCAACAGCATGCTGGCCGCCACGCTGCACTCGCTGCTGGTGCTGGTGACCGCCTCGATGGCCGCGTACGCGCTGGCCCGGCTGCGGTTCCGAGGGCGCGGGGTGAGCTTCGCGCTGATCGTCGGGACGCTGTTCATCCCGCCGACCTCGCTGATCATCCCGAACTTCCTGATCGTCGACCAGCTCGACTGGATCGACACCCTCGCCGTGGTGGTGGTGCCCGGCGCGGCCAGCGCGTTCGGCGTCTTCTTCCTGCGGCAGTTCTTCCTCTCGCTCCCGAACGAGCTGGAGGAGGCCGCCACGCTGGACGGCGCCAACCAGTGGCAGATCTTCTTCCGGGTGGTGCTGCCGCTGTCCAAGCCGGCGCTGGCCACCCTGGCCGTGCTGTCGTTCCTCACCAACTGGAACGATTTCCTCTGGCCGATCTTCGTGCTGTTCAGCCCGGAGAAGCTCACTCTGCCCCCGGGCCTGGGCCTGCTCCAGGGCTCGTACGTCACCGACTACCCGGTGATCATGGCGGGGGCGGTGCTGGCGAGCCTGCCGGTGCTGATCCTCTTCGTGCTGGCCCAGCGGCACATCATCCAGGGTGTCTCCCGCAGCGGTCTGAAGGGATGACCCGGGCAACCACCCGGCGACGCGGCGCGGCGGCGATCATCGCCGCCGCGTTGCTCGTCGCGGGCTGCGCCGACGGCAGCGAACCCACCCCCACGAGCAGCGGGAGCGACCCCAGCATGTTCACCAACCCGGTCGTACGCACCGACGCCCCGGATCCGCACGCGATCCAGGTGGGCGACACCTGGTACCTGTTCCACACCAACTCGGGGGGCCGCAACGTCCCGGTGCTCACCTCCCCCGACCTGGTCGCCTGGACCGAGGCCGGGGACGCCCTGCCGGCGCTGCCGGACTGGGCCGACGCCGGCAAGACCTGGGCTCCGGAGGCGATCCAGCTGGCACCGGAGAAGTTCCTGCTCTACTACACCGTCGCGGGCCGGGAGTCCGGGCGGCAGTGCGTCGGGCGGGCGGTGGCCAGCGCGCCGCAGGGGCCGTACCGGGACGACTCGACCGGCCCGCTGATCTGCCAGGCCGAACTGGGCGGGGCGATCGACGCCAGCCCCTTCCGGGACACCGACGGCAGCCTCTGGCTGCTGTGGAAGAACGACGGCAACGCCATCGGGGTGGACACCTGGCTCTGGTCCCAGCGCCTCGCCGAGGACGGCCTGACCCTTCTCGGTGAGCCGACGAAGCTGCGCAAGCAGACCGAGCCGTGGGAGGGCACCCTGATCGAGGGGCCGTTCTTCCACCGCCAGGACGGTCGGCTGCATCTCTTCTTCGCCGCCAACGCCTACGACCGGGCCGAGTACGCCGAGGGCTACGCGGTCTGCGAGAGCCCGAGCGGTCCGTGTGTGAAGGCCGCCGAGAACCCGATTCTGAAGACCAACGAGGTTGCCTCCGGCCCCGGCCACGCCTCGATGGTGGTCAAGGACGGCCGGACCTGGCTGCTGTACCACGCCTGGCCGCCCGGCCAGGAGGGCAGCACCGACCCGGGCCGCCAGGTCTGGCTCGACGAGGTGACCTGGGCCGACGGCAAGCCGGTCGTCAAGGGCCCGACGGGCGAACCCCAGCCCCGCCCCTGACGTGGAAGGAAGGGCCCCTTGCGATCGCAGGGGGCCCTTCCGCACATCCCGGATCGGCTGTCGGCGACCGGGTTTGCCACCCAGCGGCGAGAACTGTCAACCCGCCTGAGCTGGCCTCCATCGAATCGACCGGGTGCGAACTCTTGCGGTAACGACCCGAGTGTGAAAATTTCCTTCCAGCGGCAGTTAGCCTGCGGCGAATCTTGCCGGAAGTGCCGCGCTGAACACCCGGGAGCCCCAACGAAGGGACACACCGCATGAAGGCAACTCGGCTCGGAGCCGCCGGGCTGGTCGCAGCCCTGCTCGGCACGCTCGTCTCCGCCACCCCCGCCAGCGCCGCGCCCGGCGCCGACACCGCCACCACCTCAGCCACCTGCACCACCGACCCGGCCACCCCCAAGCGGCAGTTCCGGGCCATGTGGATTTCTTCGGTGGTCAACATCGACTGGCCCAGCAAGGCGTCCCAGACCGACCCGGACCGGATCGCCGCCCAGCAGGCCGAGTACCGCGGCCTGCTCGATCTCGCCGAACGACTCAACCACAACGCCGTCGTCGTGCAGGTCCGGCCGACCGCGGACGCGCTCTGGCCCTCGCCACACGAGCCCTGGTCGGAGTTCCTGACCGGCGTACGCGGTCAGGACCCGGGCTGGGACCCGCTGGCCTTCCTGGTCGACGAGGCGCACAAGCGAAACCTGGAGTTCCACGCCTGGTTCAACCCGTACCGGGTCTCCATGCCGGCCCCCGGTGGCGCCGGCGCCGACATCAACCAGCTCGCCCCCGACCACCCGGCCCGGCAGCACCCGGACTGGACCTTCGCCTATCCACCGGCCGGGGTGGCCGGCAGCCGCCTCTACTACAACCCCGGCATTCCGGAGGTCCGCGAGTTCGTACAGACCGCAATGATGGACGCGGTCAAGCGGTACGACATCGACGGCGTGCACTTCGACGACTACTTCTACCCGTACCCGAGCGGCACCCACCAGGTGCCGGACGACGCCACGTTCGCGGCGTACAACCGGGGCTTCACGGACCGGGCCGACTGGCGGCGGGACAACATCAACCTGCTGGTCCAGGAGATGAACGGCAAGATCAAGGCGGCGAAGCCGTGGGTGAAGTTCGGGGTCAGCCCGTTCGGCATCTGGCGCAACAAGGCCGCCGACCCGCTCGGTTCGGACACCACCGGCAGTCAGTCGTACGACATCATCTCCGCCGACACCCGTAAGTGGGTCAAGGAGGAGTGGATCGACTACGTGGTGCCGCAGCTCTACTGGTACATCGGCCAGTACCCGGCGGCCGACTACGCCCGGCTGGTCCCGTGGTGGGCCGAGACGGTGCGTGGCACCCGCGTGCAGCTCTACATCGGCCAGGCCGACTACAAGAGCGGCGACCCGGCGTTCGGGCCGTTCTGGCAGAACCCGAGCGAGCTGTCCGACCACCTGACGCTCAACCGGGCGTACCCGGAGGTGCAGGGCAACGTGCACTTCTCCGCCGTCCAGGTGCGGGCCAACCGGCTCGGCGCCACGGACATCTACGCCGCCGAGCACTACTCCCGCCCGGCGCTGGTGCCAGCCATGTCGCACCTGCCGGCCAAGCCCCTGCTCTTCCCGGTGGTCACCAAGGCCGCCCGGGAGGCCGACGGGGTTCGGCTGACCTGGCATCAACCGGCCGACGGCGTCGGACCGTTCGGCACCGCCACCTCGTACGCGATCTACCGGTTCGACGGCACCACGCTGCCCGGTCGGTGCGGGACCGCGGACGCCGCGCACCTGGTCGACACGGTCCGGGCGACGCCCGGTGGAAAGCAGTCCTGGGTGGACACCTCGGCGGAGGCTGGCCAGCGGTACACCTACCAGGTGACCGCGCTGGACCGGTCGGCCAACGAGAGCCCGGTCAGCCCGCCGGCCTTCGTTCTGCGCTGACCGTACGACCCTCGCCGGATGCCCCGGGTGCCACCGCGCACCCGGGGCATTCGTCTGTTTCAACGTATGTCACCAATAGGTGGCGCGACATATACCGACAAGTTGATCAGTTAATCGAGACTGATCGACATCCGGTAACCCGCCGGTAACTTCCGTCCCACCCGCTCACCCCCGCGGAGGTAACCCGTGCCCCGACGTCTCGCCACCCTGATCGCCTCGGGCGCGCTCGCGCTGCTCGCCACCCTCGCCGTCGCCTCCCCCGCCGCCGCCGTCACCCCCCAACAGCGGCTCTCCGTGCTCTCCAGCTGGACCCAGACCAGCGCCTCCAGCTACAACTCCTGGAACAACGCCCGGACCAACCGGGCACCCTGGGCCGAGTACGCCTTCGACTGGTCCACCGACTACTGCTCGTCGAGCCCGGACAACCCCCTTGGGTTCACCTTCAACCTGGGCTGCTACCGGCACGACTTCGGCTACCGCAACTACAAAGCCGTCGGCCAGTTCTCGGCCAACAAGTCCCGTCTGGACAGCGCCTTCTACCAGGACCTGAAGCGCGTCTGCGCCACCTACAACGCAATCGTCCGGCCGGCCTGCAACAGCCTGGCCTGGACCTACTACCAGGCGGTCAGCATCTTCGGTTCGGTGGCGGCCGTGCAGCAGGCCGACATCGACCGGGCCGCCCGGATGAAGGCCGACGCCGAGCGCCGCGCAGGCGTACGCGCCTGACACCGGCACCCGACGGAGGGTCGCGTCGCTGGGGAATCCCGGCGGCGCGGCCCACGCCCAACCGCTCAGGCCCGCTCGGTCCGGGTGGCCGGGTGCCGGTACGGGTCGACGAGACGACGCGGTGCGGGCTGGGACAGCCCGGTGCTGAACCGGGTCGAATCCGCCGCCAGGTCCGGGTGTTCCACGTCCAGCGCCAGCGCCGCCGCCTCGTCCAACCCCAGCTCGGCGCCTTCGCCGTACGCGTCGTCGAAGGCCGCGTCGCCCAGCACCTCACGCAGCTTCGCCTGCTCGTCGGCCCAGTAGCCGCCGTAGATGCCCGGCGTGGCTCGCATGCTGGCCCGGGTGGCCTGCGCCGCCCCGAACAACCGGGCCGCGGTCAGCCCGTCCCCGCCAGCCGCGCAGCGCACCGCGATCGCGTTCAGCGTGTCGCACGCCCGGCCGTGGTAGCCGTGACCCATCCGGGAGCGCAGCGCCACCAGCAGGTGCTCGTGCGCGGCGATCACGTCGCCCCGCGCCAGCGCCACCATGCCGAGCAGCATGTCCACCGACCGCCGACCCCGCTCCACCGGCCGGGCCGCCTCCACCGGACGAACCGCCCCCAACAGGTCCGCCGCCTCCTCCAGCGCGCCCCGCCGCCAGAGCAGCTCGGCAAGGCTGAACACCGCGAACAGCGCCTCGCCGACCACGTCCTGCCCGTGCGCCCAGTCGATGACCTCCCGGCACACCCGCTCGGCCTCGACGAACTGGCCCATGTCGACCAGCGGCGCGGCCCGCCCGGCGAGCACCCGGGCCAGCAGCCCGGCGTCACCGGCCTGCCGCGCGGCCGCCTCCGCCCGCTGGGAGTAACGCAGCTCCTCGGCGAACTCGCCGTCCGCGCCGGCGTGCAGCGAGTGCATGTGGTACGCCGCCGCCAGCTCCGCCTCCGGGATCCGCTCGCCGGTCTCGGCGATCCGCCCGTACAACCGGAACAGCCAGAGCCGACACTCCCGGGCCAGCCCACGCTCGCGCCACCACTGGTCCAGGCCGCCGGCCAGACCGAGGCCCGCGCGGGCGCTGCCGCCGGTGGCGCACCAGCGCAACGCCGGCCGCAGCTCCCCGGCCAGTGGGTCGAGCGCGTACAGCGACAGCGTCACCGGCCCGCCGTCCGGGCCCAGGCGAGCCCGCTCGAGCGCGTGCGCCGACCAGGCCACATGCCGGTTCCGGGCGGCGTGCTCCTCGCCCGCCTCGACCAGCCGCCGCGCGGCGTACGCCCGGATGGGGTCGAGCATCCGGTACGTGCTGCCGGCGGCACGGGGCTCGGCCAGCACCATCGACTTGTCCACCAGCACCGAGAGCGGATCCAGCGGGTCATCCCCCAGCAGCCACTCCACTGTCGCCAGGTCCACCGGCCCGGCGAAGACCGCCAGCCAGCGCAGCAGCCGGGCGGCCCGGGGCCCCAACGTCCGGTACGACCAGGTGACGGTGGCCTGCATGGTCAGGTGCCGCTCGGTGGCCGAGCGCTGCACCGCCCTGCTCGCCGGGCTGGGCGGCGGCACCCCGACCGCCGCGGCCACCAGGTCCACGGTGTCCTGCTGGTTGCCCGACCAGCCGCGCTCCACCGGCGGTGGCTCCGGGTCCTCCCGGCCGGCGTCCAGCGTGCCGAGCATGTCGTCCAGCCGCTCGGCGAGCTGGCCGACGGAGAGCACCCGCAGCCGCGCGGCGGCAAGCTCGATGGCGAGCGGCAGCCCGTCCAGCCGCTGCACCACCCGGCGCAGATCAGCCGACTCAGCGGGGTCCGGCTGCCGGCCACCGCGTGCCGCCATCGTACGGTCCAGCAACAGCGCCACAGCGTCGCTCTCCGCGCCGTCCGGGCTCGGTTCGACCGAGAGCGGCGGGATCCGCCACACCACCTCGCCAGGCAGGCTGAACGACTCCCGGCTGGTGGCCAGCACCCGCACGCCGTGCCCACCTGAGAGCAACCGCGAGATGACCGCCGCGCAGGCCGCCGGCTGGGTGTCGCAAGTGTCCAGCACGACCAGCATCCGGCGGGCGGCGGCGTACTCGACCAGGGTGTCCAGCATCGGTCGGCCCGGCTCGGGTCGCAGCCCCAGCACCGCGGCCATGGCGAACGCCACCAACCCCGGGTCGGTCACCGCGGCGATGTCGACGAACCAGACCCCGTCCGGGTACGCCTCGACCACCCCACTGGCCAGCTCCACTGCGAGCCGGGTCTTGCCCGCACCGCCGGCGCCCAGCACGGTGACCAACCGGTACTCCTCCACCAGCCGGCTCAGCTCCGCCCGCTCGGCCTGTCGGCCAACGAACGAGGTCACCTGGGTCGGCAGGTTGTGTGCCACGGCGTCGGCGGTACGGGGCCGCGGGAACTGCCGCTCCAGACCGGGCGCGACCAGTTGGAACAGCCGTTCCCGGTCGTCGAAGCCGCGCAACCGGTGCAGGCCCAGGTCGAGCAGGGTGGCACCGGGTGGCAGCGGATCGGCCCGGCGGACGGTGGACGCCGAACAGAGCACCTGCCCGCCGTGCGCGGCGGCCGCCACCCGGGCCGCCCGGTGCACCTCGGGGCTGGCGTACTCCCCGTCGCGTGGCTCGGCGTAGCCGGTGTGCAGCCCCATCCGCACCCGGGGCGCGGACTCCTCAGTGGGCCAGTCGTGGCTCGCCAGAGCCCGCTGAGCGGTCAGACAGGCGGTCAACGCCGCCGCCGCGTCGTCGAAGGCCAGGAAGAACGAGTCGCCCTCGGTCAACAGCTCCGCGCCACCGGTGCTGGCCAGCGTCCGGCGCAGCAGACGTCGGTGTTCGGCGAGCACCGGGCGGTAACCCGGGCCGAGTAGCTGGGCCAGCCGGGTCGAGCCCTCGATGTCGGTGAACACGAAGGTCACCCAACCGCTCGGGAGCTGGATCCGTGGCGACATGCGTGGAACCTCCGCCCGTGACGTCGGGTTCATGCTGCCCGAATCCGACCGGTCACGCATCGTGAGAACGGCCGGGCAGGTGCCGCCTCAAGGTGCCACTCGGACCCGATCCCGGCAAGGGTGGCTCACCAGGCGGCCGTGAATCGACCGGATCAGCAGCCGCAGGCGCCGCCGCAACAGCCGCCCCCGGTGGGAGCCGCGGTGCCGCCGCCCGGGCCGCCCGCGCCCCGGCCGGTCACCGCGACCGCGGAAAGCAACTTGACCGTGTCGGCGTGTCCCTGCGGGCAGGCGGCCGGCGCACCGGCCGCCGCCATTGGACGGTTGACCTCGAAGGTGTCGCCGCAGGCGCGGCAGCGGAACTCGTACCTGGGCATGGAACCCAGGGTACGTGGGCCTGACTCCCGGCGGGGCATGGGTGATACTCGACGGGTGGTGGACGGCGAGGACCAGACGCGTGTACGACCGCTACGGCCGGCAGCGCCGCTCGACGGCCCGCTCGAAGGGTCGGGAGCCGCGCCGGATCCGGTGCCACGAGCCGTGCCCCGCCCCCGCCGCCCCTGGCTGAGTGGCCGGGCCGCAGACACCCCCACGCCGCCAGCGGCCACCGCCGCCGAGGTCCCGAAGACGGAAACCCCCGCCGCCGAGGCCCCGCAGACGGAAACCCCCGCCGCCGAGACACCCAAGACCGAACCTCCTGCCGCCGAGGCCCCGAAGACCGAGCCTCCTGCCGCCGACACAACAGCGCTGACCCCGGCCACCGAATCGACCGCGGTTTCCCCGCCCGGGCCGAGTGCCGAGACGCCGGCCGATCCGAAGGCCGCGACGTCGACCGACGCCGCTGCGGCAGACCCAACGGCGACCACCGTGGACACCACCGCCAGCACCACTGCCACCGCCACGGCCACGGCCACTGCGAGCGCCAGCGCGCCGACGTCCGGCACCGGCCGGCGGCGGCGGATGCCGTTCGCGCACGCGGTCCGCATGCCGCCGCGCCAGGCGGCGGCGACCGCGGCCCGGGCGACCCGCGCCTGGGCGCGCCGACCCAGCGGCCGACTCACCCTGCCCGGGGTCTTCCTGCTCGCCCTGGTGGCCGCGACCGCCGCGGCCGGCGCACTGCTCGTCCCGGCCACCATCCGCGCTCCCCGGCCTGTTGCGGTCGACGCCTCCGCGAACGTTCCGCCGGCCATGCCGTCCGGCGGGGTACCCCTGCCCACCGACCCGCTCCCCACCGGCGCGTTCCCGACCGGCCCGCTGCCGACCGGGCCGCTCCCGACCGGCGGGCTGCCGACCGGACCGGCCATCGGGCCGGTGACCGGTGGGCGGCCCTCGGACGCCCTGGCCGGCTGGGCACAGCAGGTCGGCGCCAAGGTGGGCGTCCCGCCAGCGGCGATGCAGGCGTACGGCTATGCCGAGCTGGTGCTCGCCCAGACCAACCGCAGCTGCGCGCTGAGCTGGACCACGCTGGCCGCGATCGGGCAGGTCGAGTCCGGGCACGGCTCGGCCAACGGCGCGAGGCTGGGGCAGGACGGCAAGGCGCTGCCGGAGATCATCGGTCTGCGGCTGGACGGGCAGGACGGCCGGATGCGGATCATCGACACCGACCGCGGGCTGCTCGACAAGGACGCCACCTTCGACCGGGCGATCGGGCCGATGCAGTTCATCCCGACCACCTGGCAGGAGATCGGCGCGGACGCGGACAACGACGGGGTCAAGGACCCGCACGACCTGGACGACGCCGCCCTGGCGGCGGGAAACTACCTGTGCAAGGGCGGCCGCAACCTGAGCATCCCGGGCGACTGGTGGAACGCCATCCTGTCGTACAACGACGTGCGCCGGTACGCCCAGGACGTCTACGACACCGCAAATCGGTACGGACGGGCCAGCCGCACGTGAAGTGATCGTTCACATACATTGGAGAACTGGACACTTCCCCCGGGCAGCGGTTAGCGGCAAGCTAGACGGGTGATGGTGCGCGAGTGGGACCCCAGGACCGCGTCGTCCGCCGAGATCGGGTCGCTGGTGGACACGCTGAACGCAGTCCTGGCGGTCGATCTACCACAGGACCCGCCGTGGCGGGAGAGTTCCCTGCGGGAATACCTCGCCGAGGTGATGCCCGGCGAACGGCGGATCTCCTGGGTCGCCCAGGGCGAGTCGACCGTCCCCGGTGAGCCGGGCGCGATCCTCGGGCAGGTCCACGTGCTGCTCCTCGGTGACATCGGCGTGCTCGAGGTGCTGGTGCACCCGTCCGTGCGGCGCGCCGGGCTCGGCCGTGACCTGGTGCTGCGTGCCGCCCGCCGGGTCTACCAGGAGGGCTTCCGGTCGATCGGGGTCGAGGTGGTCGGCGACACGCCGGCGGTGGCCTTCTACGAGGCACTCGGCTTCACCCGTGAGTACGTGGAGACGCGCAGCGTGCTCGACCTGGCCACGGTCGACTGGGCCGAGTTGGCCGAGATGGCCACCGGCATCGGGGCGGGCTACCAGCTGGAGTTCTTCCCCGGCGGGCCGCCGGACGACCTGATCGAGGCGTACGCGCGGGCCAAGGCCGAGGTGCGCGACGTCGACGACGGTGAGCTGCGGCCCAGCTCCTACGACCCGCAGCGGCTGCGAGACAGCCTGGACACCCTGCACCGGCGTGGCATGAAGCCGTACATCGTGCTGGCCCGGCACGAGCAGAGCGGTGAGGTGGCCGGCCTGACCGAGGTGGTGGTGCCGGCACAGCACCCGACCCGTGCCGACCAGTACGACACGATCGTGGCGCAGGACCACCGCGGCTACGGCATCGACCGGGCGATCAAGGCCCGGATGCTGCTGGAGCTGCGCTCCGCCGAGGCGGAGCTGGCCGAGGTGCAGACCTGGAACGCACAGGCCAACGAGGCGATGCTCAAGGTCAACGCGGAGTTGGGCTACCGGCCCGACCGGGACTGGTGCGAATACAGCGTCGACATCGCTGAGCTGGTGCACCGCCTCGATCCGCCACGCTGAACGAATTCACGAAACTGTCCAATGGGGGATGGACGGTGGACAGCCGCGCACCTTAACGTGCGTTGACTCGTCCACCCATCGTGGAGGCCCTATGCGCCCGCGCCGCACAATCGCCGCGCTCGCGACCGCCACCGCCGCCGTGACCATCACGGCAGTCGGCGTCGCACCCACCGCGGCAAGCGCCGCGCCCACCGACCTGTTCATCTCGGAGTACGTCGAAGGTTCGTCGAACAACAAGGCGATCGAGTTGTTCAACGGCACCGACGCCGCCGTCGACCTCACCGCCGGCGGCTACCAGCTCCAGCTCTTCTTCAACGGCTCCAGCACGGCCACCACCATCGCGCTCACCGGGACGGTGGCCGCCGGCGACGCGTTCGTGTTCGCCAGCGCCTCGGCCGGCCCCGCGATCATCGCCCAGGCCGACCAGACCACCGGGGCGAGCCTGTTCAACGGCGACGACGCGCTCGTGCTGCGCCGGGGCACCACTGTGCTCGACTCGATCGGCCAGGTGGGCGTGGACCCGGGCACCGAGTGGGGCGCGGGGGCCACCAGCACCGCGGACAACACGCTGCGTCGGCTGCCCACGGTGACCGCCGGCGACACGGACCCGTCGGACGCGTTCGACCCCGCGGCGCAGTGGGCCGGCTTCCCGGTCGACACCTTCGACGGGCTCGGCACGCACACCGTGGACGGTGGTGGGCCGGTCGACACGCCGGCCACGCTGACCTGCGGCGGGCCGCTGGTCACCGCTGCGGGCACGGCGGCGACCCGCGAGGTGACCGCCACCGACCCCGACGACACGATCGTCGACCTGGCGGTGACCCAGGTCAGCCCGACCCCGGCCACCGGCTCGATCGCCCGCACCGCGCTCACCCCGGCCGACGGGCTGGGCGGCACCGCCCGCGCCACGATCGGTGCGAGCGCCGACCTCGCCGCCGGGGCGTACACCGTCACCGTCACCGCGACCGACGCGGGCGGCGGCTCCGCCAGCTGCGCCCTGGTCGTGCAGGTGACCCGGGAGCTGACCGTCGGCGAGGTGCAGGGCACCACCACCGACGCCGAGTCCGGCCCGACCGACCGGTCGCCGCTCGCACCGGCGAGCGGCAACGGCACCAGCAGCACGCTGTACGACGTACGCGGCGTGATCACCCAGTTGACCCTGGCCCGCACCTCGGCCGGGGCGGAGCAGCACGGGTTCTTCCTGCAGAGCCGCACCGGCGACACCGACGGCGACCCGACCAGCTCCGACGGCATCTTCGTGTTCATGGGAACGTTCACCTCGCTGATCGGCGGTTACGTCCCGACGGTCGGCGACGAGGTGGTGCTCCGCGCCCGAGTGTCGGAGTACTTCAACCTCACCCAGCTCTCCGGCGCCTCGCTGGTCCGCCGGATCGCCTCCGGCCTGGACGTGGGCACCGCGGTCGCGGTGGCCGACGCGGCGCCGCCGACCGAGCTGACCGACGCGCAGCGCTACTGGGAGCGGCACGAGGGCACCCGGCTGAGGGTGCGGGCGGGCAGCGGCGCGGTGAGCGGCCGGGACGTCTTCGCCTCCACCGCCGACGCGGAGCTGTGGGTGGTCGACCGGGACGACCCGCTGTTGGACCGCGCCGACCCGTACTCCCGGCGGGTGTTCCGGGACTCCCACCCGCTGGACAACGACCCGACCCGCCGCTTCGACGACGGCAACGGCCAGCGAGTGCTGCTCGGCAGCATGGGCGTGAAGGCCACCGCCGGGGACAGCACCGCGCTGCTCCCGCCGGCACACACCTTCGACACGCTGCGCGCGGACGCGGTGGGCGGGGTCTACTACTCGTTCGAGAAGTACGGCGTCCAGGTCGAGCGGGCGGAGTTCGACGCCGGGGCCGACCCGTCGAAGAACAACCCGCCCAAGCCGGCCGACCGGTCGCAGGAGGTGGCGGTCGCCACCTACAACGTGGAGAACCTGTACGACTACCGGGACGACCCGTTCGACGGGTGCGACTTCGCCGGTAACGCCGGCTGCCCGGGCGTCGACCCGCCGTTCGACTACGTGCCGAGCAGCGAGGCGGACTACCGCGAGCACCTCACTGCGCTCGCCGACCAGATCGTCAAAGACCTGCACGCGCCGGACCTGATCCTGGTGCAGGAGGCCGAGGACCAGGACATCTGCACGGTGTCCGGGGCGGCGCTGGCCTGCGGCGACACGAACAACGCCGACGGCGCGCCGGACAGCATCCAGGAGCTGGCGGTCGCGGTGGCGGCTGCCGGCGGGCCGTCGTACGCCGCCGCCTATGACCGGACCGGCGCGGACGCCCGCGGTATCACCGCCGCGTTCCTGTACCGCACCGACCGGTTGTCGCTGGCGGCCGCGACGGCGGGCGACCCGCTGCTGGGCTCCTCGCCGACCGTCCAGTACCGCGCCCCGGGGCTGCCGGCCAACGCCGACGTGCAGAACCCGAAGGCACTCAACGCGGTGCTGCCGTCCGACGTGGACACGTCCACCGGCCGGGACGGCAACAACGTCTTCACCCGCGCTCCCCAGCTGGGCAAGTTCAGCGTGGCCGCGACGCCCGGTTCGTCCGAGCGGTACACCCTGTACGCGCTCAGCAACCACTACTCGTCCGGCCCGGACAGCCGGATCGGGCAGCGTCGGGAGCAGGCGGCGTACGGCGCGGCGATCGTCACCGCGATCGAGGCGGCCGACCAGAACGCTCGGGTGGTCTACGGCGGGGACCTGAACGTCTTCCCCCGCCCGGACGACCCGATCGCCACCGGCAGCCAGCCCACCCCGTCGGACCAGCTCGCCCCGCTTTACCAGGCGGGCCTGCACAACCTGTGGGACAACCTGGTCGCGGACGTGCCGGCCTCCGCCTACTCGTACAGCTTCGAGGGGCAGGCGCAGACGCTCGACCACCTGTTCGTCAACGACGCGCTCTACGGCGACCTGGTGCAGGTGCGGGCGGCGCACATCAACGCCGACTGGCCTGCGGAGTTCACCGGCGACGGGTCGCGCGGTTCCAGCGACCACGACCCGCAGGTGGCCCGGTTCCGGTCCCGGGCGTCGCTGACCGTCGCCGACGCGACGGTGGTCGAGGGCAACCAGGGCACTCGGCAGCTCGCCTTCACCGCCACCGTGTCCCGGCCGCTGTCCCAGCCGGTGCTGCTCTGCGCCGCCACCGTTGGTCTCACGGCGCAGGCCGGCTCGGACTTCGACCCGTACGTGGGCTGCCGGACCCTGGCCGCCGGGCAGACCTCGCTGACCTTCCCGGTGACCGTGCGCGGTGACCGGAAGCGGGAGTCGGACGAGAAGCTGACGCTGCTGGTGGCGGGCGTGCCCGGGTTGCGACTGAGCGATCCGCTGGCGGTCGGCACCATCACCAACGACGACTGATCCTGGATCAGGCCGACGACGGCCCGCCGCCCCGGGTACCTGCCCGGGGCGGCGGGCCGTTTCCGTACCGCTCCCGGATGTAACGTGGCGCCCCCGCCGAGCCAATGAAGGGGTGCAACGACGGCCAACGAGAGGACGGCCTGTGAGTGACCCAAGCCCGGGCGGGGACGATCTCGCCGCCATCGGTACGGACCCGGCGGCGTTCGAGGAGTTCTACCGCCGGCACGTCGAGACGATCGGCCGGTTCGTCGCCCGCCGGGTCGACGATCCACACACCGCGGCGGACCTCACCGCCGAGGTGTTCCTGGCGGTGATCGACTCCGCGGCGGGTTACCGGCCGGAGCGGGGCAGCGAGCTGGCCTGGCTCTTCGGCGTGGCCCGCAACGTCATCGCGGCCGAACACCGCCGGGTGACCCGACACCTGCGGGCCAGCGGTCGCGCTGCGGGACGACGGCTGCTGGATGCCGACGACATCGCCCGGATCGAGGAGCGCATCGACGCGGAGTGGCTGGCCCGCCGCACCTATCAGGCCCTCCGCGGCCTACCGGAGCGCACCCGCGCCCTACTGGAGCTGGTCGCCGTCGACGGCCTGTCCATGGCTGACGCTGCCGCCGCGCTCGGGATGTCCCCGGTCGCCGCCCGGGTCCGTGTGCACCGGGCCCGCCGGGCGGTACGCCTCGCGCTCGCGCATTCCGAATCCGCGCTCGTCTGATCGGAGGGAAGATCACCATGACCCACACCGGATCGCCACAGGGCAACTTCGAGGAACGACTTCTCGCCGAGTTGAAGGAACACGTCACCACCCGGGCCGCCGACGCGGCCCCGACCGCCGTCCGCACGACGCGCCGGGGCGTACGGTGGCGCGCGCCGGGCTGGCGCCTGGCCGGCGTCGGTGGGCTGGTCGCCCTGCTGACCGTCGGTGGGCTGATGGCCCAGACGTTGGGCGACGCTCCACCGACGGCGAGCGCGGCCGAGATCCTGACCGAGGCCGCGGTGACGGCTCGGCAGCAGCCGGACCTGGTGGCGCACCCGGGCCAGTTCCTCTTCATCGAACTGCGACTCACCCAGCGGGAGTTGCCGGCTGCCGGGCCGTACATCGAGGAGCGGCTCCAGCGCTGGGTGCCGGTCGGCGACAGCTCGACCTGGCAGCAGCGGCGGCGGCCGGAGAGCCACCCGGAGCAGTGGCGGACCGACGACGTCTCGCACCTGGCTCCGCCACCCGGCTACTACCAGGATCTGCCGACCGACCCGGTGCAGATGGTCCGATACCTGCGGGACCAGCCGCTTCCCGTACCGCTGCCCGCCGGCGCCGACCTGGAGGCGATCAGGAACGATCCCCAGCTGCCCTTCACCCAGGGGAGCTGGATGCTCCAGGGCCACCTGCCGCCGCAGTCGCTCGGCGCGCTGTTCCAGGCGATGACCCAGGTGCCGGGGGCCAGGGTGATGCCCGGCGAGGTGCGGGACGCCGCCGGCCGGCGAGGGGTGGCGCTGCGGACTCCGGGCGTGATCGGCGCACACATCGACCTGATCTTCGACCGGGAGACCCACGCCTACCTCGGCACCCGGGACGTTCTGGTACGGGACGGCAAGGAGTCGCTCTACACGAGTACCGCCGTCACCCGGATGGCCGTCGTCGATCGGTTGGGGCAGTTGCCCTGAGCCGTAGGCACTTTCCCGCCACCGTTGACTTCATCATTGGTTCAAGTCCTAGCGTCTGCGGCATGACAACGCTGAACGAGCTGTCCTGGTGGGCCGAGGCCCGCCGGGCCCGGCCGTGAGGCCGCCGACGTGGACGCTTCCGCTCGGCGGCTCGGCTGGTACCTGACCCTGGGCGGTCTGCTCGCGGTGATCGACACCACCGTCACGGTGGTGGCTCTGCCGAAGCTGGTCGACGACCTGGACACGAACCTGACCACGATCGGGTGGGTCACCAGCGGCTACGCGCTCGCCCTGGTCGCGGTGATGCCCACCGCGGCCTGGGCGATCGGGCGCTTCGGTGCCCGCCGCACCTACCTGACCGCGCTACTGCTGTTCACCCTGGGCTCGGTGCTGGCCGGGGCCGCCTGGGACGTCGGGTCGCTGATCGCGTTCCGGGTCCTCCAGGGGCTGGGTGGTGGACTGCTCAACCCGGTCGGGATGGCGGTCGCGCTGGCTGCGGTGCCTCCGCACCGGCGCGGCCGGATGATGAGCCTGCTCGGTCTGCCCGTCCTGGTCGGGCCGCTGATCGGGCCGGTGCTCGGAGGGCTGCTGCTCGACCACGCGTCCTGGCGGTGGATCTTCTGGATCAACCTGCCGGTGGGGCTGCTGGCCGTGCTGCTCGGCCGGTCGGTGCTGCCGGCCGCCGACCCGCGACGACCACCGGTCCGACTGGACGTCGTCGGGCTGCTGCTGCTCTGCCCCGGCCTGGCGTTGGCCGTGTTCGGGCTCAGCGTCACCGGCGACCGGGGCGGAGTCGTCACCGCGTCCGTGCTGCTGCCGCTCACGCTCGGCGCCGCCCTGGTGGCCGCCTTCGCCTGGCGGGCGGGCAGGGTGCGGCAGCCACTGCTGCGCCTGGCCGTGCTGCGCGCGCCGGGGATGGCCGGTGGCGCCGCGACAGTGGCGTTCTTCGCCGCCGGGTACTTCGGCTCGTTCCTGATCATTCCGGCGTACGTGCAGGTGGTACGCGGGGACTCCGCCACCCTGGCCGGTGTGATCGGCATCCCGCAGGCGCTGACCACCGGGTTGATGCTTCAGGTGGCCACCCGGCTGGTCGACCGGGTCTCCGCGCGGCGGGTGGTCGGGCTCGGCATCGCGACCGCGCTGGCGGGCACGATCGCCCGAGTGCTGGTGCTCGACGCGGACACGTCGTACCCGCTGCTCGCCGCGCTGGGCGCGGTCATCGGCCTGGGTATGGGCGCGACGCTGATGCCGACGATGACCGCGGCCAGCCGTTCGCTGCCGCCCGACGACCTGCCGTCCGGCTCCACGCTGCTCACCACGGTGTCGCACACCTCGGTCGCCGTCGGCACAGCGCTGATCGCCGCAGCCCTGTCCTGGATGGCCGGTCGATTCGCGTCGGGCCTGGGCGGCGGAGGCATAGCGGCCGCCACCCGGCTCGACCCGCTCACCCGTGCCGGTTTCGCACCGGAGCTGGCGCAGGCCACTCGGCTCGCGCTGGCGGTGTCCGCCGTGCTGCTGGCGCTCGCCTGGCTGACCAGCCGGCGACTTCCGGCCGCCCCGCCCAGCGCGGAGGCAGGCGCCGCCCCGGCGGAACCCGAGGTGGCGGTGAACGAACCGGTCAGTACCGCTGGCGGAGCAGACCGGCGGCCTCGACCGCCCAGTAGGTGAGGATGATCTGCGCGCCGGCCCGCCGGATCGAGGTGAGCGTCTCCAGCATCACCCGCTCCCGGTCGATCCAGCCGTTCGCGGCGGCCGCCTCGACCATCGCGTACTCGCCGGACACCTGGTAGGCGGCGACCGGGACGTCCACCGCGGCCCGCACCGCCGACACCACGTCGAGGTAGGGCAGCGCCGGCTTGACCATCACCATGTCGGCGCCCTCGGCGACGTCCAACGCCACCTCACGCAGCGACTCGCGCAGGTTGGCCGGGTCCTGCTGGTAGGTACGCCGGTCGCCCTCCAGCGCCGACTCCACCGCGTCCCGGAACGGGCCGTAGAAGGCCGAGGCGTACTTCACGGCGTAGGCCAGCACGGCCACGTCCTGGTGCCCGGCCGCGTCGAGCGCCCGGCGGACCACGCCGACCTGGCCGTCCATCATCCCGGACGGCCCGACCACGTGGACCCCGGCGGCGGCCTGGGCCACCGCCATCTCGGCGTACGCCTCCAGCGTGGCGTCGTTGTCCACGTCGCCGCTCGGGGTGAGCAGACCGCAGTGCCCGTGCGAGGTGAACTCGTCCAGGCACAGGTCGCTCATCACCACCGTGGCGTCGCCAACCTCGGCCACGACGTCACGGATGGCGACGTTCAGGATGCCGTTCGGGTCGATACCGCCGGACCCGGACGGGTCCCGCTGGGCCGGCACCCCGAAGAGCATGATCCCGCCGACGCCGGCCTGGACTGCCTCGACCGCCGCCTTGCGCAGCGAGTCCCGGGAGTGCTGGAGCACCCCCGGGAGCGACGCGATGGCCCGCGGCTCGGTCAGCCCCTCCTTGACGAACATCGGCACGACCAGCTGGGCCGGGTCGACCTGCGTCTCGGACACCAGCCGCCGCACCGCGGGGGTCCGGCGCAGCCGGCGGGGCCGGATCTCGGGGTACGGCATGGGAGGTCCTCCTCGGACGACTACCGGAAGCGCAACGCGGTCGGCCCCTGCACCTTCGAGCCGCGACGCTGCTTGGCCGGCATGGCGGCGAGCTTCTCGCGCAGCTCGACGGCGTAGGCGGCGAGCGCCTCCACCAGGTCGGGCACCGAGGCGTGCGGCGGCTGGACGTCGACCCGCAGGCCGAACTCCGTCGCGGTCTCCGCCGTCTTGGGCCCAATTACGGCTACAACGGTACGCGCGTGCGGCTTCCCGGCGATACCGACCAGGTTCCGCACGGTGGAGGACGAGGTGAAGAGCACCGCGTCGAACCCGCCCGACTTGATCGCGTCCCGGATCTCGGCGGGCGGCGGCGCGGCCCGCACCGTCCGGTACGCGGTCACGTCGTCGACCTCCCAGCCGCGCTCGGTGAGCCCGGCGGCGAGCGTCTCGGTGGCGATGTCGGCGCGCGGCAGCAGCACCCGGCCCACCGGGTCGAGGATCTCGTCGTGCGGCGAGAACTCGGCCAGCAGCCCTTCGGAGGACTGCTCCCCGGCGGGGATCAGCTCCGGCTGGATGCCGAACGCGCGGACCGCGTCCGCCGTCGCCTCACCGATGCAGGCGATCTTGACGCCGCCGAAGTGCCGAGCGTCCAGCCCGTGCTCGGCGAACTTCTCCCAGACCGCGCGGACCGCGTTCACCGAGGTGAAGATCACCCAGGCGTACCGGCCGTCGACCAGGCCCTTGACCGCCCGCTCCATCTGCGCCGGGGTGCGCGGCGGCTCGACCGCGATGGTCGGCACCTCGCACGGGATCGCCCCGTACGCGCGCAGCCGGGCACTCATCACGCCGGCCTGCTCCTTGGTCCGCGGGACCAGCACCTTCCAGCCGTACAGCGGGCGGTTCTCCCACCAGCTCAGCTTGTCGCGATGCCCCACCCCGGCGCCGACGGTGAGCACCACCCGGCCGGTGAAGCCGAGCGCGGCGGCCACGAAGCTGTCCACGGTCGACGTGGTCGTGTACTGGGTCTCGCCGGTGCCGTCGCCGGTCACCCCGACGCCGGTGGTGCCGTCGACCCCGGCGGACAGCAGCCCGTCCCGGACGGCGGCGAGGTCACCGGCGTCCACCGCGAGCGCGAGCGAACCCCGGCCGACGGCCGCGGCCAGCGCCTCGAAGTCCAGCACGCTGACGTCCTCGACGTCGGCGGCGGTACGCACGCCCGGCAGCGGGACACCCGCGTAGGTGGCGACGCCCTCGGCCTGGCCGACGCCGGGCACCACCTCGAAGTGGGCGGCGGTACGGGCCACCGCCTGCACCTCCTTGACCACCGAGTCGTGGCCGAAGGGGTCGCCGGCGACCAGGTGCACCGCGTTCAACCCGGACCGGGCCGCGGAGATCAGCACCTTCGCGACATCCCCTGGCACGCCTTCGGCCGGGGTGAACTCGGCGTCGTCCCTGGCCTCGGCGCGGACGACGGCGAGCAACGACTCCGGGACTCCCCGGTCGTAGATCACCTGATCGGCGTCGACCAGGGCGTCGTGCGCCCGACGGGTCAGCAGGCCCGGGTCGCCGGGGCCAGCCCCGACGAACGCGATACGGCCGACGGGCTTACGGGTGCGGGTCATTCTGTGCTCCCAAATTGCTGGGTCCCCGGGCCGGTGCGTCCTTCGTGGCCGAGGATCGAGTCGGCGCCGAGCTCGAGGAGTTCGGCGGCGAGTGCCTTACCGATCTCCGCCGCGTCGGCGGGCGTTCCGGTGCGGGACAGCCGGAGGTCACGAGTGCCGTCCGGGCTGATCACCGCCCCGCGCAGGTAGATCTCATCGCCGGCGTCGCCTTCGGCGAGTTCGGCATAGGCGGCGACGGGTGCGCTGCACCCGGCCTCCAGGGTGGCCAGCAACGCGCGCTCCGCGGTGACCGCGGCGTGCGACGGTGCGTGGTCGAGCACCGCAAGCAGCTCGACCAGGTCCTGGTCGTCGACCCGGCACTCCACGGCCAGCGCGCCCTGAGCGGGCGCGGGCAGCATCAGCATCGGATCCAGCGTCTCGGTGATCACGTCGGCCCGCCCGAGCCGGGCGAGCCCGGCCCGGGCCAGTACGACGGCGTCCAGGTCGGCCTCCGGGCCGAGCGCCCGCGACAGGCGGGTGTCCACGTTGCCGCGGATCGGGGTGACCTCCAGCTGCAGGCCGAGCGCGTGCAGCTGGGCGATGCGGCGCAGCGCTCCGGTGCCCACGGTGGCACCGGGCGGCAGCTCGGTGAGCGTCCGGCCGTCCCGGGCGACCAGCGCGTCGCGCGGGTCCTGCCGGGTCGGCACCGCCGCGATGTGCAGCCCGCCAGCGGCCGCGGTGGGCAGATCCTTGTAGGAGTGCACCGCGAAGTCGATGGTCCGGGCGGCCAGCGCGTCGCGCAGCGCGGAGACGAACACCCCGACGCCGAGCCGGTGCACCGGCGCGTTGGAGCGGTCGCCGGCGGTGACCACCTCGACCAGCTCGACCTGGCGGCCAGTGGCGGCGGTCAGCGCCTCGGCGACCTGGCCGGACTGGGCCATCGCGAGAGCGCTGCCGCGGGTGCCGAGGCGCAGGGGGGCGGTCATCGCGCACCTCCGGTGGGTGGAGTCGGGTCGGTGACGTCCGCACCGAGCATCGGGTCGATGCCGGTGAACGCCGCGCCGAGGTCGGGGGCCACCACGTCGGGGACGGTGTCCACCGGCGAGGTCTGTGGCACCTGGAGGTCGAACAGCTCGCGCAGCAGCGCCGCGTACTGGTCTCCGCCGGGCTCCGCGGCCAACTGGCGGACCTTGACGGTGGGCTGGTGCAGCAGCCGCTGCACCACCCGGTGCACCGTCCGGGCCACCTCGGCCCGCAGGTCGTCGCCGAGGTCGGGGCGGCGCTGGGCCAGCCGGCGCAGCTCGGCGGTGACCACGTCGTCGGCCCGACCGCGCAGCGCGGCCACGGTGGGTGCCACGTCGGCGCCGCGCAGCCAGGTGAGGAAGCTCTCCACCTCGCCGAGCACGATCCGCTCGACGGCGGCGGCGTCCGCGGCGGCCGGACCGTCGGCGAGCAGCGCCGCCATCCGGTCGATGTCGATCACTTCGACGCCGGACAGCTCGGTGACGCCCTCCTCGACGTCGCGCGGGACGGCCAGGTCGAGCAGGACCAGCGGCCCTCGGGACGGGTCCCGCTCGGCGAGCGCCGCCCCGACCACCGCTCGGGTGAGAACCGGTTCGGTGGACGCGGTGGCGGCCACTACGATGTCCACTGTGGAGAGGGTGTCGGCCAGCTCGGTCATCGGCGCGGCGTTCGCCCCGTACGACTCGGCCAGCCGGACGGCCCGGTCGGCGCCCCGGTTGGTGACGGTGAGTGGCCCGGCGCCCAGCCGGGACAGCGTGGCCACCCCGAGCGAGCCCATCGCGCCGGCCCCGACCACCAGGGCCGGGCGGGCGACGAGGTCGCCCTGGAGGTGCCCGGCGGCCAGCTCCAGCGCGGCGGTGACGACGCTCTGGCCGGCCCGGTCGATGCCGGTCTCGGAGTGGGCCCGCTTGCCGACCCGCAGCGCCTGCTGCATCAGCTCGTGCAGCAGGCGGCCGGCCGAGTCGGCTCCGGTGGCCCAGTGGTACGCGTCGCGCAGCTGGCCGAGGATCTGCGCCTCGCCGACCACCATCGAGTTCAGCCCGCTGGCGACTCGGAAGACGTGGTCCACGGCGGCGGCGTCGTAGTGCACGTAGAGGTGACTCGCGAGCGCCGTCGGCGTGCAGTCGGCCTGCTCGGCCAGGACGGCGCAGATGTCGCCGAGCCCGCCGTGGAAACCGGACACGGCGGCGTAGACCTCTACCCGGTTGCAGGTGGAGACGAGCACGGCCTCGGTGACGTACGGCTGGGCGACCAGGCGGTCCAGGGTGCGGGTGAGGTCGGCGGGGGGCACAGCCAGCTGCTCCAGCGTGGCGACCGGGGCGGTCCGGTAGGACGCGCCGACGACGAGCAGTTTCACGTGCCGATCGCCTCCTGGGTGTCGGTGGCCGCGAGCCCGCCGGGCAGGGCGGTCAGGCCGGACCCGCCGGTGGCGGGCAGCGCCGTGAGCGACGCCTTGCGGTGCTCGTGGAAGGACAGAATCTGCAGCTCGATGGCGAGGTCGACCTTGCGCACGTCGACCCCCTCCGGAACCGAGAGTACGCACGGTGCGAAGTTGAGGATGCTCGTCACGCCGACCGCGACCAGCTGATCGGCGACCCGCTGGGCCGCGGCGGCCGGGGTGGCGATCACGCCGATCGCGATGGATTCGGCCTCGGCGACCGCCGGAAGCTCGTCGACATGCCGTACAACCAGGCCGTTGATCTCTTCACCCACCCGGGAGGGGTCGGCGTCGAGCAGCGCGGCGATCCGGAAGCCCCGGCCCGCGAAGCCGTCGTAGCCGGCCAGAGCGTGACCGAGATTACCCACGCCGACCAGGGCGACCGCCCGGCGTTGGGTGAGCCCGAGCACGTACTCGATCTGCTCGATCAGCAGCGCGACGTCGTAGCCGACGCCCCGGGTGCCGTACGAGCCGAGGTGTGAGAGGTCCTTGCGGAGCTTGGCGGAGTTGACCCCGGCGGCGGCGGAGAGGCCCTCGCTGGAGACCGTCTCGTGCCCGGCGTCGGCGAGGTTGTGCAGCGCGCGCAGGTACTCCGGGAGCCGAGCGACGGTGGCCTCGGGTAGGTCCGGGAGCACCGGTACGGCACCGGCGCGGCCGGACGCGCCTGGGTGACGATGCTGACTCATGAGACTCCGTGCGGTGCGTTCCTCGGCCAACTCCGCTGGTCGGCCGCTTATGGACTCCCGCTGGCGACCGAGATTGCCGGCTGTGCTAGCAGGGCGCGTCGGAACTAGAGAGTAGGCGCTTGTGAAGACGTGCACAAATCGCGATCTTGTCGCTCCGTGACGCGACTCCACCAGCACCTCCTTTCGGCAAGATCGATCCAGCGGCCCTGCACCCCCACCGCCCGAGGCGATTATTGCTCAATCCCGACTTCTCTGACCAATCCCGCGCCGCCGCACCCACCCCCGCGATCTTGCAGTTTCCGCCCCGCATCAGGCCCATACCGTGCGAATCGGCGACCACAGGTGCAAGATCGACGCGCCGGAGGGGGTTGGGGTAGGGGCAGCACTACGAGGGAGAGGCGGGGTTTCGGGATGGGTTGGCCGATCGTGGGTGCCTAGCCTTTGGGGCATGACCGCCGTTGCCGCCACCAGCGACCAACCGACGCTGGCACCGAGCATCCCCCGCCAGCTCTTCGTCGACTCCGGGTACGTACTGCTCGGCCTGCCCCTGGCCCTGGCCAGCTTCGTCGTCCTCGTCGTGGGCCTCGCGGTCGGCGTCGGGCTGGTGGTCACAGTGATCGGTCTGCCGATCCTCAGCGGCACCCTGTACGCCGCCCGCGGGCTGGCCGACATCGAGCGGCTGCGGCTGCCCGCCGTGCTCCGGCAGCCCCGGATCCGGCCGCACTACCGGCTGGCGGAGGCGGGGGCGAACGCCTGGCGGCGGATCTTCGTGCCGATGCGGGACGCCCAGTCCTGGCTCGATCTGGCGCACGGCATCCTGCGGCTGATCGTGGCGGTGATCACCTTCGTGGTGGCGCTGGTCTGGTGGGCCGCCGCGGCCGCCGGTTCGCTCTACTGGGCGTACGACTGGGCGCTGCCGCGCAGCGACGGCGACAGCGACCCTGCCCAACTGCTCGGCCTCGGCGACTCGACCACCGCCCGGATCGGGCTGACCACCGCGGTCGGGGTGTTCTTCCTGATCACTCTGCCGATCGTGGTCCGGGGCTGCGCGCTGCTCCAGGCCACCTTCGCCCGGGCCATGCTGACCGGGGTGGCCGAGATGCGGGACCGGATCACCGTGCTGGAGGAGCAGAAGCGGGCCGCCGTCTCCGCCGAGGCGTCCGCGCTGCGCCGGCTGGAGCGCGACATCCACGACGGCCCCCAGCAGCGTCTGGTCCGGCTGGCGATGGACCTCAGCCGGGCCCGGCTGCAACTCGCCTCCGACCCGGAGGCGGCCGGCCGGACCATCGACGAGGCGGTCACCCAGACCCGGGACACGCTGGCCGAGCTGCGGGCACTGTCCCGGGGCATCGCCCCGCCGATCCTGGTCGACCGGGGCCTACCCAGCGCCCTGGCCGCGCTCGCCGGCCGAGGGCTGATCCCGATCGACCTCCAGGTGGACCCGCAACTCGGCACGCCGGGTGGGCGACTCGACCCGGCGGTGGAGAACACCGCGTACTTCATGGTGGCCGAGGCGCTGACCAACATCGCCAAGCACAGTCGGGCCACCGAAGCGCTGGTCGCCGTGTCCCGGCAGGGCACCCGACTCCTGGTGCAGGTGGGCGACGACGGGCAGGGTGGCGCGCACCTGGCCAAGGGGCACGGGCTGGTCGGCATCGCCGACCGGGTCCGGGCGGCCGGCGGCGAGTTGGCCGTGGTCAGCCCCACCGGCGGGCCCACCGAGCTCCGCGCGGAGCTGCCGCTGTGAGCCCGCTCCGAGCCCGCACGACAGGCCGGACATGGTAGACAACACAGCCATGCGCATTGTGATCGCCGACGACGCTGTCCTGCTCCGCGAGGGGCTGGTGCGGCTGCTGACCGAGAGCGGGCACCAGGTGGTGGCCGCCGTCGGTGATGGCGACGCGCTGGTCGCGGCGGTGGTGGAGCACCAGCCGGACGTGTCGATCGTCGACGTCCGGATGCCCCCGTCGCACACCGACGAGGGGCTGCGGGCGGCCGTGGAGGCGCGTCGGCTGGTGCCGCGTACCCCGATCCTGGTGTTGTCCCAGTACGTCGAGGTCTCGTACGCCGACGACCTGCTGGCCACCACGGGCGGTGCCGGCGGCGGGATCGGCTACCTGCTCAAGGACCGGGTGGCCGCGATCGACGAGTTCCTGGACGCGCTGCGCCGGGTGGCGGCCGGCGGCACCGTGCTCGACCCGGAGGTGGTCGGCCAGTTGTTCGCCCGACGGCGTCGGGACGACCCGCTGCGCGAGCTGACCCCGCGCGAGCGCGAGGTGCTCGCCCTGATGGCCGAGGGGCGCTCGAACACCGCCATCGCCCGCGCCCTGGTGGTGAGCGACGGCGCGGTGGAGAAGCACGTGCGCAACATCTTCACCAAGCTCACGCTGCCGCCGGACACCGAGCAGCACCGGCGGGTGCTGGCCGTCCTCACCTACCTGCGGAACTGACCTCCCGGGCCAGGGTCACGGCGTCGGTGAGGGTGTCGGCCACCGGGTGACCGGAGGCCTGCAGCCGTGCCCGGTCGGTGAACCCGCCGGTGTAGAGCACCGCTCGGCCACCCACCGCGA
Organism: Micromonospora sp. NPDC005173; assembly: GCF_040608515.1. Taxonomy (NCBI): domain Bacteria; kingdom Bacillati; phylum Actinomycetota; class Actinomycetes; order Micromonosporales; family Micromonosporaceae; genus Micromonospora; species Micromonospora sp. NPDC005173. The sequence continues at coordinate 139,582 of NZ_JBEXIK010000002.1, forward strand.
GCGCCGCGTCCGCGTCGTCGATGGAGTCGCCGATCAGCACCACCGAGGTGCCGTCCACGCCCAGCTCGGCCAGGTGCTGCTGGAGCGACTCGGCCTTGCGGCCTCCACCGACCGTGGCCCGCAACCCGTCCACCCGGGCGAAGTGGCTGGTCAGCCCGTAGGTGTGCACGGTCGGGACCAACTCCTCGTGGAACCACATGGAGAGCAGACTCTGGCTGCCCGTCCAGGAGGCCATCGCGGTCCGCGCGTCGGCAGCCAGCTCGCAGGTGGTCAACCCACTGCGGTACGCGTCGTGGAAGATCCGGTCCAGCCGGCCGAACTCGTCGTCGTCCACGGCCTGGCCGAGCACCTCGGCGTAGTACTCGGCGATCGGCCGGCGAAACCGCACCCGGTGCTCCTCGGAGGTGACCGCCGGCCCGCCCACACTGGCGAAGACCGCATTGGTGGCGGCCACCACCAGGCTGAGGTCGTTGAGCAGAGTGCCGTTCCAGTCCCACACCAGGTGGGGGTGCGCAGGGGTCATCAGAGCACCATAGGCACTCCTCAGAGCTGCGGCGTGGTCAGGTCCCGCAGCAGCCGCTCCTCCTCCACCCGCCAGTAGCCGTGCTCCTTGCCGTCGAGCATCACCACCGGCAGCCGGTCCCCGTACTCCCGCTCCAGCTCCTGGTCACCGCTCACGTCCCACTCGACCCACTTGTCCCCGGTCACCGCCACCACCCGGTCGAGCGCCGCCTTGGCGTCGTCGCACAGATGACACCCGGGCCGGGTGATCAGGGCGAGCCGGGCGTCAGTGGACATCGGTTACCTCCGTGCGGGCGTCGGCCGGCGTCGGCGGCCGGAGCTGGGTCTTGCGTACCTTGCCGATCGCCGAGTGCGGCAGGGCGTCGACGAACTCGACCGCGGTCGGGCACTTGAACCGGGCCAGGTTCCGTGCGCAGTGGGCGAGCAACTCCTCGCTGGTCACCGGCCGTCCCGGTGCCGGCACCACATACGCCCGCACAGTCTCGCCGGTCCGGGGGTGCGGCACACCCAGTACCGCCGACTCGGCCACCCCGGGGTGCCCGGCGAGCACCACCTCCACCTCGTGCGGATAGACGTTGAACCCGTTGACCAGGATCAGCTCGCCGAGCCGGTCGACCAGGAAGAGGTCACCGTCCTCGTCGGCGTACGCGATGTCGCCGGTGCCCCACCAGCCGTCGGCGTCCGGACCGCCCCGACCGTCCGGCCAGTAGCCGGAGAAGAGATTGGGGCCGGACACCACGATCTGCCCCGGGTCGGTGCCCGGCGCCACGTCGGAGATGTCCAGCTCATCCGGGTCATCGTCGGGGACGGCCAAGCCGTCGCGCCACAGGTCCGCCCCGTCCGCGCCGACCAGGCGCAGCCGCACGCCGGGCAGCGGCCGACCGATCGAGCCGACCTTGGCGACCCCGCCGACCAGGGTGGAGGTGAGCACGGGCGCGGTCTCGGTGAGGCCGTACCCGACGTGCACCGAATGACCGCTCACCTCGGTGAAGCGCGCCGCGACCGCGGGCTCCAACGGCGCCGCGCCGCAGACCGCCACCCGCACCGACGCGGTCGCCGCGCGGACCTCGTCCGCACCGGCCCACGCCAGGAACATCGACGGTACGCCGACCAGCACGCTGATCCGGTGCCGGGCGATCTCGTCCAGCCCCACTGTCGGCCCCAGCTCGTCGAGCAGCACGCCGGTCGCGCCATGGTGGACGACCGCGCCGAGCCCCGAGTTGAGCCCGTACGCGTGGAACAGCGGCAGAGCCAGCAGCACGGTGTCGCCCGGACCGACCACCGGCGGCTCGATCCGGTCGACCTGCTCGTGGTTGGCCAGCAGCGCGCGGTGCGAGAGCATCGCACCCTTGGGCCGGCCCTCGGTGCCGGAGGTGTAGAGCAGTACGGCCAGGTCGTCACCGCCCCGGTGCGGGCGCGGGTGCTCGGGTGCGTCGGCGGTCGGCGGTGGCGGCACGCCGTGCACGGCGGTGAGCGCGGGCAGTTCGGCGGCCACCTCGGCGACCAGGCCTCGGACCCGGTCGGTGCCGATCAGCACCGACGCGCCGGAGTCGGCCAGCACGTGCCGCAGCTCCGGTGCCGTGAAGCCGGGGTTGACCGGCACCGCGATCAGCCCGGCGCGCAGGGCTCCGAGCCAGCCGATCACGAAGTCAGGGCTGTTGGCCAGGGCGATCGCGACGCGGGGCGGCGTACCGTCCGGGTCGGTGGGCGGCGCGGCGGTGGCCAGGCCGTGCGCGGCGGCGTCGACCGAGGCATCCAGTTCGGACCAACTGAGCGTCCGGTCGCGCCAGTGCAGCGCGGCCCGGTCACCGTGGTCGAGAGCCACCCGGCGGACCCGGTCGGCGAGGTTCGGCGCGGGGTTTTCCGCTGCGTCCTGCACGGTGACCGAGTCTGGCACAGCGGACGGCGACAGGCCACGCCCGACGGTCGGGCCAGCGGCCGGACAACCGTGCCGCGCGAGTCCCGTAGGTGGGACCAGCCACGGTGCCGCCAGCGACCCGATCAGGTCCCGTCGATGGGACGGATGACCCTTCCGCCGGCGGTTCGGCCGGGCCCGCACCGACCACCCGTCGGGGCGGGTCAGCCGAACGGACGACGCACCCCGACCAGGGGATCCACCCTGGATCATCGAGCCGGTCCAAAGTCAATCGCACACGACGGACAACCGGTCCGCCGACGGTGCGACGGAGAAGGAAATACTTCCGCCCTGTGTAACGGACTTGCCACGCGCGGGTGACGTTGGCCCTATCATCACTCGGGTCGGCTCACCCCATTTGCCGTGAGTCGACACCCCTCAGCCCGAGGAGGCCCCCGTGCCTGTGAGCGCATTGGACCAGCACCTCAAGGGGAACTGCCGCCCGTCGGCACACCCCGGAACCGTCCTGCCCGACCGGAAGCCCGGTCGGTCCGCACCAACGACCCGCAAACCGGCCCGTCCGGTGACCGACGGGACGGGGGCGTCGCGGTGACCACTTTCGGTTACGCGGAACGCCCGGTCGGCCTGACCGGTTCGGCGGCACGCTCCCACGTCAACGAGCGGCCGGCGGCCCGCGCGCCGCTGGACGATCCACACGGCACCGCCGTGCGGGGTGACGGAACGGCGAAGCGGATCCGCAACCGGCCACACCACAACGAGCCGCCGCCACGACCGGCGGTGCCCGGTGGGAACGCGAAACCGGCCGGCGGTCGGGTCGCTGTGCCGGCCCGTCCGACCATGCCGGTCCAGGGCCGACGGGTCGGCGACACGCCGACGGCGACCACCGATCCGTCGGCGGGCGAGACGGCGGTGATCCCGGCGGTGCCGGCCACCACCACCCCAACCGGCTTTCCGAGCCGACCGGACCCGTCCGACCCCGCCACCGAGGTCTGGACGCTGGTCGAACGGGCTCAGGCCGGTGAGTCCGAGGCGTTCGGTCTGATCTACGACCGGTATGTGGACACCGTGTTCCGGTTCGTCTACTTCCGGGTCGGCAACCGCCAGCTCGCCGAGGACCTCACCTCGGACACCTTCCTGCGGGCGCTCAAGCGGATCGGCAGCTTCACCTGGCAGGGCCGCGACCTCGGCGCCTGGCTGGTGACCATCGCCCGCAACCTGGTCGCGGACCACTTCAAGTCCGGCCGGTACCGGCTGGAGGTCACCACCGGCGACGTGCTCGACGCCGACCGGGAGGACCGGGGCCCGGAGGGCAGCCCGGAGGCGGCGGTGGTCGAGCACATCACCAACGTCGCCCTGCTCACCGCCGTGAAGCAGCTCAACCCGGAGCAGCAGGAGTGCATCGTGCTCCGCTTCCTCCAGGGCTTCTCGGTCGCCGAGACGGCCCGTGCCATGGGCAAGAACGAGGGTGCCATCAAGGCCCTCCAGTACCGGGCGGTCCGCGCGCTGGCCCGACTCCTGCCCGACGGTTTCCAGCCATAGCTTCCTTCCGCGGGACCGATGGGCATCTATCGATGTCCGGGCAACTCAAGTCGGTCCCAACTGGTGACAACGATCACATTCCGTGATTTCCGCCCCACCAGGCCCGTAACCCGTGCCCGGTCCGCCGCGTTTCTCCGGGTGCGACCGGTGGTTGCCCCGGCAGGCCCGGGTCACCGGGGTCCGACCGGCATACCGGACGGGGCCTCACCTCCGTGGTGTCACACTGCCGCCCGGTCGCTGGCAACGACGGCGGCCGACCGGCCGTGACCAGCGAGAGGAGGTGCCTGCGGTGGACAACATCCTCTTCTCCCGCCGGCGCGCCGAGCGCTTCGCGCAGCTTCTCGACGAGGCCAACGGCGGCCGGCGACACCATGTCCGGTCTCGGGCCGACGGCCAGCTCGCGCCGCTCGTCGCAGTGGGCCAACGGCTCAGCGTCGACCCTCCGGCGGTCGAGGTGAACCCCGACTTCCGCACCGGCCTGCGGGCGATGCTGCTCGCCACCGCCGAACGGGAGGGGCTGGGCACCCCGGCGGCTGTCGAACCGGCCGCCACGCGTCCCGCCGCCGCCACCCGTGGCTCGCTGCTGCCCGCGGTGACCGCCCGTCGGGCCCGCGCCCGCGGCGCGATCCTGATCGGCATCGCCGCTGGCGCCATCGCCGTCTCCGGCATCTCGGCCGCCAGCGAGAACGCGGTCCCCGGCGACGCGCTGTACGGCATGAAGCGCTCGACCGAGCGCGCCCAACTCGCCCTGGCCAGCTCGGACATCAGCCGTGGCCAGCTCTTCCTGGACTTCGCCCGGACCCGGCTCGGCGAGGCCGCCGAGCTACGCGGTGACCGGATCGGTTACAGCGCGGTCCTCGACGACATGGACGCCGACACCCGGCAGGGTGTCCGCCTGCTCACCGCCGCGGCGGTGCAGCGGGCCGAGCCGGCGAGCCTGGACACCGTCAACACCTTCGTCACCGGCCAGCGCCGGGCGGTGGGCAACCTGGTCGACGGGGCCACCCGGGCCGACCGGGAGCGGACGCGGCGGTCGCTGGAGCTGCTGGACAGCGTCCGGGAGCGCTCGGACGGGCTGCGCGCGGCGATCCGCTGCGGCCTGCCGGCGCCGACCGGCAGTGATGCCCTCGGCCCTGTCCCGACCGCCTGCCCCGGCACCCGCTGACCCCAGTCGGCGCCCACCCGCCCCCGGCCACTCCCCTATACCTCAGGTCCTGCGGGCCACGGCACAGTTCGCTGTGTGCCCAGCCGTTCGACCAGGCACGCCGGCTACCCTCGCTGGAGGCATCCGGCGAGGAAGGGAGTCGCGTGGCGCGTAGCCGCAAGGTGACGGTCAGCACCGACGCCCGTGGTCATACCGCCGGTTGGGTGGAGACCGAGCTGGCTCCGGCGACCGGACCCGCACCGGACCCGACCGCCGCGGCCTTCTTCGACGTGGACAACACGATGATGCAGGGCGCGTCGATTTACTGGTTCGCGCGCGGGCTCGCCTCCCGGAACTACTTCACCACCGCCGACCTGGCCCGGTTCGCCTGGCAGCAGCTCCGGTTCCGGCTGCTCGCCCGGGAGCACGCCGGTGACATGTCCCAGGCCAAGGAGGCCGCGTTGGCCTTCGTCGAGGGCTGGCGGGTGGACGACGTGGAGCGCCTCACGGAGGAGATCTTCGACGAGCTGATGGCCCCCCGGATCTGGGCCGGCACCCACCGGCTCGCCCAGGGCCACCTGGACGCCGGTCAGCGGGTCTGGCTGGTCAGCGCCGCCCCGGTGGAGATCGGCCGCGTGATCGCCGCTCGGCTCGGCCTGACCGGCGCGATCGGCACGGTGGCCGAGGTGCTGGACGGGGCGTACACCGGACGGCTGGTGGGCGACCTGATGCACGGGCCGGCGAAGGCCGAGGCGGTCACCCAGCTCGCCGCCGTGGAGGGGTTGGACCTGAGTCTCTGCTCGGCGTACAGCGACTCGGCAAACGACCTGCCGCTGCTCTCCGCCGTGGGCCGGGCGGTGGCGGTCAACCCGGACGGCACCCTGCTGCGGCAGGCCCGGCAGCACGGCTGGGAGGTGCGGGACTTCCGCACCGGCCGCCGGGCGGTCAAGATCGCCGTACCGTCGACCGCGGCGGCCGGCCTGGTCGCCGGAGCGGTGACCGCCGGCCTGGCGCTGCAGCGCCGCCGTCGCACCGGCTGACGCCGCGGGTCAGGGGCCGAACGGGTCGGGACGGCGCTCCAACAGCGTGTGCAGGGTCTGCTGGATGGTCTCCCGCACCTGGTCGGCGAGGTTGAAGACCACCAGCGGGTCGTCCGCCGAGTCGGTCAGGTGCGCGGTGGGGATCGGCGGGCAGAACTGGATCAGCCACTTGCTGGGCAGCGGCATCATGCCCAGTGGCCCGAGCCACGGGAAGGTCGGCGTGACCGGAAAGTACGGCAGCTTGAGCAGCCGCGCGAGGGGCTTGATGTCGGCGAGCATCGGGTAGATCTCCTCGCCGCCGACGATGGCGACCGGCACGATCGGGGTGCCCGTGCGCAACGCCGCCGAGACGAACCCTCCTCGGCCGAACCGTTGCAGCTTGTACCGGTCGGAGTAGAGCTTCCCGATGCCCTTGAAACCCTCGGGGAACACACCGACCAGGTCGCCGCCGCCGAGCAGCCGCTCGGCGTCCGGGTTGCAGGCCACCGTGCCGCCGGTCTTGCGGGCGATCTCCGACACCACCGGCATCCGGAAGACCAGGTCGGCGCCGAGCAGGCGCAGGTAGCGGTGGGCGGGGTGCTTGTCGTGCAGCGCCGCCGAGAGGATCAACGCGTCCAGTGCCACCGTGCCCGAGTGGTTGCCGACCACCAGGGCGGGCCCGTCCACGGGTACGTGCTCCACCCCGCTGACCTCGGTGCGGAACCAGTCCCGGTAGAGCAGCCGCAGCAGCGGGTGGAAGACCGCGTCGGTCAACTCCGGGTCGAAACCGAACTCGTCGACCTCGTAGTCGCCGGACAGCCTCCGACGCAGGAACGCCAGCCCGTTCGCGACCCTGCGGTCCCAGTGGTCCCCCGGCCGGTCCGGCACGGCCGGTCCGGTGCCACCCGGCTCGCCGCCGGTGGCCGGGTCGCCCGTGTCGGCCGGCTCGCCGGTGACCAGGTCAGCCGCACCCGTCGGCTCGTCGGTGGTCGGGTCAGCCACGGCGGCGGTCTCGTCGGTGGCGGAAGTGTCGGTCTCGCCGGACGATGACTGGATCGGCGCGATCCGGGCCGCCGACCGGTGTCCGTTGCGCCGCGCCGGCTCCGTGCCCGGTGCGGCCGGCCCCGGCGGTACGTCGAACCGGCCGATGCCCGCCGGATCACGCCCCTCGCCCGGCCCGGTCACGACCGCTCCCGCACCGCGGAGCGGACCTGCCGGATGCCGTCCAGGACGAGTTGCTCGGCGGTGGCCAGCTGGCTCCGGGTGACCACGACACCGCCGTGGTGGGCGCGGATGAAGTCGTCGAAGGCCGCGGCGGTGGAGCGGGGCGTGAAGCCGTACTCCTGCTCCAGCCGGGTGGTGTCGACCACCCGGCCATGCACGAAGAGGTCGACCTGGTCCAGGCCGTAGCGGCCGAAGCCCATGCTGCGGGCCAGCGCGGCGGCGCCTGAGAGGCCCGGCTCCAGCACCGGCACGGCCACCCGACCGGCCCGCCGGATCGCCTGGGACAGCGACAGCACCCCCGGGCCGGCGACGTTGTACGTGCCCGGGTGGTCCTCCACGATCGACCGGTGCAGCACCTCCAACGCGTCGTCGAAGTGCAGGAACTGCAACCGAGGGTCACGGCCGAAGACGGTGGGCACCAGCGGCTGCGAGAAGTAGCGGGTCAACGTCGTGTCGGCGGTCGAGCCGATGAACGGGGCGAAGCGCAGCACCGTCGCGGTGACGTCGGACCGGCGGCGGCGGAAACCGCGGACGTACCCCTCGACGTCGAGGATGTCGCGGCCGAAGCCGCCGCGGGGCACCTCGCGCGGCTCGGTCTCCTCGGTGAACACCGCCGGGTCCCGGAACGACACGCCGTACGCGGCGGTGGACGAGCGGACCACGAGCTTGCGCAGTCGGGGTGCCCGTTGGCAGGCGGCGAGCAGTTGCATGGTGCCGATGACGTTCTGGTCCTTCATCGCCGACCGGCCACCGTGCTGCGGGTCGGGAGCGCTGACCAGCGCGAGGTGCACCACCGCGTCGACGTCCAGATCGGCGAGCAGCCCGCCGATCGAGCCGGCGTCGACGCGGATCCGTTCGACCCGGTCCAGCAGATCGGTGAACTCGGCGCCGGGCTCCGGCGCGTCCACTCCGATGACCCGCTCGATACGCGGGTCGGCGGCCAGCCGGGCCGCCACGTGGGCGCCCAGGTAGCGGCCGACCCCCGTGACGACGACAACCCCCGGAGCACCTGAGGTGCTGCCGGGGGTCATCTGCCGCACCTACCCCGGCAGGAGGGATCGAGCCGGGACAACCACGGCCTGATCACCTGAGCCTCCGGGGGTCGACAGTTGGCAAGTGACGCCGGACGCCGGGCCGCTGGCCCGGCGGCGATCACTTGCCGAGACGGCGACGCTGGACGCGGGTCTTGCGCAGCAGCTTGCGGTGCTTCTTCTTAGCCATGCGCTTGCGGCGCTTCTTGACCACCGAGCCCATACGACAGCCTTTCGATACAACGTGCGGGGCGGACCGGATGACACCACGCAGGTGGCGACGGCGACCGCTTGCGGACAACGGACCGGACCAGTCTGGGCGGCGGGGCGCACCGGTGGGGTCTCGGTCGGGCTCCAGGGTAGCCGGAGAGGGTCAGCCGGACCAACGCGCCCCCATCGAGGCCCTACCGATGTCCGTTACGTCGCGCTCGACGTGCGGGGCGGTGGCTCAGGCGGTCTCCTGAAAAGCACCCCGCAGATATTCGTGCACCGCGTGCTCGGGCACCCGGAATGACCGGCCAACCCGGACAGCGGTGAGCTCACCGCTGTGCACCAGGCGATAGACCGTCATCTTCGACACCCGCATGACCGTTGCCACCTCGGCGACGGTCAGGAACTTGACCTCCGACAGCCGTCCGTCGGACTGCGACCCGGCCATGGCTCACCGACCCATCCCATGCCCGGCGCGTGCCAACCCGACGGATGCTCCGGGCCGGGCCGGCGACGCGCGTGTTACCAGTACGGTAGCGGGGCGGCTGTGACCGGCGCGATCCCTTCGTACAACTGATCATGTTTCGGCCGCTGGTTCACCCGATCCGCGCTCCCGGTATCTCCCAGCCTGCGCCCGGCGTCCGGGTTGCGGTTCACTCGGCGCGCAGCGCGACCACCGGGTCGAGTCGGCCGGCGCGCTGCGCGGGAACCACGCCGAAGACGATGCCCACCACCGCCGATACGCCGAAGGCGAGCGCCAACGACCACCAGGTGATCGCCGCCGGGATCGGTGACAACGCGTCCACCAGCAGCGCGGTACCCACGCCGAGCGCCATCCCGGTCAGCCCACCGATCGTGGTGAGCAGCACCGCCTCCAGCAGAAACTGCACCCCGATGTCGCGGGGGCGGGCACCGACGGCCTTGCGCAAGCCGATCTCCCGGGTCCGCTCCCGGACGCTGACCAGCATGATGTTGGAGACGCCGACCCCGCCGACGAGCAGCGAGATGCCGGCGATGGCGGCCAGCACGCCGGTGAGCACGCCGAGGATGTCGCCGAGCACGCCGAGGATCTGCTGCTGGGTCACCGCGCTGAACTCGGTGTCCGGATGGCGGCGGTTCAACTCGGCGACGATTCGCTCGCCCAGCTCGTCGATCCGTTCCCGGTCCGGCGCCTTCACCGCGATGCCGTCCACCCGCTGAGTGCCCCAGAGCCGTTGCGCGGCGGTCACCGGCACGTGCACCTCGTCGTCCCGGTCGACGCCGAGGCTCTGCCCGAGCGGCGCGAAGATGCCGATCACCCGGAACCGAACGCCGGCCAGCGTCACCTGTTGCCCGAGTGGGTCCCGGTCGGGGAAGAGCGCGCGGGCCACCGAGTCGCCGAGCACCGCCACCCGTCGGCTGGTGTCCACGTCCGTGCCGGTGAGGTAGCGGCCTCGGGCCAGCGACCGGGTGAACACCGCCGGGGTGGTCTCCAGCACGCCCTGCACGGTGGTGAAGTCGGACCGGGCGCCGGCCCGTGCGGTCGCCCCGGAGGCGACGGTGACCGCCACCCGCTCGGGGTCGCCGACCACCCGGGAGACCGCGTCCGCGTCCTTGAGCGTCAGCGGCGAGACCACCGGCGCGTTGCCCACCTCGATCCTGCCGGGGACGACCAGCAGCAGATTGGAGCCGAGCCCCTCGACCTGCTGCTCCACCTTCTGCTTGGTTCCGGTGCCGATGGCCACCAGCAGCACCACCGAGGCCACCCCGATGATCACCCCGAGCATGGTCAGCGCGCTGCGCAACCGGTTGGCCCGTAAGGCGCCCAGTGCCACCCGCCACGCCTCGGCGACCCTCACGACCCACTCCCGCCGCCGGTCGCCTCGCCGGCGTGACCGGTCCCGCTGCCGACGCCGGGCGGATCCGGAAGGCGTCCGGTGGCTCCGGCGGCGCCGCCGGAGCCACCGGACGGGTGCCCCGGCCCGCTTCCGGACGCGGACCGAGGCTCCGCGCTGGGAGCGGAGACCAGTGTCGCAGGTCGACCGTGATCAACGGACGGCGGTCGATCATGAAGGGCGGCCGGGTCGTCACCGGTGGCGCTGTCCGCCACCACCACGCCGTCGCGCATGGTGATCCGGCGACGGGCCCGGGCTGCCACCTCCTGATCGTGGGTGACCATCACCAGCGCCACCCCGGACTCGATGTTCAGCTGCTCCAGCAGCTCCAGCACCGCCGCGCCGGTGACGCTGTCCAGGTTGCCGGTGGGCTCGTCGGCCAGCAGCACCGTCGGCTCGGTGACCAGAGCGCGGGCGATGGCCACCCGCTGCTGCTCGCCGCCGGACATCTGGTTGGGCCGGTGGTCCAGCCGGTGCCCGAGGCCGACCCGGCCGAGCATCGCCGCCGCCCGCTCCCGACGCCGCCGGGCTGATACGCCGCGGTAGACCAGCGGCAACGCCACGTTCTCCACCGCCGAGGTCCGCGGCAGCAGGTGGAACGCCTGAAACACGAAGCCGATCGTCTCGTTGCGCAGGGTGGCCATCTCAGGCGGCGAGAGGGCGCTGACGTCCCGCCCGCCGATCACCAGCCGGCCGCCGCTGGGCCGGTCGAGCCCGCCGAGCAGGTGCATGAGGGTGGACTTTCCCGAGCCGGACGGCCCGACCAGCGCCACATGGTCACCCGGCTGCACGACCAGCGACACCCCGCGTAGCGCCTCGACGGACACCCCGTCCAGTTGGTACGTCCGGGACACGTTCACCGCCTCGATCGCGGGCGGGGATCCGGTCACCGCACCTCCTGGCCGTCGCGCACCTGGTCGGTGCCGCGCACCACGATCCGGTCACCCGCCTGCACGCCGTTGAGGATCTGCACCAGGTCGGAACCCTGGACGCCCACGGTCACCGCCGCCCGGTCCGCCTTTCCGTCCCGGACCACCCAGACCGCGTCCCGGCCGTCGGCGGAGAACACCGCCGAGGCGGGGACCGTCACCGCGTCGGCGGCCTCGCGTACCCGCAGGTGCACGATTGCGTTCATCCCGGGGCGCGGCGCCGGTGCCGACTCGTCCTCGGCGAGCTTCCCGGCGCCCAGCGCCAGACGTACCCGGTAGGTGACCCCACCCTGCGCGGAGTTGGTGGGGAGCACGTCGACCGAGCGGACCGTGGCGTCATAGCTGGCACCGGGCACCGCGTCCAGCTCGACCGTGGCGGTCACGCCGCTCTTGACCAGCATCACGTCGGTCTCGTCCACCTCGGCGAGCAGCCCCAGCTGCCCGGTGTCCACCACGGTGAGCACCGGCGTGCCGGCGGTGACCTGGCCACCGACCGCGACCGCGTCGTCCACCCCGGCGGGCGGCCCGCCCTGGCCGGGGGCCAGCACCGACGGGTCGATCCCCGCCGCCTGAGCGCCGCCGGCCTGCTCCAGCAGCCCGGCCAGACCACCGCTCGATCCGCCGCCGGCCCGGGTGCCGCCCGGCTGCACCACCCCGGCGATCGGGGCGCGCAGGGTCAGCGCGTCGACGGTCGCCTTCGCCAGGTCGTACGCCTGCTGGGCCTGGAGCCGTTGCGCGGCGGAGAGCGCGCCGACGGCGGAGTTCAGCCCGCTGATCCCCCGCTGCACCGCCCGGACGGCCTGGTCGGCGCTGCGCGCGGCGGCGGCGTACTGCCGCTGGGCGGAGGTCACCTGGGTCAGCAGCGCATCCCGCAGTTGCGGGTCGGCGATCTTCTCGGCGGCCTTCCGGGCGGCGTCGAACGCCTCGTCGGCTGCCTTGTCGGTGCCGCGCCGGCTGCCGGTCAGGTCGCCGGTGGAGACGCCCCGGCCGGCGCGCTTGGCGGCGGCCAGCGCCTCCCGGGCCTGGCGCAGCCGATCCTGCGCCGACGGGGAGGCGACCACGGCGAGCACCTGATTACGCGTGACCCGCTGTCCAGGCTGAACCCGCAGGCTGGACAGGGTGCCGTCGGCGGGAGCGGTCAGGGTGGCGGCGGCCCGGGCGGTCACCGTCGCCGGCGCGTCGATCACCTCGGTGACGGGGCTGCGGGCCGCCGAGGCGAGCGCGACGGGCGGCTGGTCGTCGCCGCACGAGGCGGCCGTGGTGGCGGCGAGGACGGTGAGGGCGGTCAGGGCGGTGAGCAGGCGGGGCCGCGTAAGGCTGGCGGGCCGCGGCGAGTGGGTGCGGCGCACCCATCGATGGTACGGCTCACCGTCACAGCGCTGACATGTCGTCAGGCGGCGGTGGCCCGGACGTACGCCACGCACTCGTCGTGCAACGTCGACCACTGCTCGCCGAACGCCTCCTGGGCAGCGGCGTCGAGGGCCTTGCGGTCATGCACCACGGCCTTGAAGAAGGTGAGCAGCCGCTGTGGTCCGTACCGGTCGACGAGGTGCCGGACGGCGAGGTAGCCGGCGCCATAGCTGCCGCCGACCCGCTCGGCAGAGGCGTCATCGGCGGGGGTCATGCCCTCCAGCCGGCCGTCCCAACCGCCCCGGACCAGCTTTCGCACCTCGGCGAGCCCCTCGTACCGGTCAACCGGCTGCCCGCCAGCGCCCGCGAACTCGGCCAGCCCTTCCACCAGCCACCAGGTCGTCTTGCCCGGATAGCCGCGCTCCGGCAGCGAGGCGGCGTGGGTCAGCTCGTGCCGGAGCAGGTCATCGGCGCTGCTGCTGGAGAGACCCTCGGCGTTGAGCACCACCTCGTGGTGGCCGCCGCCCACGGTCACCGCGTAGCCCCCGGTCCACTGTGGTCGTCCGCCGCCGTACCAGCGCTGCCACTCGGCGCGGCCGGCGTAGAAGATCCGGTACCGGTCCGGTGGGGCCCCGGCCACCACGTACCCGTCGGCGACCTTTGCCGCCGCCTCCGCCTGCGCGAGCAGGCCGGGTAGCTTGCCCCGCTGCGCCGGGGTGGTGGCCACGATGGTCCGCGCGCCGACCGCCACGGCCAGGTCGCTGATCTCCCACGGCCGAGTGCCGGTCTCCGCAGACTTGGATTCCTCCAGGGCGACCAGTCGGGGCTGGTCGCCGTTCTCCCGCCAGCGGGTGCCGATCAGCACCGGGCTGGGCCGGCAGCCCGGCACCACGAAGCAGTACTGGAAGCGCACCAGCAGCCGCCACTCGCCCGGCTTGCCGACGACCGGAGCGGGCAGGCCGCTCGGCTCGGGCCGCCAGACGGTCACCTTGAGCGCGCGCAGCGCGGCAAAGCGCCGGCGCAGGTCGGTGTGCGCGGCCGGCTCGGCGACGGAGAGGAAGCCCGCCGGGTCGCCGCCGAGCAGCGCCGTGGACTGCCGCTGAAGCTGGGCGGTCATCCGGTCGGCCAGCCCGCGGGCGACCGCGGTGGCCGGGTCGTCGGTCGCCGAGGCACCGATCCGGCCGACCGTGGCCCGGTCGCCGGACTCCCGAACCACCCCCGCCACCAGCAGCGCCGGCAGCCCGCAGCCCAGCAGCAGGACGACCACCACGAGCCCGGTCCACAGTGGCCACAACCGCCGTAGCGATGGCTGATGCACCCCGTCAGTCACCCGGCGAAGGGTACGACCTCTGGACGGATCGGGCGAGGCCGGCACGGCCCCGCCCCACCTCCTGGACCGCACTCAGGCCGGGCGGCCGGCGCGGCGGAGCAGGATGATGACGACCGCCCAGACGACGACCAGGGCGAGGCCGAGCCACGGCTGCCCGAGCAGTGCGAGCATCCCGCCACCCAGCACGAACCAGCCGGCCTGGAAGGTGTGCTTGGCCAGCGGGCGCAGCGGCACCCGGGCGCGCGGTGAGCCGAGGACGCCCCAGAGCCCGGCGAGCAGCAGCGGCACGCCGACGGCGGCGAGTAGTCGGCCGGCGGTGGGCGCGTCCAGGGACCAGCCCCACCGGGCGCCGATGGCCAGCACGGCCAGCTCCAGCAGGAAGACCAGGAGCAGCCCAAGTGCCCGGATCACGGCTGGTCCGGCTGGTCGACGGCGCGACGAGCGCGCGGCCAGGATCGGAACGCGACGTCCAGACCGGCGACCAGTTGGTGGTACGACCGGTCGACCTCGCGGGGCAGCCCGAAACCACCGGCCGCCTCCAGCGACACGAACCCGTGCAGGGCGCTGCGCAGCGCCCTGGTGGCGTCCACCGCGTCGTCGGCGGTCAGCCCGTACCCGCGCAGCACCGCGTAGATGGCGCCCACCGCCCGCTCGCCCGCCACCACGTGCTCGGGGTCGGCCGGATCGGGCGCCCGCAGCGTGGTCGGGTAACGGCCGGGGTGCCGTTGGGCGTAGCCGCGGTAGGCATCGGCCATCGCCCGTAGCGCGTCCCCGCCGGCGCGGCCGGCGGCGGCGGTGGTCAGGTCGGTGGCCAACTCGGTGGTGGCCAGCGCGGAGAGCTTCTGGCTCAGCGCGTCGGCCCCTCGGACGTGCTTGTAGAGGCTGGGCAGCGCCACGCCGAGCCGGCTGGCGAGCGCGGCCAGGGTGAGCTGCGGGAGGCCGACCTCGTCGGCCAGCCGGGCGGCCTCCCGCACCAAGGTCTGCTGGTTGAGCCCGACCCTAGGCACCGGTGCACACCTTCAGGAAGCCGAGCAGCTCCTCGGCGGTCCGTTGCGGCCGGTCGGCGTGCGGGTAGTGCCCGGACTCCTCGACCATCCGCGCCTCGGCGGTGCCGAAGAGCCGGCGGGCCGCCCGCGCCTCGGCGCCCGGGTCGGGGAAGTCCGGGTCCTTGGCACCCATCAGCACCAGCACGGGTTGCCGGACCTGCGGGGCGCGGGCGGTCCAGTGCGGCTCGACCGGCTCGGCCACGCCGCGGGTCGCGGCCATCCGGCCGGGCTCGCGCAGCTTGGCCACCATCGACCGGCGGTACGCCGCGTCGTCGGCGGGCCGGTGCACCGGGAAGAGCGTCTTGTGGAACATCCCGAACAGTCGAGGGATGCGCACCACCGCTGCCAGCGCCATCCGCATCAGCGGGTTGAGCTTCGGCTGGCTGACGAACCCGCCGATCTGCACGATGCCGGAGACCAGGTCGGGCGCCTCGGCCGCCGCGAACACCACCGCCGCCGCGCTGGATGAGCTGCCGACCAGCACGGCCGGGCCGGCGTCGAGGTCGCGGACCACGGCCAGCAGGTCGGCGCCGACCTCCGCCGGGGCGTACGTGGGCCAGCCGACGCTGGACTCCCCGTGCCCCCGGACGTCGACCGAGGCGACCCGGTAGCCGGCCGCGACCAGCAGCGGCACCAGGTGCCGGTAGCTCGCCCGGTTCTCACCCATGCCGTGCGAGAGGACGACCAGCGGGCCTTCCCCGTGCACTTCGTACGCGATGTGTCCGCCGTCCCGCTGCACCTGGCTAGTTGTCATAGCCATAAAGCTAACCCCATTAGCCAACGTCGTCAAGCCGGATACGCGAACGGGCCGGCGGGGACCACGAGGGTCACCGCCGGCCCGTCGGCCGGTCCGTCCGGGTTACTTCTTGGAGATCAGGGCACGGCCGAAGAAGACCAGGTTGGTCGGGCGCTCGGCGAGCCGGCGCATCAGGTAGCCGTACCACTCGTCGCCGTAGGGGACGTAGGTGCGCACGGTGTAGCCCTCGCCGGCCAGCCGGGCCTGCTCCTCGGGGCGGATGCCGTAGAGCATCTGGAACTCGAACCGCTCCGGCCCCCGGTCGAACCAGCGGGCCCGGTCCTCACCGATGGCGATCATCCGAGGGTCGTGGGTGGCCAGCATCGGGTAGCCGTCGCCGGACATCAGGATGTTCATGCAGCGGACGTAGGACTTGTCCACCTCGCGGGCGGACTGGTACGCCACCGACTCCGGCTCCTTGTACGCGCCCTTGCACAGCCGCACCCGCGACCCGGCGTAGGCCAGCTCCCGGCAGTCCGACTCGGTCCGGCGCAGGTACGCCTGGAGCACCGCGCCGGTCGACGGGAAGTCCTTGCGCAGCTTGCCCAGCACCTCCAGCGTCGAGTCGGTGGTGGTGTGGTCCTCCATGTCCAGGGTGACCGTGGTGCCCGCCGCGTCGGCCGCCGCGCAGATCGCCCGCGCGTTGTCGTACGCCAACTGCTCGTCGAACATCTGGCCGAGAGCGGAGAGCTTCACGCTCACCTCGGCGGCCGGGGTGAGCCCCGCCCCGGCGAGCATCTTCAGCAGCCGCAGGTATTCGTCCCGGGTGGCCGTGGCCTGCTCGGGGGTGACGGTGTCCTCACCCAGGTTGTCGAGGGTGACCGCCAGACCGTCGTCAACGAGTTCGCGGGTCGCGCGCAACGCGTCGTCGGTGGCGGCGCCGGCGACGAACCGGCGGACGACGTCCCGGGTGTACGGGGCAGTCGCGACGAGCCGCTCGACCTGGGATGACCGGGAGGCGGCGAGGATGACGGAACGGAGCATGAGCCGAGCGTATCGCCCCTGCTGGGCCCTCCGCCGAGGGGCAGCCAGCACCCGACCCCCGAGTTGGAAAGTGCCCCTTGCACAACAAAATCCGATAACAAGGAGTCGTTCCTCACCGTGGGGCGGGGCGGCGGCAGTGGCGTCGATCGGCTACAACGATGCCGTGGACCAACGCCCCCGCCGCCGGCTCCGGTCGGCCTCCGTGCAGCTCGGCGCGCTCACCGCTCTCGCGCTCGCCCTCTCCGGCTGCAACATGACCTCGGACGACGACGATGACGACGACTGCGCTCTCGGGCCGACCGGCGGCGGTGACACGGTCGCGCTGGCGATGCGGGTCGCCGAGCCGGCCGCCGGCCGCGCCGCACCGGAGCCGACGACCGCAGCCGCGCCCGAGCGCGGCGGGTTCGGCACCCACCTCGCCTCCTGCGGCGGCTGAGGTGCGCCGCGAATCGGTCGCGCCCCGACCCGACTGGGACGCCACCATCCGGGCGCAGGGGCTGGTCTACGTCGACACCGAGCTGCCCGACGGCGGGATCATGTCGTACTGGGACGAGACCGCCGCGTACGCCTTCGACCTGGACGAGGTGCTGCGACTGGAGGAGGCCACCGAGGAGCTGCACCGGATGTCGGTGGCCGCCGCCGAGCACGTGGTGGCCCACCACCGGTACGCCGAGTTCGGCATCCCGGAGTGGGCGGCCGAGGCCGTGGCCCGGTCGCTGCGGGAGGCGCCACCCACCCTCTACGGGCGCTTCGACCTGGCCTACGACGGCAGTTGGCCGCCCAAGATGCTGGAGTACAACGCCGACACCCCCACCGCGCTGGTCGAGGCGAGCATCATCCAGTGGTACTGGCTGGAGCAGACCCGGCCGGAGCTGGACCAGTGGAACAGCCTGCACGAGCGGCTGGTCGGCGCCTGGGCGAAGATCGGCGCCGGGCTGCACGATCCCCGGGTGCACGTGCTCTGGTCGAGCGAGGAGGAGTCGGGCGAGGACCACATGACCGCCGGCTACCTCGCGGAGACCGCCCGGCAGGCCGGGCTGACCGTCGACCTGTTGCCGATCCAGGACATCGGCTGGGACGGCCGGCGGTTCGTCGACGCCGCCGACCGCCCGGTGACCACCTGTTTCAAGCTCTACCCGTGGGAGTGGATGCTGGCCGAGCCGTACGGGCCTGCGGCGTTGGCTCCGGGCACCCCGACCACCTGGATCGAGCCGGCCTGGAAGCTGCTGCTGTCCAACAAGGCGCTGCTCGCGGTCCTGTGGGAGCTGTACCCGGGCCACGAGTACCTGCTCCCGGCGTACCTCGACTCGCCCCGCGGAATGTCGGAGTACGTGGCCAAGCCGCTGCTCGGACGGGAGGGCGGCTCGGTGCGCATCGTCACCGCCGAGCAGGAAATCACCAACCCAGGCATCTACGGCGACGAGGGCTGGTGCTACCAGGAATTCCGGGCGTTGCCAGAGTTCGCCGGCAATCGGATGGTGCTGGGCAGCTGGATCGTCGACGGCGAATCGGCCGGGGTGGGGGTGCGGGAGAGCGCCAGTCTGATCACCGACGGCTACGCGCGGTTCCTGCCGCACTACATCGACGCGCCGCGCACCCCGTGAGTCGTCTACCGTTGGGGGCGTGAACTTCGACGCGTACGCCCGGACCGGTGTTGACCTGGTCAACGCCCGCCTGGACGACCTCGACGACCTGCGGGCCATCTTCCCCGACGACAACGCCTGGATGCGCGACGAGGTCGCGGACCGGGACGTCGCTACCTTCCGGCGGGCGCAGAAGCGGCTGCGCGATGTCTTCGAGTACGGCACCTCGGGGCGGGACGCCCAGGCGGTGACGGAGCTGAACGCGCTGCTCGAGGCGTTCCCGGTCCAGCCGCGCATCTCCGGGCACGACTCCAGCGACTGGCACATGCACGTGACCAGCCGGGGCGCATCGGTCAGCGCGGAATACCTGGCCGGTGCGGTCTGGGGGCTGTCGGTCTGGCTCTGCGAGTACGGCAGCGCCCGGTTCGGCGTCTGCGCCGACGAGCGGTGCGGCAACGTCTACCTGGACACGTCGTCCAACTGCTGCCGGCGGTTCTGCTCCGAGCGCTGCGCCACCCGCTCGCACGTGGCAGCGCACCGGGCCCGCAAGCGGGCTGCGGTCGGCGAGCAGGTGACGGTCGCCGCGCAGCCGACCGCGGGCGCCGAGTCGCTCACCCCGGTCAGCTAGCTGACGCCGTACCGGTCGGCCCGCCCTGTGTGGGGACGACGGGTCAGGCGTCGACCGGGGACGGCGCGGTCAGGTGCTGGCGGGCGAACTCCAGCGCGGCGCGCAGGTCCGCCTCGCGCACCGCGCGGCTCTTCGCGCCCCGGGTGGCCACCTCCACCGCCACCGACCCGGTGAAGCCCCGCCCGGCCAGCGAGGAGAGCAGCTGGCCGCAGGGCTGGGTGCCGCGCCCGGGCACCAGGTGCTCGTCGCGGCCCTCGCCGGTGCCGTCGCCAAGGTGCACGTGGGCCAGCCCGGCGCCCATCCGGTCGGCCATCTCCAGGGGGTCACTGTGCGAGGCCGCGCAGTGCGACAGATCCAGGGTGTACGACGGGTAGCCGGTCTCCGTGGGATCCCAACCCGGCACGTACGGAACGAACTGCCGGCCCGCCATCCGCACCGGGTACATGTTCTCCACCGCGAAGCGCAGCCCGGTGAACCGGTCCGCGACCGCGGCGAGCCCTTCGGTGAAGGTGCGCGCGTAGTCGCGCTGCCAGGTGAACGGTGGGTGCACCACGACGGTCGGCGCCCCCAGCGTCTCGGCCAGCTCGGCGGCCTTGCGCAGCCGCTCCCACGGGTCCGGGCTCCACACCCGCTGGGTGACCAGCAGGCAGGGCGCGTGCACTGAGAGCACCGGCACGTCGTAGTGGGTGGAGAGGCCGCGCAGCGCGCCCAGGTCCTGGCTGACCACGTCGGTCCAGACCATCACCTCGACGCCGTCATAGCCGAGCGCCGCGGCCAGTTGGAACGCCGCCGCGGTCGGCTCGGGGAAGACCGACGAGCTGGACAGGAGCACCGGAACGCGGGAAGTCACATCAGCCAGGGTAGCCCGGCGCGGGTAGGGCCACCGTGACGAGCGCCGGCAAATCGGTCGTAACCACCCGGCCCGGTCATACCGGTTCGAGTTGATCGAGCCGACGGAGGATGACCCCTTCCCGCAGCGCCCACGGGCAGATGTCCAGCGAGTCCAGATCGAGGCGGCGCATCACCGCCTCGGCGACCACCGCCCCGGCCAGCAACTGGTGAGCCCGGCCGGCGCTGACCCCCTCCAGCTCCATCAACTGCGCCGGCGGGATGTGCCGGATGAAGCCGATGACCTGCCGCAACCCGGCGCGGGTCAGGCTGCGCCGCGCCCAGAGCCCGGCCCCGGACGGCGCCGCCCCGGCCAGTCGGGCCAGGGTGCGGAACGTCTTCGAGGTGGCCACCGCCCGCTCCCAACCCACCTCGGTCATCTGGTCGACCACCTTGTCCAGCCGGCCGTCCACGTACTCCCGCAGTTTCTCGACGGTTTCCGCGGATGGAGGCGCCGCGCTGTCCGGGTCGACCCGCAGCCGCTCCCGGGTCAGCCGACCGGCACCGAGCGGCAGTGAGACGGCGACGTCCGGGTCCTCGTCGATCCCGGCGGCGATCTCCAGCGAGCCGCCGCCGATGTCCAGCACCAGCAGCCGTCCCGCCGACCAGCCGAACCAGCGCCGCACGGCCAGGAAGGTCATCCGCGCCTCGTCCGCCCCGGACAGGACCGCCAGGCGTACGCCGGTCTCGTCGCGGACCCGGGCCAGCACCTCGGCCGCGTTGGTGGCGTCGCGTACCGCCGAGGTGGCAAACG
This sequence comes from Micromonospora sp. NPDC005173, assembly GCF_040608515.1. Taxonomy (NCBI): domain Bacteria; kingdom Bacillati; phylum Actinomycetota; class Actinomycetes; order Micromonosporales; family Micromonosporaceae; genus Micromonospora; species Micromonospora sp. NPDC005173. Next base: position 160,309 of record NZ_JBEXIK010000002.1, read on the forward strand.
CGATCAGGTCGTCCGCCTCCAGCCCGGCGGCCGCCGCCTTGGCCATGCCGACCGCCTTGACCAGGCTGTCCGCGCCCGCGTCGGTCAGCGCGCCGTCCGGGCCGATCTGCTCGGCCAGCCGGAGCACCACCTTCTCGGAGTGCGCCGGCCACGGGTGCGCGCCGTGGTGCGCGTCCACCACCAACAGGTGCACCGTGTTGGATCCGACGTCGAGGACACCCAGTCGCATGGTGAAGACACTAGGTGCAACACGTTTGCGCGGCTCGGCGGCCCGCGGAGGTCACCGCGCGTACGCTGGGCCGGGTGACGATGGAGCTCCGCGTGGTGGTGGACGACCCGGGCGACCCGCGCAGCCGCGAGGTCCCACTGGACTTCCCCCGAGAGTGGATCGAGTTCGCCGACCCGGCGGACGAGAATCACCTGATCCGGGCGGACCTGACCTGGCTGCTTTCCCGCTGGACCTGCATCTTCGGCCAGGGCTGCCACGGCATCATCGCCGGCCGGGCCGCCGACGGCTGCTGCTCGCACGGCGCGTTCTTCACCGACTCCGACGACGAGAAGCGGGTCCGCAACGCCGTCAAGCGGCTCACCCCGTCGACCTGGCAGCACTTCCGGCGCGGGTTCCGGAACTGGACCGACGAGGACACCATCGACGGCAAGACCCCGGCCCGCCGGACCGCCACCCAGGGCACCGAGGGGCCGTGCGTGTTCCTCAACGACGCCGACTTCGCTGGCGGGGGTGGCTGCGCGCTGCACGCCCAGGCGCTCCGCGACGGGGTGCACCCGCTGGAGTACAAGCCGGACGTCTGCTGGCAGCTGCCCATCCGGCGGGACCAGGACTGGGTCAAGCGGCCGGACAACACCAAGGTGCTGGTCTCCACGCTGTCGGAGTTCGACCGGCGGGGCTGGGGTGCAGGTGGGCACGACCTGGACTGGTGGTGCACCTCCTCGACGGACGCGCACGTCGGCGCCGAGCCGATGTACCTCTCGTACTCCCCCGAGCTGACCGCGCTGATCGGCGCGGCCGCGTACGAGCGGCTGGCCGAGCTGTGCGCCGCCCGGACGAAGCAGGGCATGGTCGCCCCGCACCCCGCCGACGACATCTGACGAGTCAGCGTGATCTTGGTAGCACTCTTGCTACCATTCGAGGTATGGCCATGACGCTCCGGCTCGACGACGAACGTGAACAGCGACTCCGTCTTGTCGCAGAGGAAGAGACGCGGTCGATGCACGCCGTCGTCGTCGCCGCCATTGACGACTACCTGGCACGGCGCAACGCCCGTCAGTTCGGCGAACTCGCAGACGAGATCATCGAGCGCCACTCCGCACTGCTCGCTCGCCTGGCGGAGTGATGACCGAGGTCCACTACCCCACGCTCACCGACGTCGCCGGCATCGCCCGCAAGCTCGGCGTCGGGATCCGGGATGCCGGCCTCGTCGAATCGGCCGTGGCCCGCCCAAGGACGAGCGTGTTCGGCGAGGACGCCTACCCCGACCTGTGGACCAAGGCGGCGGCGTTGCTGCACTCGCTGGTCAACAACCACCCCTTCGTCGACGGCAACAAGCGGATCGGCTGGATCGTGGCCGTCGCCTTCCTGCTTCAGAACCGTGCCGTGACCGTGGCCCAGCTCGACGAAACCAACCAGGACGTCGCGTACGACCTTGTCATCAGCGTGGCGGAGAGCCGGGTGACCGAGGTCGGCGACATCGCGGCCGCCCTGCGCAAACTGTTCTGACCGATGCCGGAAACGCCGAAGGGGGCCCGCGCCGCGCGCGGGCCCCCTTCGGTACGCCGATCACGGCTCGAACTTGTAGCCCAGACCCCGAACGGTGACGATGAAGCGCGGCGCGGACGGCTCCGGCTCGATCTTGGAGCGCAGCCGCTTGACGTGCACGTCCAGCGTCTTGGTGTCACCGACGTAGTCGGCGCCCCAGACCCGGTCGATGAGCTGACCCCGGGTCAGCACCCGGCCGGCGTTGCGCAGCAGCAGCTCCAGCAACTCGAACTCCTTGAGCGGCAGCTGCACCGCGCCACCCTCGACGGTCACCACGTGTCGCTCGATGTCCATCCGCACCGGCCCGGCGGCCAGCGTCGGGACACCCGCGTCGGCCACCTCGGGGCTCTGCCGGCGCAGCACCGCCCGGATCCGGGCCACCAACTCCCGGGGCGAGTACGGCTTGGTGACGTAGTCGTCGGCGCCGATCTCCAGCCCGACCACCTTGTCGATCTCGCTGTCCCGGGCGGTGACCATGATGATCGGCACGGCCGAGCGCTGCCGGAGCTGCCGGCAGACCTCGGTGCCCGACATCTCGGGCAACATCAGGTCGAGCAGCACGATGTCCGCGCCGGTCCGGTCGAACTCGGTGAGGGCGTCGGTGCCGGTCGCGGCGACCGAAACCTCGAAGCCCTCCTTACGGAGCATGTACGACAGGGCGTCGGAGAACGACTCCTCGTCCTCGACCACCAGAACGCGGCTCAACGGGGTGTTCCTTTCATTGCTGTCAGACCTGCCGTAGCTCGGCCGGACCGGCCTCGATCCCAGCCGGCGGCAGTGTCGCCAGCAGGTCGTCCGGTGGACTGGCGGGCAGCCGGAGGGTGAACGTCGATCCACCACCAAGAGTGCTCGACACCTCCACCCTTCCGCCATGGTTGCTCGCGATGTGTTTGACGATGGCCAATCCGAGCCCGGTGCCGCCGGTGGCACGCGAGCGGGCCTGGTCGGCCCGGTAGAACCGCTCGAAGACCCGGTCCACGTCCGTCGGGGCGATGCCGATGCCCTGGTCGGCGACGGCGATCTCGACGTGCTCGTCGTCACCGCGGGTGGTGACCCGCACCGTGGTGTCGTCGCCGGAGTAGTTGATGGCGTTCTCCACCAGGTTCGCCACCGCCGTGGCGAGCTGGGTGTCGCTGCCGTACACGGTGAGGCCGCGCTCGCCGGTCACCGTCACCTCGACGCCCCGGGCGGAGGCGGTGGTGCGGGTCCGGTCGACCACCTCGGCGATCACCCAGTCCAGCGCGACCGGCTCCGCTGGCGGCTGCGGCTCGGCGCCCTGCAACCGGGTCAGCTCCAGCAACTCCTGCACCAGCCGGCCCAGCCGGGTCGACTCGTGCTGGATCCGTTCGGCGAACCGACGGGCGGCGACCAGGTCCTCGGAGAGGTCGGGCGTCGCGGCGTCGGCCGGCTCGGTGGCGTCCAGCAGGGCTTCGGCGAGCAGCTGGAGCGCCCCGATCGGGGTCTTGAGCTCGTGACTCACATTGGCCACGAAGTCACGTCGCACCCGGGCCAGCCGGTGCGACTCCGTCACGTCGACCGCTTCCACCGCGATGAAGCCATTGCCCAGACCCATCGCCCGCAGGTGCACACCGAGCGGGTTCTCCCCCGCGCTGTCGCGACCCCGGGGCAGGTCCAGCTCGATCTCGCGCCGCACCCCGGTGCGCCGCACCTGGCCAGCGAGAGTACGGATCAACGGGTGCGCGGCGATCGACCCTGGCGTGCTGCCGGTACGCAGCAGACCCATCGCGCGGGCGGCCGGGTTGATCAGCACGGGCACGTCGTTGTCATCCAGCACCACGACACCGGCCCGGAGCGAGTCGATCGTCCGGCGGCCGAGCCCGGCCTGTTGCTCGTCGACTATCGCGGGCCTCCCCCTGCTCCAGCGGGAGCTCGCGCTCCCCGTCGACGTGGAGAGGCCGTCCCGCGTCCGCAGGAACCGGGGCAGCAGGAAACCGGCGGCCAACCCGGCCACCAACGCCGCGGCCACCACGACCGCCACCACCCACTCCACCCGGCGATCGTAGGGTCATTGTTAACCTGGCTACCACACAGACCAGGACGAACCACCCTCACTTTCGCGAATGTTCACCCCTGCGTCCGGTGCCGTTCACCGGGGTTCATCCGGGGTCCGTCCGCGCCACCTACCGTTGGCGTCGCACCTGCTCAACCCCTGCGCCGGCACCCGTCGGCGGCGACCGACCACAGGACGTGATGATGCGCGACGAGTTCCGGGCCGACCTCCAGATCGTCAGCCAACTGCTGGTGGACATGGCGGAGGGCGTCCGCGCCGCCATGCGCCAGGCCACCCGGGCCCTGCTCACCGCCGACCGGCAGGCCGCCGAGACGGTCATCGAGCGGGACGCCGAGATCGACGACCTCTACCGGCACGTGGAGGAGCGGGTCTGTGACCTGCTCGCCCGGCAGGCGCCGGTCGCCTCCGACCTGCGCGCCATGATTACCGCACTGCACGTGGCCGCCGACCTGGAGCGGATGGGCGACCTCGCGGACCACGTGGCGAAGACCGCGCTGCGCCGGCACCCCTCGCCCGCCGTACCCGCCGAGCTGCGGACGATCTTCACCGAGATGGCCGAGATCGCCGACCGGATGGCCGTGAAGATCGGCTCGGTGCTGGCCAAGCCCGACGCCGACCTGGCCGGCGAACTGGACCGCGACGACGACGCGATGGACGAGCTGCACAAGAACCTGTTCGCCGTGCTGCTCGGCGACGACTGGCCGTACGGGGTGGAGACCGCGATCGACGCCACCCTGCTGGGCCGCTTCTACGAGCGCTTCGCCGACCACGCGGTCAACGCCGGTGAGCACGTGGTCTACCTGATCACCGGGCAGACCTCGCCCACGGCGAGCTGATCCACGTACGGCGAAGGCCCCCGGGTTCCCGGGGGCCTTCGTCGTAGGCTCAGCGGCCCTGGTTGGCCACCGCGGCGGCGGCCGCCTTGGCGGCGTTCGGGTCGAGGTACGTGCCACCCAGGGTGAGCGGGCGCAGCTGCGGGTCGAGGTCGTAGCGCAGCGGGATGCCGGTCGGGATGTTCAGCTTGGCGATCGCCTCGTCGGAGATCTGGTCGAGGTGCTTGACCAGGGCGCGCAGCGAGTTGCCGTGCGCGGCCACCAGCACCGTCCGGCCGGCCAGGATGTCCGGCACGATCGAGTCGTACCAGTACGGCAGCATCCGGTCGACGACGTCCTTGAGGCACTCGGTGCGCGGCATCAGCTCGGTCGGCAGCAGCGCGTACCGCGGGTCGCCCACCTGCGACCACTCGTCGTCGTCCGCGATCGGCGGGGGCGGGGTGTCGTACGACCGGCGCCAGAGCATGAACTGCTCCTCGCCGTACTCCTCCAGGGTCTGCTTCTTGTTCTTGCCCTGCAGGGCGCCGTAGTGCCGCTCGTTGAGCCGCCACGACCGGCGCACCGCGATCCAGTGCCGGTCGGCGGCGTTCAGCGACAGCTCGGCGGTGCGGATCGCCCGGCGCATCACGCTGGTGTGCACGACGTCCGGCAGCAGACTGTGCTCGCGCATCAGCTCGCCGCCGCGCCGCGCCTCATCCTCGCCCTTCTCGGTCAGGTCGACGTCCACCCAGCCGGTGAAGAGGTTCTTGGCATTCCAGTCGCTCTCACCGTGCCGCAGCAGGACCAGCGTCCCGACGGTGGGCCCCTCGCTCGCAGTCATGCGGATCATCCTGCCCCACCCGGGGACGTGACACGCGGGCACCCGTGGTGACGACCACCACGTGAAAAAGCGGATGACCTGCGGATCCGTCCAGCACTAGGGTTGTAAGGCGCTGTAGTCACATCGGTCATTACTTGCAAGCGGGGGAACCACGTGCGGACGATGCGGAGCTGGTTCCGGGACACCACCGGCGGCCTGCCCACCACTTTCTGGTACCTGTGGAGCGGCACCCTGATCAACCGGCTCGGCTCGTTCGTGCTCGTCTTCCTCGCCATCTACCTGACCCAGGAACGCGGCTTCTCCGCGTCCCAGGCTGGCCTGGTGCTCGGCCTGTGGGGCGTCGGCGGCGCGATCGGCACCACCGCCGGCGGCACCCTGGCCGACCGGTGGGGACGGCGACCCACGTTGCTCACCGCGCACGTGGGCGCGGCCGCCATGATGCTGGGCCTCGGGCTGGCCCGGGACCTCTGGGCGGTGGCGCTGGGTGCGCTGCTGCTCGGCATGTTCGCCGAGGCGGCCCGGCCCGCGTTCGGTGCCATGATGATCGACGTGGTGCCGGCGAAGGACCGCCTGCGCGCCTTCTCGCTCAACTACTGGGCCATCAACCTGGGCTTCGCCTGCGCCGCCATCCTCGCCGGCCTCGCCGCGCAGGCGAACTACCTGCTGCTGTTCGTGGTCGACGCGGCCACCATGCTGATCACCGCGCTGATCATCTTCGTGAAGGTGCCGGAGACCCAGCAGACCGGGCGTGCCGTCACCCCCGCGGCCACCGCCCAACGCGGCGCCCTGCGCACCATCCTCAACGACCGGGTCTACCTCGGCTTCGTGGCGCTGAACCTGTTCGCCGCGCTGGTCTTCCTCCAGCACATCTCGATGCTGCCGATCGCCATGGGCGACGACGGTCTCAGCCCGGCCACCTACGGCTCGGTGATCGCGCTCAACGGCGTCCTGATCGTGGTCGGCCAACTCTTCGTGCCCCGACTGATCCGGGGCCGGAGCCGCTCGCACGTGCTCGCGCTGGCCGCCGTGGTGATGGGTGTCGGGTTCGGGCTGACCGCGTTCGCCGGCACCCCCTGGTTCTACGGGCTGACCGTGCTGATCTGGACGGTCGGCGAGATGCTGAACTCACCGTCCAACTCCACCCTGATCGCCGAGCTGTCCCCGGCCGAGCTGCGTGGCCGGTACCAGGGCGTCTTCTCCCTCTCCTGGCAGATCGCCGGGGCCTGCGCGCCGATCCTCGGCGGCCTGGTGCGCGAGCACGCCGGCAACGACACGCTCTGGTTCGGCTGCGCCGCGATCGGCGTCCTGACCGCGGTGGCCCACCTGGTGTCCGGCCCGGCGCGCGAGCGCCGCGCCACCGCGTTGCGTCGCTCCGGCGAGGCGCTGGCACCGGTTGAGAACCCCCGGCCGCCGGCTTCGCAGCCCGCCGAGGCTGCCGTCTGACGGTGGCCCCATCGCTGTGACGAAGGGCCCATGATCAGGAAATCGACTAGCGGGACCGGGCCCGAGTTCCTACCGTGCAGGAGAAACGGTTAGGAAACTGAACTGTCGGGAGGTCGGGTGCACACCCTGCGGCGCTGGTGGCACGACACCGCAGGTGGGCTCCCCGCCACCTTCTGGTACCTCTGGGCCGGCCTGCTCATCAACCGAGCCGGCGCGTTCGCCATGCTCTTCCTGTCGCTGTACCTCACCGACGCGCGGGGGGCCAGCGAGGCGCTGGCCGGCACGGTGGTCGGCGCGTACGGGGCCGGTGGGGCCGCCGGCGTCCTGCTCGGCGGAGTGCTGGCCGACCGGTGGGGTCGCCGAGCCACCCTGCTCGCCGCGCACCTGGCCACCGCCGGCTTGATGGTGGCACTGGCCTTCAGCCGACCCCTGGTGCTGATCGCGGTGCTCTCCGCGCTGGTCGGCGTGGTGCACTCGATGCCGAGCCCGGCCTTCGTCGCGGCGATCGTCGACGTGGTGCCCGCGCAGCGTCGCTCGCGCGCGTTCAATCTCCAGTTCTGGGCGTTCAACCTGGGCATGGCGGTCGCCTCGCTGCTCGCCGGCGTGCTGGCCGAGGCGAGCTTCACCGCGCTGTTCCTGGTGGACGCGGGCGCCACCCTGGCCGCCGCCGGCGTGATCGCCTGGAAGGTGCCGGAGACGCTTCGACGCACCGCACCGACGGCTGACCTCCCGCCGCCCACCCCATCGGCGCCGGGGGCGAGCCGGGTTCGGCAGCCGGGCCTGCACACCGCACTCACCGACCGGACCTTCCTGATCTTCGTCGGGCTCACCTTCGTGCTGGCCGTACTCACCCTGCAGACCTCGACGATCATGCCGCTGGCCATGCGCGCGGACGGCCTGGGTCCGTCGGCGTACGGGCTGGTGGTGGCGCTCGGCGGAGGGCTGATCGTGATCGGCCAGTTGTTCGTGCCCCGGCTGATCGACCGGCACCGCAAGGCCGTCGTGCTGGCGGCCTCGACCGCCCTGCTCGCGCTCGGCTTCGGTGTGCTCGCCGTCGCCGACGAACTGGCCGTTTACCTGGGCGCCGCGGTGGTCTGGACGGTCGGCTCGATGCTCGCCGCCCCGCCCAACGCGCAGATCAACGCGGATCTGGCGCCGCCTCAGCTGCGCGCGCGGTATCAGTCGGTCTTCTACCTGACGTTCCCGGCTGCGGCGTTCGTCGCACCCACACTCGGCGGGGTGAGCCTGCAATACCTCGGCGACCGGCACTGGCTGATCGTCGGCGGGCTCGGCCTGCTGGCCGCGCTCGGCCACCTGCTGGCCGGACCGCCCCGGGAGCGGCACGTCGCCGCGCTGCGCCGGGCCGCCGACCGGGAGCCGACACCGCCCGCGGACCGCGTGCCGGCCGCGTGACCGACCCACCCCGCCCACGGGGTACGACAGACGCAAAGCGCCCACCACGGCCCGAAGGTCGTGGTGGGCGCCCGCCGGCGGGGCCGGCGGCGGCGGGCAACACTCACCCCCGTAAGCATCGCCCGCTCACGCCGCCGGTCCAAACAGGTGGGCACCGTCCCCCAACGGTTGATCCACCCGTCCCCTCGCGTCTCGCTCGGTGCACGGATCTGATCGATCCGCCGCTCCCCCGAACGTTTCCAAGCGTGACGCGGTGCAATAAAGCTAGTTCGCCCGGATTCTGGATTCAACCCAGATCGGCTGTCTCGCCGATCACAACTCGCGAGTATCCGCTGCTCGGGCCTCGGTCTTTGGTAACAGCCGCATACCCGTCGCGCATTCCCGCAAACACCTCAACCGTCCTCTCGATCCGGTGATTCCGTCCGGAAGAAGTTGCTCTGCCGACCGTCGCGCATCTGCTCCTGATAAATCAGGTTCAGTCGCCGCAGGTCGAAAGTGTGGAACCACGCATCCCAGGTGATCTCGCGGATCCGGCTGCTCTCCCGGTAACCGGGGATGTTGAAGGTCAAAACCCCCGCCCGGCCGTCCCGCTCGGTGCCGGCGATGGTCGCCGGCTTCGCCCCGCGTTCCCGGGCCCAGCGCATGATCACCTCGTGGTTCGCCGTGATCAGGCTCCGCCCCGGGCGCTCCGGCCGGTCCGCGATCGACGAGATCACCTGCGAGCTGCGAACCGATCGCCCGGTGCTTCGCCCTACCCGGATCCCACCCGCCGTCGTACCACCGCCGGCCGGCCGGCTCGGCGCAGCGCGCTTTGCGGGCGCCGCCCGCTTCGCCGCCGGTCGCGCCGGGGCCTTCTTCGCCGGGGCCTTCTTCGCGGGCGCGGTACGGGCCGTAGTCGTCTTGCGCGCCGGCGCCGTCTTGCGGGCGGCCGCCGTCTTACGGGCGGCAACCGTCTTACGTGCCGGCGCCGTCTTGCGGGCAGCCGTCGCCTTGCGCGCGGGTGCAGTCTTGCGCGCGGTGGCCGTCGCCTTGCGCGCGGGTGCAGTCTTGCGCGCGGTGGCCGTCGTCTTACGGGCGGGCGCGGTCTTACGGGCGGCCGTCGACTTCGCCGCTGCCGTCGTCTTCTTCGCGGCGGCTGTCTTCTTCGCCGCCGTCGTCTTCTTCGCGGCGGTCGTTTTCTTCGCCGCCGCTGTCTTTCGCACGGCGGCCGTTTTCTTCGCGGCGGCCCGCTTCGCGGGGGCGCTCTTGTTCGCCGGCGCGGCCTTCGCGCGGCTCGGCACCGCCCTGGCCGCCGACTTCTTCGTCGCGGCGGCACGGCCCGCCGACGCCCTGGTGCCGGTGGCCCGGCCGGCCGGGCCGGTGCTGCGTCGGCCGGCCCCGCCACGCTCGGCCCGCAACGAGCGCACCAACTGTTTCACCAGGTCGGGCTTGCGCAGTGCGGAGATCCCGGAGACCCCGCGTTTGCGCAGCTGCCCGCGGATGTCGTCCACCCGCATCCGGGAGATCTCCGACTCGGAGATCCCCGGTGTGTTCGGCGTCTGGTTGCCAGCCTGTCGTTTGGTAGTGGTCGCAGTCCCGCCGCGACCTGAGCTGTTCCGCTGAGCCATGGGACGCTCACGCTCCTCGACACTCCGTCCTCGGCGCGCGGGGGTCCCTGTGCCGCACCGCGCGGTGCGGCATACCCGTCAGGAGCGGTCCGAACCACCAGCCGGCAGACAGTCGGGTCGGACCGGTCAGGACAGACGGTCAGGCGGGGTCTGGGCCCACCGTCAAGCGGGGTCGGGGCCGGTGCCGGACGGCTCGAAGAGGTGGGCAAAGGCGGCCAGATTGGCCGTCGACTCACCGCGCTTGACCCGCCACTCGTACTCCCGACGGATGGAGCTGCCGAAGCCGATCTCCAACATGGTGTCGAAGGACTCGTCGGCGTACGTGAGCACCGCGCCAAGCAGCCGGTCCAGCTCGTCGGCGTCCACCCCGGCCGGGTTGACCCGCCCCGTCAGGTACACGTCGCCGACCGCGTCCGTGGAGAAGGAGACCCCATACATCCGTGCGTTGCGCTGCAACAGCCAGGCCCACAGCTCCTCGCGCCGCTCGTCCGGCTGACGCATCACGAACGCCTCGACGCGTAGCGCATGCTCGCCGACGATCAGGTTGCAGACCGTCTTGAGCTTGTGGGTGCCCGGCAGGGTCACCGCGTACGAACCCGGCCCGGTCGACTCCCAGGCCAGGTCCCGCTCGGCACAGACGGACTCGATCAGGGTCGCAAGATCGCTCTTCGGGCTCACCGGACCCACTCTACGACCGACCCGGCCGGTGCACCCGGCGGCGACCGGTAGCCCCGGTCACCAGGAGCAGGAGAGCGCGGGATCGCCCGCCAGGTCGGCGGCGAGGCGGGCGCGGTGCGCCGTGATCGCCTCGCCGTAGACGGCGAGAAGGCCGGCGACCGTACGGTCCCAGGAGAAATGGCGGGCGTGCTGCTCGGCGCCTCGGGACAGCTCCGCCCGCCGGGCCTGATCCGGCAGCAGGCGGGCCAGCGCGACCGCCCAGTCCGCTGGGTCGTGCCCGTCGATCAGCACCCCGCTCACCTGGTCCCGCACGGCGGTGACCAGCCCGCCGACGGCGGCGGCCAGTACGGGCGTACCGCAGGCCTGCGCCTCCAGGGCGACCAGCCCGAAGGACTCGTTGTGCGACGGCACCGCGACCAGGTCGGCGGCCCGGTACAGGGCGGGCAGGTCGTCCCCGGTCTGCGGTGGCAGGAAGCGCACCCGGTCGGTGACCCCCAGGGTGGCGGCCAGCTCGATCAGCGCGGTGGGCCGGTCCAGCCCGCTGCCGCTGGGGCCGCCGCAGATCGCCACGGTCACCTCGTCGGCCAGGGCCGGGTCACGCTCCCGCAGCGCGGCGACCGCGCGGATCAGCACGTCGGGGGCCTTGAGCGGCTGGATCCGACCGACGAAGGCCACCACGTACCCGTCGACCGGCAGCCCCAGCCGGCGGCGGGCCGCCCGGGTGGCTGCGGACCGGTCGCCCGGCGCGGGCCGGAACCGCTCCAGGTCGACGCCCGGCGGGACGACGGCGACCTGGGTCGGGTCGGCGTCGTACCGTTCGACGAGGTCGCGGGCCTCCACCCGGGTGTTGGCGACCAGGCGGTTCGCCTCGGCGACCACCTGCTCCTCGCCGATCACCCGGGCCTTGGGTTCCGGCCGGTCGCCGGCTGCGAGCTGGGCGTTCTTGACCTTCGCCAAAGTGTGCGCGGTGTGCACCAGCGGCACCCCCCAGCGCTCCTTGGCCAGCCAGCCGACCTGGCCCGAGAGCCAGTAGTGGGAGTGGATCAGGTCGTAGTGCCCGGGCGGGCGGGACGCCTCGGCCCGCAGCACCCCGGCCGTGAAGGCGCAGAGCTGGCCGGGCAGCTCCTCCTTGGTGAGCCCCTCCAGCGGGCCGGAGGTGATGTGCCGGACCTGCACGCCGGGGGCCATCTCGACCACCGGGGGCAGGTCGCCGGAGGTGGCCCGGGTGAAGATCTCCACCTCGACGTTGGCCTCGGCGAGCCGCCGGGCGACCTCGAGGATGTAGACGTTCATTCCGCCAGCGTCACCCGTGCCGGGCTGGTGCAGCGGGGAGGTGTGTACGGACAGGGTCGCGATACGACGGGGCCGGGGCCACGGTTGCGTACCTCGCTGACGACCGACACCGGTGTGCAGTTCCGCCACGTCCGCTCCTCTTGTCACGGTTAATGCCGTCGCACGACCGGCGCTTCTCGCTCAACCTGTACGCCGGATGTCATCTTCCCCATCGGGCTACGGAAATTCCCCGGTGGTCCCCCGGGGGTGACGGACCTCATCTCCGTGCCTCATCTCCGTGCCCGCCTGCGGCGGCCCCCACGCCCGCCCGGAGCGGGTCGGATCGGCGGGGTGACAATGACGGGATGACCTCTGTCGCCATCGTCACCGGAGCGTCCAGCGGGATCGGCGCGGCCACCGCCCGCCGGCTCGCCGCCGAGGGTTTCCACGTGCTCGCCGCCGCCCGCCGCCCCGACCGGCTCGCCGACCTGGTCGCCGAGATCACCGCCGCCGGTGGAAAGGCCACCGCGGTGACCTGCGACGTCACCTCGGACGAGTCGGTGGCCGGGCTGGCCGAGGCCGCCGCACGGGCACCCGGGCCGGTGACCCTGCTGGTCAACAACGCCGGTGGCGCGCGCGGCCTGGAGCCGGTGGAGTCCGGGTCGGTCGCCGACTGGCAGTGGATGTACGACGTCAACGTGCTCGGCACGCTGCGGGTGACCCAGGCGCTGCTGCCGGCTCTGGAGGCGTCGGGCGCCGGCACCATCGTGGTGGTCTCGTCCACCGCCGGCCTGACCGTGTACGAGGGCGGGGGCGGCTACACCGCCGCGAAGCACGCGCAGACCGCCATCGCCGGCACGCTCCGGCTGGAACTGTGCGGTCGGCCGCTGCGAGTGATCGAAATCGACCCGGGCATGGTGAAGACCGACGAGTTCGGCCTGGTCCGTTTCGGCGGCGACGCGGAGCGAGCCGCCGCCGTCTACGCCGGGGTGCCCGGGCCGCTGGTCGCCGAGGACGTCGCCGACTGCATCGCCTGGTGCGCCACCCGCCCCGAGCACGTCAACGTGGACCGGCTGGTGGTCCGGCCTCGGGCGCAGGCTGCCCAGCACAAGGTGCACCGCGTCGGCCAGTGAAGCGCGAGGAGTGAGCCGGGCCTGCGAGCCCCGCAGTCGCGAACGGGGTCGGCAGTGACGCGCGAGGAGTGAGCCGGGGCGGGAGGTCGGGATGAGCGGAGCGGCGAGACGCCGGCCGCTCGGCGTGGTCACCCGGGGCACGACCAACCCGAACCGGCTCCGCCGGGTGGACAACTGGATCGTCGCCACCTGCGCCGACCGACTGCGAGCGGCGGCCGACCCCCTGGTGGTCGATCTCGGCTACGGCGCCACCCCGGTGACCGCGGTGGAGCTGCGGGCCCGGCTGGCCGCCGGGGTCCGTCCGGACGTACGACTGGTCGGGTTGGAGATCGATCCGGCCCGGGTGGCCGCCGCGGCACCGGCCGCCGACCCGCCCGGCCTGACCTTCGCTCGCGGCGGGTTCGAGCTGGCCGGGCTCCGGCCGGTGCTGGTGCGCGCGTTCAACGTGCTGCGCCAGTACGACGAGAACGAGGTGCCCGAGGCCTGGCGGACGATGACCGCCGCGCTCGCCCCGGGCGGGGCGCTCATCGAGGGCACCTGCGACGAGTTGGGCCGACTCGCCAGCTGGCTGCTGATCGACTCTGACGGCCCCCGGACGCTGACCCTGGCCGCGAAGCTCGTCACGCTGGGTAGCCCCGCCGAGCTGGCCGAACGGTTGCCCAAGGCCCTGATCCACCGCAACGTCCCCGGTGAACCGGTGCACGATCTGATCCGGGCGCTGGACGACGCCTGGCAGGCCGCCGCCCCGTACGCCCCCTTCGGCCCCCGCCAGCGCTGGCTACGAGCCGTAACCCAGCTCAAGAGCGCCGACTGGCCCATCCTCGACGGCCCGCACCGCTGGCGCCAGGGCGAACTGACCCTCCCCTGGCCCACCATCGCCCCCCGAACCTGACCGCAATCCCCGCACTTTCGCCGCTTTTGCACCATCAAGGCCGGTTTTCACCGCCAGCGCAAGATCGGCGAGGGTGCCGGGGCGGGATCACACCGTGCAGTTGATGAGGACGGGTTCCGGGTGGAGGGTTACGCCGAAGCGGGTGTGCACCGTGTCGCGGATGTCGCGGGCCAGGGCGATCAGGTCGGCAGTGTGAGCCGTGCCGGTGCGGTTGGTGAGTGCCAGCGTGTGCTTGCTGGAGATGGCCACCCCGTCCGGGCCCGGGTGGCCCTTGACGAAGCCGGCCTTGTCGATCAGCCAGGCAGCGCTCACCTTGACCGTGTCGTCGGCCCCGGGCCAGTGGGGCGGCTCGCCCAGCTCGACGGCGCGCTCCCGGAGCAGCTCGTACGTCGCCCGGTCGAGCACCGGGTTGGTGAAGAAGGAGCCGACCGAGCGAGTGTCGGGGTCGGTGGCGTCGAGCACCATGCCCTTACCGGCGCGCAGCCGCAGCACCGCCGCCCGGGCGTCCGCCAGCGGCACCCGCTCGCCGACCTCGACTCCGAGCGCCCGGCCCAGCTCGGCGTAGCGCACCGGGCCGGAGAGTGGGGACCGGGCGAGCCGGAAGTCGACGGAGAGCACCACCCAGCGGTCCCGGTACTTGAAGATGCTGCCCCGGTAGACGAACCCGCAGTCGGCGGCGGGGATGAACTGACGGGTGCCCTCGACCCGGTCGTACACCTCGACTCCGGTGATGGTCTCGGCGACCTCCTGGCCGTACGCGCCGACGTTCTGGATCGGGGTGGCACCGGTTGAGCCGGGGATGCCGGAGAGGCACTCCACGCCGGCCCAGCCGTTGGCCACCGTGGCGGCGACCAGGTCGTCCCACGGCTCGCCGGCCTCGACCCGTACGGTGACCGACCCGGCGTCATCGGCGACGACCCGCAGGCCACCGGAGCGCACCAGGACGACCGTGCCGGGGAAGCCGGCGTCGCCGATCACCATGTTGCTGCCGCCCGCGAGGATCAGGACCGGCTCGTCCGCGGCCTGCACGGCCCGGATGATCTCGTCGGCACTGCCTGCGGCCACGATGCGCCCGGCCGGCCCGCCCATCCGCAGCGTGGTGTAGCTGGCCAGTGGACCAGGGATGGCACGATCGGCTTCGGTTGTCGACTGGGCGTAGGCGTCTGACACGTCTTTCACCTTAGGCTGAGGGGTAGCCGCGGCACCCACTGGTGGCCCGGCACCCCCGGGAGGATGGCGATGAGCAGACTGCACGGCAGCAAGGATTTCTGGATCGGGGCGCTCCGAACGGAGGGCCCGGCCTTCGCCGCAGCGGTGGCCGAGGCACCGCCGGAGACACCGGTGCTGTCTTGTCCCGGCTGGACGGTCAACGATCTCACGCTGCACCTCGCCGGCATCTACCACTGGGTTTATTCGTTCGCCGGCTCCGGCGTGACCACCGCGCCGGCCCCCCGGGTCCAGGTCGAGGCGGACCGGGCCGAGGCGGCCCGGGGTCTGAGCGCTCTCCAGTTCTGGCAGCAGGGGTACGACCAGCTGATGACCCTCTTCGACGGGCTCGACCCGGAGACCCCGGCGTGGAACTGGGCTCCGCAGCCGAAGAAGGCCGGCTTCTGGCCGCGCCGGATGGCACACGAGACGGCGGTACACCGCTGGGACGCCCAGCTCGCCATCGGAGCCGGTGACCCGGTCGAGGCGAAGCTGGCCGCCGACGGCGTGAGCGAGGTGCTGGACACCTGGTTGCCCGCGGGCCGACGGCAGGTGCCGGGCGACTGGCACGGGGTGGTGCAGCTCTCCGCGGTCGACGCGGCCCAGGTGTGGTATCTGCGGCTGCGCGGCCAGGGGGTGGCGCTGCTCGACACCTCGACCATCTTCGACCACGACGACCATCACGCCCGGGCGCAGGTCAGCGGCAACGCGAGCGACCTGCTGCTGGCGCTCTGGGGCCGGGTCAGCTTCGAGACGCTGGATGTCAGCGGCGACCGGACCCTGCTCGACGGCCTGCGTACCGACTGACCGCCACCCGGCCCGCACGTCGAGGGCGTCACCCCACGTGGGTGGCGCCCTCGTTGGCGTCAATGTCTCGGTAACGAATGAAAACCGAGAGAGCGCTCTCTTGACAGCGCGGAAACGACCCAGCACCCTGTCCGTGAGAGCGCTCTCCCAGCCACTTGCCACCACCCGATCACCTTGAGAGGGGTCCGAATCCCATGGCTGTCTTCCCGCGCCGCCGCCTCGCCGCGGTGGCCCTCGCCGCCGCCACCGCCCTGCTCGCCACCGCCGGCTGCGGCGGCGCCGACGAGGCGGACGGGGACGGACCGGTCACGCTGACCGTCGACGTCTTCGGCCAGTTCGGCTACGAGCAGCTCTACCAGGAGTACATGAGCGCGCACCCCGACGTGAAGATCGTCGAGCGCGGTGCCGGCACCAACCTCGACGAGTACTCGCCGAAGCTGACCCAGTGGCTCGCCGCCGGCCGGGGGGCCGGCGATGTGGTGGCCATCGAGGAAGGCCTGATGGTCGAGTACAAGGCCAACCCCGGCAACTTCGTCAACCTGCTGGACCACGGCGCCGCCGACCTCAAGGGCAACTTCCTCGAATGGAAGTGGAACGCCGGGCTGACCGCCGACGGCAAGCAGCTGATCGGCCTCGGCACCGACGTCGGCGGCATCGCCATCTGCTACCGCTCGGATCTCTTCGCCAAGGCCGGCCTGCCCACCGAACGGGACGAGGTCTCCAAGCTCTGGCCGACCTGGCAGGACTACATCGCCACCGGGGAACGGTTCGTCGCGGCGAAGACCGGGGCGTCGTTCCTCGACGCGGCAACCAACACCTTCAACACCATCCTGCTGCAGACCGCCGGCAACACGACCGGGTACAGCTACTACGACACCAGCGGCAACGTCGTCGTCGACAGCAACCCGGCGGTACGACAGGCCTGGGACACCACGATGGACATCATCGACTCTGGCCTCTCCGGAAAGTACGGCTCCTGGTCCGAGGAGTGGGTTTCCGCCTTCAAACAGTCGAAGTTCGCCACCATCGCCTGCCCCGCCTGGATGACCGGGGTCATCGAGAGCAACGCCGGCCCGACCGCCCAGGGCAAGTGGGACATCGCCCGGGTGCCCGGCAACGGCGGCAACTGGGGCGGGTCACACCTCGCCGTGCCCAAGCAGAGCAAGCACCAGGCCGAGGCGATCGAGCTGGCCAAGTTCCTGACCAGCGCCAAGGGCCAGATCGGCGCGTTCAAGGCCAAGGGCCCGCTGCCCTCCTCGCCGCAGGCGCTCGACGATCCGGCGATCACCGGCGCGACCAACGCGTACTTCACCGGGGCACCGGTCGGCGCCATCTTCGGCACCGGCGCGAAGAGCCTGAAGCCGGTCTACATGGGCCCGAAGAACCAGGCCGTCCGCACCGAGGTGGAGAACGCCGTACGGACCGTGGAGCTGGGGCAGCGCAACCCCGGGCAGGGCTGGACCGACGCGGTGGCCAACGCGAAGAAGGCCGCCGCCAAGTAGCCAGACCCAGCGTGCGGGCGGGCTCCGGCTGCCGGAGTCCCGCCCGCACCGCGAAAGGAGCTCCCGGGCATGACCGTCCAGCTCGACGCCCGCCCGCCGGCCGCACCGACGCCCGGCAACCGCCGCGGATCGTCGGGTCGACTCACCCGACTCGACACCCGCTACTCCCCGTACCTCTACATCGCCCCGTTCTTCCTGCTCTTCGCGGTCTTCGGGGTCTACCCGCTGGCGTACACCTTCTGGGTCTCGCTGCACGACTGGGACCTGCTCGGCACCGACCACCCGTTCGTCGGCGCGGCGAACTACACCCAACTGCTGGCCGATGCCGACTTCTGGCACGCGGTGGTCAACACGCTGGGCATCTTCGTCATCTCCACCGTCCCGCAACTGCTCGCCGCGCTCTGGCTGGCCAACCTGCTCAACCGAGGGCTGCGGGCCCGTACCGGCTGGCGGATGGCGGTGCTCGTCCCCAACGTGACCTCCACCGCCGCCGTGGCGATCGTGTTCGGGGTGCTCTTCGGCCGCGAGTTCGGCATGATCAACTGGATGCTCGACCTGGTCGGGGTCGACCCGGTGGCCTGGAAATCCGACCGGGTCGCCTCCTGGGTGGCCATCTCCGCCATGGTCGACTGGCGGTGGACCGGCTACAACGCGCTGATCCTCCTGGCCGCGATGCAGGCCATCCCCCGCGACCTGTACGAATCGGCGGCGATCGACGGCGCCAACCGGGTCCGGCAGTTCTGGTCGATCACCGTTCCGCTGCTCAAGCCGACGATCATCTTCTGCGTCATCATCTCCACCATCGGCGGGTTGCAGCTCTTCACTGAGCCCCGGCTGTTCCACTCCGGCACCAACCCGATCCGGGGCGGATCGCTCCGGGAGTCGCAGACCGTGACCATGTACATGTTCGAGAACGCCTTCGCACCGCACTACAACTTCGGGTACGGCTCGGCCGTGGCCTGGCTGCTCTTCGCGCTCATCGCGATCGTGGCGGCGGTCAACGTGCTGGTCCTGCGCCGGATGGGCGGCGGATCGGGACCCGGTCCCGGGAAGGGAGCGGCTCGATGAGCCGGCTCTGGCGGGCCAGCCCGCTGACGTACCTGGCCCTGGTGATCGCCGCTGGGATGTCGGTCTTTCCGATCTGGTGGATGTTCGTGGTGGCCAGCCGGTCCAGCGACGCGATGGGTCAACTGCCGCCGCCGATGACCCCGGGCGGCAACCTGGGGGCCAACATCGCCCGGCTGTTCGACAACACCGACGCGTACTTCCTGACCGGCCTGATCAACTCGACGATCGTGGCCTGCACGGTGACCGTCTCCGTGGTGTTCTTCGCCAGCCTGGCCGGCTTCGCCTTCGCGAAGCTACGGTTCCGCGGCCGCAACGCGCTGCTGTTGGCGATCATCGCGACCATGATGGTGCCGACCCAGCTCGGCGTGATCCCGCTGTACATGTTGATGACCCGGCTGCAGTGGAACGACCGGCTGCCCGCGGTGATCGTGCCGGCACTGGTCACCGGGTTCGGGGTCTTCATGATGCGGCAGTACGCCGGACAGGCGGTCAGCGACGAGCTGATCGAGGCCGCCCGGATGGACGGCTGCGGCACGGCCCGGATCTGGTGGCACGTGGTGGTGCCCGCGCTGCGACCGGCCGCCGCCGTGCTCGGCCTGCTCACGTTCATGACCACCTGGAACGACTTCCTGTGGCCGTACGCTGTGCTGAACGACCCGGCGAACCCGACCGTTCAGCTCTCCCTGCGGGCGCTGTCAGACGGGTACTACCAGGACATGTCGCAGGTGTTCACCGGGACGGCCATCGCGACGCTGCCCCTGCTGCTGGTCTTCGTGCTGTTCGGCCGGCAGATCATCGGCGGGATCATGGAAGGTGCGGTCAAGGCGTGAATGAACTCCGGTTTCCCGAGCACTTCCTCTGGGGAGCGGCCACCGCCGCGTACCAGATCGAGGGCGCGGCCCGCGACGACGGACGCGGCCCGTCCATCTGGGACACCTTCAGCCGCACACCGGGAAAGGTGTACCAGGGCCACACCGGCGACGTCGCCTGCGACCACTACCACCGGTACGCCGACGACGTGGCGCTGATGGCCGAGCTGGGGCTGCGGGCGTACCGGTTCTCGGTCGCCTGGCCACGGATCCAGCCGGACGGCACCGGGCCGGTCAACCCGCGCGGCCTGGACTTCTACGACCGGCTCACCGACACGCTGCTCGACCGGGGGATCGACCCGATCGTCACCCTCTACCACTGGGACCTGCCGCAGACCCTTGGCGACCGGGGCGGCTGGACCAACCGGGACACCGCCGAGCACTTCGCCACGTACGCCACGGCGATGTACGCCCGGCTCGGCGATCGGGTGGACGTCTGGACCACGCTGAACGAGCCGTGGTGCTCGGCCTACCTCGGCTACGGCAACGGGGTGCACGCCCCCGGCGAGCAGGACCCGGCGGCGGCCTTCACCGCCGTACACCACCTGCTGCTCGGGCACGGCCTGGCGGCGCGGGCGCTGCGGGCGGCCGGCGCACGCAGCGTGGGCATCACCCTCAATCCGGCCGACGTGCGGCCGGCCGACCCGCAGAGCGCCGCCGACGCCGCGGCGGTCCGCCTGGTCGACGGCCTGCACAACCGGATCTTCCTCGACCCGCTGTTGGCCGGTGGCTACCCGGACGACGTGCGGGAGCACGTGGCGCGGATCGTCGAGCCGACGTTCATCCGGGACGGCGACGAGAAGCTGATCGCCGCCCCGATCGACCTCCTCGGGATCAACTACTACCAGCCCAGCTACGTCGCCGGTCGGCCGGACGGCGCTGGCGGCGGCGGTGCGTACCCGGGCACCGAGGGTGCGGTGCAGTTCCTGCCGCCGGCCGGGCCGCTCACCGACATGGACTGGATGATCGAGCCGGCGGGGCTGACCCGGCTGCTGGAACGGATCGCCACCGACTACCCCGGGGTGCCGCTGCTGATCACCGAGAACGGCGCGGCGTTCCCCGACAAGCCGGGCGCCGACTCGCCCGACGGGCCGGGGCAGGTGATCGACACCGACCGGATCGCCTACCTCGACGGGCACCTGCGTGCCGCACACGAGGCGATCTCCCGGGGCGTGGACCTGCGCGGCTATCTCGTATGGTCATTCCTGGACAACTTCGAGTGGGCGGAGGGCTACCGCAAGCGGTTCGGGATCGTGCACGTCGACTACCTGACCCAGCGGCGCACACCGAAGGCCAGCGCCCGGTGGTACCAGGAGGTGATCTCCCGGAACGGGCTGTGACGAGCGGGGGGAAGGCGCTATGACGACGGCGCAACGGCCGACGCTCGAGGCGGTGGCAGCGCTGGCCGGGGTGTCCCGGGCCACCGTGTCGCGCGTGGTCAACGGCTCCACCACCGTCGCCGAGCCGATCCGGGAGGCGGTCAACCGGGCGGTCGCCGAGCTGGGGTACGTACCCAACCTGGCCGCCCGCAGCCTGGTCACCCAGCGCACCGACTCGATCGCCCTGGTCATGCCGGAGGCGGCCACCCGGGTCTTCTCCGACGACCAGGTCTTCCCCGGCATCATCCGCGGGGTGAGCCAGGAGTTGGAGGCGGCCGACAAGCAGTTGGTGCTGATGCTGGCCGGGTCACCGGCCGGGCACCACCGGGTCGAGCGGTTCACCACCGGCCGGCACGTCGACGGCGTGCTCTTCGCGTCGCTGCACGGCGCCGACCCGCTGCCCGGAACGCTGGCCCGACTCGGCATCCCGGTGGTGTGCAGCGGCCGGCCGCTCGGCGACGTGCCCGTGCCGTACGTGGACGTCGACCACGTCGGCGGCGTGACGGCGGCCGTGTGGCACCTGATCGACAGCGGTCGCCGGCGGATCGCCAGCATCGCCGGGCCACAGGACATGGTGGCCGGGATCGAACGGCTCGCTGGCTACCGCGACACGGTTGCCGCCGCCGGGCTGCCCGAGCTGGTCGCGATCGGCGACTTCACCCGGGAGTCCGGGGCTGCGGCGATGCACCGGCTGCTCACCGAGCATCCCGACCTGGACGCGGTCTTCGCCGCCTCCGACCTGATGGCGCACGCCGCCATGCGGACGCTGCGCGAGGCCGGTCGGCGAGTGCCGGAGGACGTCGCGGTGGTCGGCTTCGACGACATCGAGACCGCCGCGTACACCGAGCCGCCGCTGACGACCGTCCGGCAGCCGATCGTGGAGATCGGCCGACGGATGACCCGACAGCTGCTCCGGCTGGCTGCCGGCGAGACCATCGAGCCGGCGGTCATGCTCCCCACCGAGCTGATCCTGCGCGACTCGGCCTGAGTCGGCCGGGCCGCTCGCCGGGGGCCCGCAAGATCCACACAACTTCAGGGATGTAGTGACCTCCGCACGCCCGGAGGCCACTACATCCCTGAAGTTGCTGCCTGCCGCCGGTTAATGCGTCGCCCCGATACCCGATCGTGGTTAGCCTCGCCGGCATGCCGCAATCCGTCGCGTTGTTGCACGTCCCTGCCCTCACCGACGTCGCCGAGTACGCGTACGCGGCAACCGTCGAGCCGCCCGCCCGGCTGGTGTTCACCGCCGGCGCGTGCCCGCTCGACGCGGAGGGACGGACCGTCGCGCCGGGCGACCACGCGGCGCAGGCCCGGCAGGTGATGGCGAACCTGGAGACCGCCCTCAATGCGGCCGGGGCCCAGCTCACCGACGTGGTCAAGACCACCGTCTACGTGGCGTCGTCACGGCAGGCGGACCTGGTGACGGCCTGGGAGGTGGTACGGGACTTCTTCGGCGACCACGACCCGCCCAGCACCCTGCTCGGGGTGGCCGTGCTCGGCTACACCGACCAGCTCGTCGAGGTCGAGGCCGTAGCCGCCGTCCGGACGGGAGCCTGATGCGGATCCGCGTGGCACGACCCGACGACGCTCCGGCCGTGGTGGCGCTGCGGGCCATCGTCTACCCGTACCTGGTGCGCGGGGTCGAGTCGACCCGCAAGATGCTCGCCGAGCCGCCGCCCGAGGAGGGGTGGACCGCCTTCGTGGCCGAGGTCGACGGGCAGGTGGTCGGCTGGGCTTCCGCCCAGCGCGTTGCCTGGACCTCGACGCCGGACGTCGGCGACATCGCCCTGCTGCACGTCCACCCGGAGCACCGGCGGCGCGGCATCGGCAGCGCGGTGCTGGCCGCCGCGACGGACCACCTCGCCCCGCTGGGGATCCGCAGGTTGCGCACCTGGGCGCAGCCGGACTCGCTGCCGTTCGCCCGCCGGCACGGCTTCGAGCCAAGCCGGGAGGTGCGGTACTCCGCGCTCGACCTGGACCCGGCACCGCCCGCGCCGGACCTGCCGGCGGGCGTACGGCTGCACCCGATCGCGGACCTGGACCCGCACCGGCTGTACGTGGCGAACGTGGCCGCTGGGGCCGACGAGCCGAGTGACGTCCCGATCGACGCGGTCAGCTACGAGAGCTGGCAGTACGACGTCTGGGAGAACCTCGGCCTGGACAAGGCGGCCAGCACCGCCGTCGAGGTCGACGGGGAGATCGCCGCGTTCAGCCTGGTGAAGCGGGACGGAGACCGGATGTGGTCGGACTACACCGGCACCGTCCCGGCGTACCGGGGTCGAGGACTGGCCCGGCTGGTCAAGACGGCGGCGCTGCACCGGGCCGCCGGCGGCGGCGTCCGCGTCGCGTACACCTCGAACGACGAGGCGAACGCGCCGATGCTGGCAATCAACGCGCGGCTCGGCTACCGGCCGGTCGCGTCCCAGTGGTCCTGCCTGGCCGAGCTGACCTGATCAGCGTCGGTCGACACGAGGAACCCGGCGCGTCCGGGGGCTTTCGCTATGCCGAGGGGTCGGCGTCGAAGACCTGGCGCGCGGTGGCGTGGGTGTCCGCCCCGAAGAGGACCATGCGCGCCTCGGTGACGTTCGCCGGCGCGGCCGGGCGCAGCACCGTCAGCGCCTGGCGGACCGCGTCCTCGATCGGCCAGCCGTAGATGCCGGCGGAGATCAGCGGGAACGCCACGGTGGACGCGCCCAACTCGTCGGCCACCCGCAGGCTGTTGGCGTAGCAGTCGCGCAGCAGCGCCGAGCGGTCCTCGCCGGCCGACCAGACCGGACCGACGGTGTGGATGACCCAATGGGCCGACAGCTCCCCGGCCGTGGTGGCCACCGCCTGCCCGGTGGGCAGACCCCGGCCGTACCGGGACGCCCGCAACGCCCGGCATTCGGCCAGGATGGCCGGGCCGCCGCGCCGGTGGATGGCACCGTCCACTCCGCCGCCGCCCAGCAGGGACGAGTTCGCGGCGTTCACGATCGCGTCCACCCGCTGGACGGTGATGTCGCCCTCGACGAGGTTGATCTGCATGTCAGCGCCCCTCGATGGGGTGGCCTGCCGGCGGCGCGGGCACCCGTTCGTCGATGGGCTGGCCGAGGGATCGGCGGGCCAGCAGAGTGGCACCGGCGACCGCGGCCGGCATGATCAGCACCGCGCCGAGCGGGATCAGGAAGCAGACGAAGACCGCCACTCCGAAGCCGAGCGCCATGGGTCGGTCCGCCTTCAGCACGGACCGGCGGTCCGGGAGCCGCATCCCCCGCCGGTAGAAGGGTGCCCCGACCAGCTCCAGCGCGAGGAACCAGCCGCCCACCGCCGCCCCGATCACCGGGACCACCGTCTGACCGACCACCGGGATGAAACCGGCGACGAAGAGCGGAATGCCGACCAGCGCAGCGAGGGCCACCAGCCGTACGGAGTCGGCGATGCTGCGGCGCAGCGAAGGCCAGAAGGAGACCTCCACCGCGCCGGGAGTGCCCCCGAGCCGTTCCTCCACCCGCTCGGAGATCTTCTCGTAGAACGGGTCTCCGATCACCAGGGTCACCGCCGTGAAGGTGAGCACGCCGAGCAGCCCGCCGAGACCCAGGATGGCCAACCCGGCGATCACCCGGACCAGGTTGCGGGCGGTGGTCGACCAGTCGTCGGCGAACGGCGTGACCAGGGCGGCGATGTCGTCCACGAAATACGCCAGGGTGGCGATCGCGGCCACGAAGAGCGCACCCGAGATCAACGCCGGCACGATGCCGAGCAGCATCAGTCCGGGGCTGCGCACGTAGAGGCCGAGCCCACGCAGGAGCAACCCGACCCCGGCGAAGAAGCGTCCGACGACCCCGGTCACCGGGCTGGCGATTCTGCTGGCGTCCACGACCGAGCAGCCTAGCGATCAGTGCCAACCGCCGCCGGGCGGCGCGTTGACAGGGATCCCGTCCGTGCACATCAACCGGTTGGTGGATTGCCGGGGTCAGCCGCTGCCACGAAAGATCACCAACGGCTGGTCGATTCGCCGCCGAGCCGCCGCCGCCACGCTGAAGAGGTACGGGTACGACGGCGGAAGGCGGCACGATGCCGGTCATTGAGGTGACCAACCTGCACAAACGTTACGGCGACCTGGTGGCCGTGGACGACGTTTCGTTCACGGTCGAGGCCGGGGAGATCTTCGGGGTCCTCGGCCCGAACGGCGCCGGCAAGACCACCACGGTGGAGTGTGTCGCGGGGCTCCGCGTCCCGGACGGGGGCGGGGTGTCGGTCCTCGGGCTCGACCCCCGCGGGGACGCGGCCCAACTCCGCCAGCGGGTTGGCGTGCAGCTCCAGGAGAGCCAACTGCCGGACCAGCTGCGGGTCGCCGAGGCGCTGGAGCTGTACGCCTCGTTCTACCGCAACCCGGCCGACCCGGCGGGCCTGATCGACAGGCTGGGTCTGGGCGAGAAGCGGAACACCGCGTACAAGAAGCTCTCCGGCGGCCAGAAACAGCGGCTGTCGATCGCGCTGGCGCTGGTCGGCAACCCGAGCGTCGCGATCCTGGACGAGCTGACCACCGGGTTGGACCCGCAGTCCCGGCGGGACACCTGGGCCCTCATCGAGCAGATTCGGGACAGCGGCGTGACGATCGTGCTGGTCACTCACTTCATGGAGGAGGCCGAGCGGCTCTGCGACCGGGTAGCCGTGATCGACCGGGGACGGGTCGTCGCACTGGACAGCCCGGCCGGCCTGGTGTCGACGGTGGCCCCGGAGCAGCGGGTCCGGTTCCGGCCGTCCGCCCCGGTCGACGACCAGCTCTTCACGGACCTGCCCGAGGTGATCTCCGTACACCGCACCGGCAATCAGCTGGTGGTGACCGGCACCGGAGACGTGCTGCACGCGGTCACCTCGGTGCTCGCCCGAAACCAGATCGTCGCCGCCGACCTGCGGCTGGAGCAGTCCACCCTCGACGACGCGTTCGTCGAGCTGACCGGGCACCGGCCCGCCGCCTGAGGGAGAACCGACATGCACGCCTTCGGGCAGATCCTCAAGATCGAGACACGACTCTTCCTGCGGGACTTCGGCTCGCCGTTGACGACCGTGGCGTTGCCGCTCGCGCTGCTGCTGGTGTTCGGGCTGATCCCGGCGGCTCGCCAGCCGGAGGCACAGTTCGGCGGCCTGTCCTTCATCCAGTACTTCGCCCCCTCGCTGCTGGTGATCACGCTCGCCATGTCAGCGGTGAACATCCTGCCCACAGTGTTGGCCACCTACCGGGAACGTGGGGTGCTGCGCCGGCTGGCCACCACCCCCGCCAGCCCTGCCGCACTGCTGGCCGCCCAACTGGTCATCACGCTCGGCACCATCCTGGTCAGCGCCGTGCTGCTCGTCGTGGTCGGCCGGTTGGCGTTCGACGTACCGCTGCCCCATCGCCCGCTGGGCTTCACGCTGGCCCTCATCCTCGGTACGGCGGCCCTGCTGGCGCTGGGCCTGCTGGTGGCGGCGGTGGCGCGGACAGCAAAGTCGGCGCAGGCGCTGGCCGTGCCGTTGTTCATGGCGGTCATGTTCTTCGGCGGCGTCTACGTGCCCCGGTTCCTCCTGCCGGACTTCCTGGTCCGGATCGGCGACTACACGCCACCCGGGGTGCAGGCGCTGCTCGACGCCTGGACCGGGCCGTCGCCGCAGCCGCTGCACCTGGCGATAATGGCGGTCATCGCCGTGCTCGCTGGTTCCGTCGCGGCGAAGTTGTTCCGCTGGGAGTGAGTGGGGGTCCGATGACCAGCACCGCCGAGCAGGTCGACCGGCTGGCAACCTGGGAGGCCCGAGAGGCACGCCTCCACCGGGTGCTCCCGTACGTCGGGCTGGCCGTCGGGGCACTGCTCACCGCCGCCGCGCCGGCACCCCTGGGCATCTCCCTGGCCCCCCACCTGCTCGTCGCCGCGACCGCGGCGTGCTGGATTACCTGGTTCATCAACCTGCACCCCGGTTGGGCGACCCGGCGCACCCTGATGACCGTCTACTACGTCGGGCTGCTCGCGCTCAGCGCCATGCTGGTGCTGATCAGCCCCTGGTACGGCTTCTTCAGCTGGGCCGGCTTCCTGCACGCGGTGCTGCTACCCGGCAACTGGCGGTTCGCCGGGGTGGCTGCCTCGGCCGTCCTGGCGGCCACAGCGCAGGGCGGCGGACTCCCGTCCTCCCTGTCGCACTGGCTGCTCTGGGGCGTGCTGGTGCTGTTCAACCTGGGTGCGGCCGGTGGAATGATCTGGTTCGCCACCATCGCTGATCGACAGCACGCCAACCGCAAGCGGCTGGTCGACGAGCTGGCCGAGGCGAACCGCCGGCTGGCCGAGACGATGCGGGAGAACGAGGGCCTGCACGCCCAACTGCTCACCCAGGCCCGGGAGGCCGGCGTGACCGACGAACGGCAGCGGATGGCCCGGGAGATCCACGACACCCTGGCGCAGGGCCTCACCGGCATCATCACCCAGCTGGAGGCGGCCGGGGTGGCCCGGGACCGGCACGCCGACTGGCAGCGGCACGTGGACACCGCGGTCGCCCTGGCCCGCGAGAGCCTCACCGAAGCACGCCGCTCGGTGCGGGCGGTCCGCCCCGAGGCACTGGAAGCAGCCCGGCTGCCCGAGGCGCTCGCCGAGCTGACCCGGCGCTGGTCGACGATCAACGAGGTACGCGCCGAGGTGAGCGTGACCGGCGACGCCCAGGCGCTGCACCCGGAGGTCGAGGTGACCCTGTTGCGGACCGCTCAGGAGGCGCTGGCCAACGTGGCCCGGCACGCCAAGGCGTCCCGGGTCGGGCTCACCCTGTCGTACATGGGTGACGTGGTCACCCTGGACATCCGGGACGACGGCGCGGGTTTCCCGGTCACGGACCCGCCCGCCCTCCACCGTCCCGACGGCGGATACGGACTGATCGCCATGCGGCAGCGGGTGGCCGGGGTCGGCGGCGAGCTGGCCGTCGAGAGTGAGCCGGGCTGCGGTACTGCCGTCTCGGCGTCCGTGCCCGCACTTTCCGGCGGTGCCGGGTGAACGCCCCGGTCCGGCTGCTGATCGTCGATGACCACCCGGTGGTGCGGGATGGCCTGCGTGGCATGTTCACCGGCGACCCGGATTTCGAGGTGGTCGGCGAGGCCGGTGACGGTGCCGAGGCGCTCGCGCTGGCCGCGCACCTGCGTCCGGACGTGGTGCTGATGGACCTGCGGATGCCCGGGATGAACGGGGTGACCGCGATCGGCCGGCTGGCCCGTTCCGGCAGTTCCGCCAAGGTGCTGGTGCTCACCACGTACGACACGGATGCCGACGTGCTGCCGGCCATCGAGGCCGGCGCGACCGGCTACCTGCTGAAGGATGCTCCCCGGGACGAGCTGGTCCGAGCGGTACGGGCCGCCGCCCGGGGCGAGTCGGTGCTGTCCCCCAGCGTGGCCGGCCGGCTGATGGGGCGGCTCCGCGCTCCCGCCGAGGAGCCGCTGAGCCAGCGGGAGCTGGAGGTGCTCACCCTGGTGGCGAAGGGCGCGTCCAACCGGGAGGCGGCGGCCCGGCTGTTCATCAGCGAGGCCACGGTGAAGACCCACCTGCTGCACGTGTACGCCAAACTCGGGGTCAACGACCGGGCCGCGGCGGTGGCCGTCGCGTACGACCGGGGCCTGCTCACCCCCGGCGGGCGGTGAGCGGGGGCCGGGCAGGATGGGCGGATGCGCGCTTCCCGACTGATCTCGCTGCTGTTGCTGTTGCAGGCCCGCGGGTCGATGACCGCGGGCGAGCTGGCGCGGGAGCTGGAGGTCTCCGAGCGGACGGTCTACCGGGACGTGCTGGCGCTCTCCGCCGCCGGGGTGCCGGTATACGCCGACCGGGGCCGGGCCGGCGGGTACCGGCTGCTCGGCGGCTACCGGACCCGGCTGACCGGGCTGACCCGGGACGAGGCGGAGGCGCTCTTCCTCTCCGGCCTGCCCGGGCCGGCCGGCGACATGGGGCTCGCCGACGCGGTCGCCGCCGCCGAGCTGAAGGTGCTCGCCGCGCTGCCTCCCGCGCTACGGGACGCCCCGGCCCGCGCCGGACAGCGGTTCCACCTGGACGTGCCGGGCTGGTTCCGGGAGACCGGACCGCCGCCATGGCTGACCGAGTTGGCTCGGGCGGTCTGGCGGGACCGGGTGGTGCAGCTGGGGTACCGGCGCGGCGACCGGGAGGCGACCCGCCGGGTGCAGCCGTACGGGCTCGTGCTCAAGAGCGGGGTCTGGTACCTGGTCGGCCGGGTCGGCGAGGACGCCCGCACCTACCGGGTGGACCGGGTGACCGGGGTCGAGGTGGGCGAGGAGAGCTTCGACCGGGACGAGGACTTTGACCTGGCCGGGTACTGGCGCGAGCAGGCCGGGTCGTTCCTGCGGACCATGCTGCGCGCCGAGGTCACCGTCCGGCTCAGCCCGGCCGGCCTGCGCCAGCTCCGGCACCTGGTGGACGCCCCCTTCGTGTACGACGAGGTGGTCGCCACCGCCGACGAGCCCGACGGGCAGGGGCGGGTCGTAACCCGGCTGCCGGTCGAGTCCGTCGAGGTGGCGTACCACCAACTTCTCGGGCTCGGCCCCGAGGTGGAGGTCCTCGAACCACCCGCGCTACGGGAGCTGTTCGCCGACGCGGCGGACCGGCTCCGCGAGCTCTACCGGTAGCCGGTGACGTCCGCCGGCTTGCCGGCGTTGACCACCTCGGTGATGTACCGGATGGCCTCCGGCTGGCTGCCGTCGACGTCGGTGAACCCGTACACCTTGGCCAGCGAGCCGGCGTCGACGGACTCGCCGTTCCAGCGGGCCTTGTCCTCGTCGGCGGCGAGCGCGGCGACCGCGCGTCCGACGAAGGCCGGCGTCTCCGAGATGAGGAAGTGCGGGTCGGTGGCCGCCCCGTCGCGCCAGTTCTCCTCGGTCACGCCGAAGATCTCCAGCATCGCCTCGGAGCGGAGCCAGCCTGGGGTGAGAGCGACGGCGGTACAGCCGTGCGGCTTCAGCTCGTGCGCCTGGCTGAAGGCGAGTCGGTTGACCGAGGCCTTGGCCAGGTCGTAGAAGACCGAGAGTCGATAGTTGTCGTCGTTGTACGCCTTGGTGCCGTCGCCGATCTCCACCACCAGGCCGCCAGGCTTGCGGATCAGTAGCGGCAGCGCGAAGTGGCTGGTGATGATGTGCGTGTCGATGGCCAGGCGCAGGGTGCGGAAGCCTGCGTCCAGCGGCTGCTCCCAGATCGGCTTCTCCCAGGTGACCAGCGGGTCGCCGCCCCAGATGTCGTTGACCAGCACGTCGAGTTGGCCCTGCTCGGCGTCGATCCGGGCGACCAGGTCCCGGACCTGCTCGGGCACCAGGTGGTCGACCCGGACGGGAATGCCGACGCCTCCGGCGGCGGTGACCAGCTCGGCGGTCTCCTCGATGGTCTCCGACCGGTCCATCTCCGAGCGGCCGGCGCGGCTGCTGCGGCCGGTGGCGTACACGGTGGCCCCGGCGGCGCCGAGCTGGACGGCGATCTGCCGACCGGCACCCCGGGTAGCGCCGGCGACGAGCGCGATCTTTCCTGCGAGCGGTTGTGTCATGCCTTCGAGGCTGCCAGCAATACCTGACAGCCTCCGTCCGAATTCCGGATCGGGTCACGAGCGGCCGTCGAGCCTCCACGCCGCCCTGTCGAGCTGCCCCATTTGTGGGGCAGCTCGACGTCTGGGCCCGCTCGACGTCTAGGCCCGCTCGACGTCTAGGCCCGCTCGACGTCTGGCCCGCTCGACGTCTAGGCCCGCTCGACGTCTGGGCACGCTCGACGTCTGGCCCGCTCGACGGGCGGCGAGCCACCCGTGCCACGCCCCATATCTGGGGCAGCTCGACAGGCCCGCATCCAGTCATGCCCGGCCGAACGGCTGCCCGGCTGTCACTGCACGTCGAACTCGTTGCCCTCCGGGTCGGTCATGGTGGTGTGCACGCTGCCCCGGTCGGCGACCTCGCGCAGCACGGTGGCGCCGAGCCCGACCAGCCGCTGCACCGTCGCCTCCCGCTCGTCCGGGCCGGCGTGCAGGTCGATGTGCAGCCGGTTCTTGACCTGCTTGGGCTCCGGCACGGCCTGGAACAGCAGCCGGCGGCCGAGACCGATGCCGCTGACCGGTTGGACCGGGTCCTCCGGGTGGCGGACCGCCGCGAGTTCCCGAAAGGCCCGCCGGCCGTCGACCTCGACGTACTCGTCCGGCCCGACCCTGCCGGCCGCGGCCAACTGGTCGATGAGGGCGCTGTTGTCCTCGACCTCGTATTCGAGGGCCGCCGCCCAGAACCGGGCCAGCGCGATCGGCTCCGCGCAGTCGACGACGAGCTTCCATGCCAGGGCCATCTGGATCCCCTTCACCTTCGTCGGCGACCCGCAGCGTGCGGACCACCCCTGTAACCGTTTATAGTGGTTACGTGACCGACGTCGCAAGTGGAATCACCCTGGTGTCGCTGCAAGGGGCCCGTTTCCTCTTCGATCCAGGAGCGCTCTGCCTGGAGTTCCTCACCAGCGGCGGGCCGGGCATCGGGGCCCGTTTCGAGGTGCTGCACCGCCCGGCGGATCTCGCCGACTGGCTGGGGCGGTCGCGGCTGCGCTTGGACCCTGCCCGGGTCGACGTCGACCTGGCGGAGTTGGCCGCCGCGCGGCGCCTGCGGGACGCGCTGTGGCGGCTGGTGTGCGCCCGCACCGGCACCCGGCCACCGGCCACCACGCCCACGGACTTCGACGCGACGCCCGGCGACCTCGACACCCTCAACGAGGCGGCGGCCGCTGCGCCGCTGGCGCCCCGGCTGGATGCGGACGGGACGCGGCACTGGGTGCTCCCGGCCAGCGGGCAGCAGGCCCTCGCCAGCATCGCCCGGGACGCGATCGACCTGTTCAGCGGGCCGTACGCCGACCGGATCCGGGAGTGCGGCGCGCACAACTGCTACCTGGTCTTCGTGGACACCTCACGCCCCGGGCGACGCCGCTGGTGCAGCATGGAGCGCTGCGGCAACCGGCACAAGGTCCGGTCGCTGCGCGCCCGCCGGGACGCCTAGTCCACCAAGCGACAGCGCCCTCAGTCCACCAACCGACAGCGCCCCTCAGTCCGCGAGCCGGACGCGGACCCGGCGATTGGCCCGGCCCTTGCTCTCCACCTTGACCACCTGCACCTTGCCGATCTGGGCGGTGGAGGCGACGTGGGTGCCGCCGTCGGCCTGCACGTCCAGCCCGACGATGTCGACGATCCGGACCTCCTGCTCGTCCGGCGGAATGAGGTTGGACTGGGTGCGGATGATGTCCGGCAGGGACAGCGCCTCGACGCGCGGCAGCACCCGGACCGCAACCGCACGGTCGGCGGCCACCTCGGCGTTGACCAGCTCCTCGATCCGGCTCTTGAAGTCGGCCGGCACCTCGGGCAGGTTGAAATCCATCCGAGCCTCGCCCGGTTCCATGTTGCCGCCGGTGACCAGCGCGCCGAAGTCGCGGAACACCACCCCGCAGAGCACGTGCAGCCCCGAGTGGGTGCGCATCAGCCGGGTGCGGCGCTCGTCCTCCACCGCGCCGGTCACCTCGGTGCCGGCCGGCGGCAGCGGGTCACCCTCGGCGGGAATCAGGTACGGGTCGTCGCCCTTGCGGGTGCCGACGATCCGGGTCTGCACGCCCTGCCAGAGCAGCACTCCGTGGTCCGGCGGCTGCCCCCCGCCGCCCGGATAGAAGGCCGAGCGGTCCAGCACGATGCCCTGCTCCGGGTCGGCGTGCAGGACCGTGCAGGTCCACTCGCGCAGGGTCGGGTCGGCAAGGTCCAGCCGGTGCGTCCGGCCATGCTGTGTGACGCCCATGACAGGGCACGCTACTCGTTCAGGAAGCTGGACACTCGCTCCCGCAGGTCGGCGCGTTCCGTCCAGAGCACGCCGGGCCGGTCGTACACGTGCAGGGTGGCCTGGGGCAGCGCGGCCGCGAGCTGCTCGGCCACCTCGACCGGGTGCAGATCGTCGCCCGCACAGCCGATCACCAGCGCCGGTGCGGTGACCGCCGCCAGGGCGGTGGCGTCGCGCAGCGGCGCCTGCTCCGGCAGGGTGGCCAGACCGTCGGCCAGACCGTCGCGGAGCAGCTGGTCGAGTCGCTGCCGCAGGTACGCCCAGCCGGCCGGGGTGTTGCGCACCGCCGTCGGCAGCTCCAGCGAGACGATGTCGGCGACCGCCGAGGCGTCCCCGCTCTCCACCGCCTCCAGCAGGTCCGTGACGCGTTCCTGGGCGACCTGGCCGCGCGGCTGGTCAAGCACCGCCGGGAGGAAGAAGACCAGCTTCTCGAAGCGTTCCGGGCTCTCGGCCAGCAACCGGCAGAGCGCACCCGCGCCGAGGCTCACCCCGAACGCCCGACTGGCGCCGCCGAGATCCGCGACGGCGCGCAGATCCCGGGCCAGGTCCAGGTAGCTCCACGGCCCGGCCGGCGCGTCGGAGCGGCCGTGCCCGCGGAACTGGAAGAACACCTTGCGGCCGGTCACCCCGCTGCCGAAGGGGCGGGTGGTGGCGATGCCGTTGCCCAGCCCGTGCGCGAACACGGTGACGGGATCACCGGTGCCGGTGACCAGCCGCTCCAGCCGTACCCCGTGCGGGGTGGTGACCAGCTCGGTCTCCGGCTCCGGCAGCGCCGGCCGGCCGGTACGCGGACCACCCGGACCGGGCCCCCAGGTGCGAGGCCCACCGTCCGGCGGGGGTGGCCAGCGGAAACTTCTCACCAGAACCCTTTGCCGTCGCTCAGGTCGCGCAGGCCGACCCGGACGTCGAGCAGGTAAATGAGGGCGGCGGCGATGCCGATCAGTCCGAAGAGGCTGATCGGACCGAAGCCGAGAAGGGTCAGCACCAGGCAAACCGCCAGGATGGCGATCCACCCACCCTTGGGCAGCGTCCCGATGGCGGGGAAGCCGTCGGAGCGCTGTGTGACGGCGTGCACCAGCGCGACACCCTGGATGATCAGCGCGAAGACGAGCAGGATCAGCTCGATCACGTAGCGGACTTCGAACGCGAAGATCGGCGCGGCGTTGGCCATGCCGGCAAGCTTATGTCGACGACCCCGACTA
Organism: Micromonospora sp. NPDC005173; assembly: GCF_040608515.1. Taxonomy (NCBI): domain Bacteria; kingdom Bacillati; phylum Actinomycetota; class Actinomycetes; order Micromonosporales; family Micromonosporaceae; genus Micromonospora; species Micromonospora sp. NPDC005173. The sequence goes on from NZ_JBEXIK010000002.1 coordinate 194,057, forward strand.
CGTCCGACAAGGACGCCGCCGGGGTCGTCGACACCACGAACTACTCGGCCGCCGGACGGGTCCGCTTGGTGGCCCGGGGCAGCTTCGCCGACGGGGTCGCGGCCGGCTTGGCGGCCGTCCGCGCCCGGGCGGCCTTCTTGACGGCGGCCGGCTTGGCCTCGGCGATCTCGGCCACCTCGGCCGGGCTCGGCACGTCGGCCGGGCTGGACACCTGGGCCGGGCTCACCGGGGCGGTGGCTACCGCGTCGGCGGTCGCCGGCGACACGGCCTGGGTCGCCTCGATGTCGGCGTTGACCGTCTCGGCGGCCTCCAGCACGCCGGCGCCGACGACCCGCTCACCACGGGCGACCAGTGCGCCGTACGCGGCGAACGCGCGCTCCTGCGCGGCCTGGGCACCTGCGACCACCACAGCGGCGTTACGGGTCGCGGCGGCGCGCAGCTTGTCGAGGTCGGTGACCTCACGCAGCTTGGCCAGGTCGGCGGACTCACGGAGCTTGGCCAGGTCCAGCTCGGCCTGAGCCCGGCCGCGCAGGGTCTCGGCGGTCTCGTTGGCGGTACGCAGCGTCTCGGTGGCCTTCTGGCGCAGCTCGAAGCCGGTCAGCACGGCCCGGCCGCCCAGGTCGGCGACGACCCGGGTGCCGAGGACGCCGACCACGGCCGGCAGCTTGCGCAGCTGCTGGAGGGCCAACTCTCCGGCACCGGCAGCGGCGTAGATCGGGGCGGGGATGCGGTTGGTCTTCGGCTCGGTCATGAGGTCTCCTCTTCGGCCGCGTCGGCGGCCTTCCGGACCGCCGGACCGGCGGCCTTCTTCTCGGGGGTGCTGGTGCTGGGCGGGGCGGGGGCGGACCCCGCCTCGGTGACCGCGACCGACTCGAGCACGGCCTCGGTCGGGGTGCCGCCCGCGGTGGTGGGGCCGGTCGCGGCCAGGTTGGCCACGTCGGCCGGCTGGTCGGCGATGTCGGTCGGGGTGGTCACCCCGGCCGCGCCGCCGGTGTTCGTGCCGGCGCCCTCGGCCTTGGCCTCGGCCTCGGTCAGCCGGGCGTTCTCCCGGCGGAAGGTCTCGTAGATCTGGCTGAGCGACTGCTTCTGGGCCATCGTCAGGTCGGCGTCCACCGCGATGGCGGCGAGCACACCGTGGCCTTCCTTGTCGTCGAGCAGCCCGGCCCGCAGGTACATCGCCGGAGTGGACACCCGCAGGGCGCTGGCCAACTGCTGGAGCACCTCCGCGCTGGGCTTGCGCAGGCCGCGCTCGATCTGGCTGAGGTACGGGTTGCTGACCCCCGCCTGCTCGGCGAGCTGCCGCAGCGAGATCTTCGCGTTGCGCCGCAGGTCGCGGATGAACCCGCCGACGTCGGGGAGGTCCTTCGGTGTGGCCATGACACCGACGCTAACCGACCCCGCTAGCTCCTGCAAGCGAAACGCTAGCAAGAGTTAGCAAGGTCTCAGCATCCTGTTTGCGCGTCGCTCATCCGATCCGTACCGTCCGTCCGTGCACAAGACCACAGTCAATGGAGCAGTCATCGCGTACGACGAGGCCGGCAGCGGCTCGCCCGTCGTGCTGCTGCACGCCGGCATCGCCGACCGCCGGATGTGGCGGGGGCAGTTGTCCGCGCTCGCCGCCCGGCACCGGGTGATCGTCCCGGACCTGCGCGGCTACGGCGACTCCGAGTTGCCCCCGATCCCGTTCGCGCACCACGACGACGTGGCCGGCCTGCTGGACGCGCTCGGCCTGCCCCGGGCCACCCTGGTCGGCTGCTCCTTCGGCGGGTCGGTGGCCATCGACACCGCGCTGGCGTATCCGGACCGGGTGAGCGCGCTCGCGCTGTTCGGCACGGCGGTCTCCGGCAATGAGTGGTCCGAGGAGGCCAACGACCTCTGGGACAGCCTGGTCGGCGAGGTCGATCCCGACGACTTCGCCGCCGGAGCGGCCGGTGAGGTGCGGTTCTGGGTGGTCGGTCCGGGCCGTCAGCCGGCCGACGTCGACCCCGGGCTGATCGCGTTCGCGCAGGAGATGGATCAGCGCGCGCTCGCCGCCGAACTGGCCCTCGGCGCGGTGGAGGTGGGCGAGCTGACGCCGCCGGCGATCGAACGCCTCGGCGAGCTGCGGCTGCCCGTCCTGGTCACCGCCGGCGCGGCGGACGTGCCGGACATCCGCCGGCTCGCCGACCGGATCGCCGCCGAGGCGCCCGACGCGGTACGGCTGCCCGACGTGCCGGACGCCGCACACCTGCTGCCGCTGGAGCGGCCCGAGCCGGTCAACGCGGCCCTGCTCGACTTCCTGAGCTGAGCCCACCCGACTCCGCAGAGCCCGCACCGAGGGTGTCGGGCGAATGAGGCTGATACCTCAGAGGCATGAATATGCCTCTGAGGTATCGCGCTCATCCGCGAGTGGCCGTCCCCGACGGTCGGGACCAGCCGCCGCTCACCAGAGCGGACGGACCGCGCCGACCGGGACGCCGCCGCCGAAGAGCGGCACCTCGGCGTACTCGGCAAGCACCGGGGCGTCCACGCCGAGCCTGCGCAGCGCGGAGACCAGCACCGGCATCCGGGCCCGGTCGGCGCCATCGTCGATCTTGAGCGCCACCGCGCCGACGCCCGGCAGGCCCACGGCGATCACGCCCTCGGCGCCGACCTTCGCCAGCAGGCCCGGAACGCCGCGCATCAGCCGGGTGTCGTCGGCCCGGGTGCCACCCACGATCTCCGGGTGGGCGCGCATGGCGTCGGCCACCGCGCGCGGCACCGAACCGGGCTCGGCGTCGACCAGCCGGAGGTACGCCCCGGCCAGACCGGTCAGCGACACGGCGAGCACCGGGGCGCCGCAGCCGTCCACCCCCACCGCCGCCGCCTGCTCACCGGTGAACTCCTCGATGGCTGCCCGCAACCGCTGCTGCAACGGGTGCTCCGGCCGCCAGTAGCCGTCCAGCGGCCACCCGGCGGCCTGGCAGGTCAGCAGCATCCCGCTGTGCTTGCCGGAGCAGTTCATCTGCACCCGGGTCGGGCCGCCCCCGGCGCGCAGCACGGCCTCCCGGGCCGCCGCGCCCACCGGCAGGTCGGGCGGGCAGTGCAGAGCCGAGGCGTCCAACCTGGCCCGATCCAGCAGCGCACCGACCCGGGCCAGGTGGAATTCCTCACCCGCGTGACTGGCCGAGACCAGCGCCAGGTCGGCCGGGTCGGTCAGCGGCAGGCCGGCGCGGAGCATCCCGATCGCCTGCATCGGCTTGCTGGCCGAGCGGGGAAAGATCGGTGCGGTCACATCCCCGACGGCTGCCACCGGCACACCGGCGGCGTCCAGCACCACCACCGAGCCGCGGTGCGCGCCCTCCACGAACCCGGACCGGACCACCTCTGCGAGCGGCGCGCCGCCCTCGTACGTCTTTCCCACGTGCTGGACGGTACCGACGGTCCCGGGGGTCTCGGCGGCGGGGTGACCAGGTCGTCCACCGCCCGGGTGACAGGGGTGCCCGACAGAGCCGGCCTTACAGGCCGAGCAGCTCGCGGGCCTCCGCGGTGGTCAGCGGCGGCCGCTGCGCGAGCTGGGCGAAACCGACCGCGCGGGCGACCAGTTGCATGTTGGACTCCACCGGCCGGCCCTTGGCGTACGTCACGGTGTCCTCCATGCCGACCCGCAGGTGCCCACCGGTCGACAGCGAGGCCAACATGACCGGGATGGTGCTGCGACCGATGCCGGTGGCCGCGAAGGTGGTGCCCTCCGGCAGGTCCCGCAGCATCCGGTGCGCCGCGACCAACGTCTCGGTGGTGCCCGGCATACCGCCCGGCACACCCATCACGAAGTCGACGTGCACGTGCCCCCCGGCCGGCAGGCCGTACTTGCCCAACAGCCGCTGCAACGCGGACAGGTGGCCGAGGTCGAAGATCTCGTACTCCGGCACGATCCCGCGCTCCTGCATCCGGGTGTGCAGGTCGACGATGAACTCCCAGCGGTTGAGGAAGACGTCGTCGCCGAAGTTGACCGTGCCCATGGTGCACGAGGCCATGTCCGGGCGGGCGTCGAGCACGGCCAGCCGGGATGCCTCCGGGTCGGTCACCGCGCCGCCGGAGGAGAGCTGCACGATCAGGTCGGTGCTCTCGCGGAGCGCCGCCACGGTCTCCCGCAGGCGCACCGGGTCGAGGGTCGGCCGCGCCGCGTCGTCGCGGATGTGAACGTGGATCACGGCAGCGCCGAGGGCCTCGCACTCCTTGGCGGTGAGCACCAGCTCGTCGAGCGTCACCGGCAGCGCCGGCACCTCCGCCTTGGCCGACTCCGCGCCGGTCGGGGCTACCGTGATCAACGTCCCTGTCGTCATGCCGGCGATCCTAGACGGCCCGGTCAGGCCGGGTCGATCGCCGCCGCGGTCTCGCCGATCCGCAGCGCGGCGTCCTCCGGGACGTTCCGCTTCAGCACCGCCAGGGCGATCTGGCCCAGCTCGTGGTGCAGCACGGCGGTGCCGACGAAGCCCACCGTCCGGCCGTCGAGGGTCACCGGCGTACCGGCGGTCGGCGGCTGGTCGGTGGTGATCCCGTCCAGGTGCAGCAGCACCAGCCGACGCGGCGGACGGCCCATGTTGTGCACCCGGGCCACCGTCTCCTGCCCCCGGTAGCAGCCCTTGTCCAGGTGCACGGCCGGGCCGATCAGGTCCACCTCGGCCGGGATCGTCCGGTGGTCGGTGTCCACCCCGACCCGGGGCCGCCGGGCAGCCACCCGGATCGCCTCGTACGCCCAGAGCCCGGCGACCGGTACGCCAGCGCCGCGCAGCTCCGCCACCACCTGCTCCATCGCGGCCCGGGGCACCAGCAGGTCCACCCCGAGCGGCCCGCGTCGGGCCCACCCGCCGGTGGGTAGCGGGCGTACGTCGTACCGAACGCTCGCTCGGGGTGGCACGGCACCGGCGGCGAACTTCGGACCCGGCACGGCGATCAGGTCCGGTGCGGCCATCCCGGTCACGCCGAGCACGCCCAGCACGTCCGTCGCCGCCGGCCCGACCAGGGACAGCAGCGCCCGCTCGGCGGTGGCGTCGCGCGGCTCGACCTTGCTGAAGAACCGCATCTTCTCCAGGTACGCCAGCAGGCCGGCAGTCGCCCCCGGCTCAGTGTCCAGCCAGGTGGTCTCGCCATCCTCGGCGACCATGGCATGTTGCTCGACGTGCCCGTGCGGGGACAGCACCAGCAGCTCGGTGCCGTCGTTGGCGGCCAATGTCGCCAGGTGCTGCGAGGTGATCGTGTGCAGCCAACTGGCCCGCTCCTCCCCCGGCACCGCGATGATCCCCCGGTGCGACCGGTCGACCAGGCCGACCTCGGTGTCCAGGATGCGCTGCTCGCGCAGCGGGTCGCCGTAGTGCGCGGCCACCCCTCGCACCCCGGCCGCCGCGTGTGCCGGCTCCGGCTGGTCGCGGCTGGCCTCGTCGATGCTCTCGACGGCCACCGCACCCGCTATGTCGATCATTTCTGGTCCCCGTTCTCGCAGCGTCCGCAGACACCGAAGAGTGACACGTGCCCGATGTCCACCCGGAACCCGCGCTGCGCGACCAACTGGTCGGCGAGCGGGCGGAGCAACTCCGGATCGATCTCGTCGATCGCGCCACACTCGCGACAAACCAGGTGGACGTGCTGGTGCTCACCGGCCGCGTGGTAGGTCGGCGAGCCGTGCGAGAGGTGCGTATGGGTCACCAGGCCGAGCCGTTCCAGCAGCTCCAGCGTGCGGTAGATGGTGGTGATGTTGACGCCGGCAGCGACCTCCCGCACCGCGTTGTGCACCTGCTCGGGGCTGGCGTGGCCCAGATCGAGCACCGCTTGGAGGACAAGCTGCCGCTGGGCCGTCAGCCGCAGCCCACGGGCCCGCAGCATTTCCGCGAGGGAGGATTCGGACACCGTCCGATCATAGTTCGGCAACCATGCCGATCTCCGCATCGCGATGGACCGCCGCTAGGCTCGACGGTCATGGTGATGTCGTCCGTCGGAAAGGTCGCGGCCGACCCGACCGCGCGGATCGTCGTCCTCGGCCGCGGCCCGGTGCCGGCCGGCGAGCCCGTGCTCCGCGGTGACGACCTCGGTGTGCTGCGCGGCGACGGCCTCTTCGAGACCATGCACCTGCGCCAGGGCCGGCCGTGGCTGCGCGACGAGCACCTGGCCCGGCTGGCCGCCTCGGCTGCCGCCGTCGAGCTGGCCCTGCCACCCATCGCCGCGCTGATCGACCTGCTCGACACCGTGCGCGCGGGCTGGCCGGCGCGGGTGGAGGGGGCGCTGCGACTGGTCTGCACCCGGGGCCCGGAGGCCGGCGGCCCGCCGAGCGTCTACGCCACGCTGACCGAGGTGCCCGCGTCGTCCCGGGTTGCCCGTCGGGACGGGATCAGCGTGGCAACCCTGCCGCTGGGGGTGCCAGCGGGGGCACGCACCGGACTGGACTGGCTGCCCGCCGGGATCAAATCCACCTCGTACGCGGTCAACACCGCCGCCCGCCGCTGGGCCGACCGGGCCGGGGTGGACGACGTGCTCTGGATCTCCTCCGACGGGTACGCGCTGGAGGGCCCCACCGCCAACGTGGTGTGGCTCACCGGCGGCACGCTCTGCACCGTGCCCGCCGCCACCACGGGCATCCTGCCCGGCACGACCGTCGCCTGGCTGCTGGGCCACGCTGGCGAGCTGGGCCTGACCGCCGCCGAGCGGATGGTCACCCCGGCCGAGCTGCACGCGGCGGACGGCATCTGGTTCACCTCGTCGGTCCGCGGGCTCACCGAGATCCACACGCTGGACGGGGTGCGCCGTGCGCGCTGCCCGCGTACCCCCGCCCTGCACGCCGTGCTGGGTTTCCCCGTCCCGTGACGGTCAGCCGCCGACCCGGACGAGCCGGGCGGAGAGGTGCGGGCTGAGCCCGTGCCCCATCGCGGCCATGTCCTGGGCGTAGAGCAGCGCGCCCTCGACGATGCCGAAGAGCCGGTGCCCGCCGGTGACCTCCTTGGCGGTCGCCGTCCGGACCACCGCGTCGGTGGCGAACTCGACCTGGGTGCCGTTGCGCTTACCGAGGTGGAGCTCCATCACCCCGCTCGGGGTGGTCAGCAGAGCCTCCAGCTCGTCGGTGGCCCGGCCGTCCACCAGCACCGGCCGCCACCAGCCGACCTCACGCCCGGCGGGTTGGACCGGCTTGCTCTGCTCGTCGAGGATCCAGGCGCGGGACTCGTAGTGCAGGAACGGACGGCCGTCGTGGCTGATCCGGATTTCCTGGGCGTAGTCGAAGTCCTCGACGGTGGGGAAACCACCCTTGCCCCGGCCGCGCCACAGGCCGATGTAGGGCAGCAGGCCGTCCAGCGCCGGGTGCAGCTTCGGCCCGACCCGCAGGTCGTGACTCTCCTCGAACGGGTACGGGTCGACCGGCGGCGCGTTCAGCCACGGCGGCTGCAGCGGGTTCTCGTCGCTCACCAGCGTCACCAACGTCCTCTCGATATGCGTACGGCGAGGTAGACCAGGCCACCGGCGAGCCCGCCCAGGCCGGCGACCAGCAGGCTGACGAACCCGATCTCGGTAACCATCCCGGCCATCCTATGCTGGGCCTCATGGCCCGCACTCTCGTCGTCAAGGCCACCGCGGGGGCGGACGCCCCGGAGCGGTGTGCGCAGGCGTTCACGGTCGCCGCCACGGCGGTCGCGGCCGGGGTGGACGTATCGCTCTGGCTGACCGGCGAGGCGACGTGGTTCGCGCTGCCCGGCCGTGCCCAGGAGTTCGAGCTGCCGCATTCCGCCCCGCTGGCCGAGCTGCTGCACGTCATCCTGACCAGTGGCAGGGTGACCGCCTGCACCCAGTGCGCGGCCCGGCGGGAGATCGGCCCGGACGACGTACTGCCCGGCGTCCGGATCGCGGGCGCCGCGGCCTTCGTCGAGGAGGCGCTGGCCGAGGGCGCGCAGGCCCTGGTCTACTGACCAGCGGCGGGACGACCCGGACGGTAGGGGCGGAGTGCGGATACCGACCCGACATCTCGGACGGCTGCCTACGATTCGGATGTGACCGAGGCGACGGAGAGGTTCTTCGAATCACTGCCGGCGCGTGCCCCGGAGGTCCTCGGCGGCCTGGTCGCCGGAACCCTTCAGATTGACCTCGGCACCGACGACCAGACGACCGAGCACTGGCTGGTCCGGATGCGGCCGGGGTCGGTGCAGGTCAGCCGCAACCGCGGGCCGGCCGACGCCATCTGGTACAGCAGCGCGGCCCTGTTCGACCGGCTGGTGACCGGCGAGGCCCAGGGGGTCGCGGCGGTGCTGCGCAACGAAAGCACGTTCAGCGGGAACGTGGTGCTCTTCCTGGCCTTCCGGCGGTTCTTCCCGAACCCGCCGGGCACCCGCGATCCGCGCGAGGTGGCTCGGAAGCAGGCCGGGCGGATGGCGTGAACGATCTCGTCAGCATCCTGGACGGCAACACCTTCCTGGTCAGCGACCGGACGGGGGACATCGAGCCGTCCTACGACTTCCCGACCGGGCTGTTCTCCTTCGACACCCGCTTCCTGTCCAACTGGATGCTCACCCTGGACGGCGAGCGGCTGCACGCCCTGTCGATGGACGATTCCGAGTCGTACCGGACCAAGTTCTTCCTGGCCCCCGGCGAACCGACGCACTACCTGGACGCCAAGGCGTCGGTGATCCGCAGCCGGGCGATCGTGGGCAGCTTCGAGGAGGAGCTGACCGTGCTGAACCACACCGGCGAGGAGGTCGAGTTCACCGTCCGGGTGGAGATGGCGTCTGACTTCGCCGACCTTTTCGAGATCAAGAACGCCCGGCGGAAGCGCGGTCAGACGACGATTTCGGTGGCCGACAACGAGTTGCGCCTGACCTACCGGCGGGAGGCGTTCCACCGGGAGACGCTGATCACCTCCAGCGCACCGGCCATGGTCGACTCCTCCGGGATGACCTTCCAGATCCGGATCGCCCGGAACAGCGAGTGGAGCACCCGGCTGCACGTGTCCACCGTCGTCTACGGCGCGCGGGGGGAGGACATCCGGGCCACCCTGCCGTACGGCGGCAGCCGCAGCGCGGACGCCATCCGCGCCGAGCAGCAGGAGCTGATCGACCGGGCGCCGAAGCTCGGCTGCGACTGCGAGCCGTTGGCCGGGGCGTACCGGCGCAGCCTCAACGACTTGGCCGCGCTGCGCTATGAGTCGATCGCCCTGGGCGTGCGGCTGCTCGCCGCCGGGCTGCCCTGGTTCATGACCCTGTTCGGCCGGGACAGCATCATCACCTCGTTGCAGGTGCTGCCGTTCCTACCGGAGCTGATTCCGCCGACCATCGTGATGCTGGCCGGCCTGCAGGGGCACCGGGTGGACGACTTCCGGGACGAGGAGCCGGGCAAGATCCTGCACGAGTTGCGGTACGGGGAGACCGCCGGTTTCGAGGAGCAGCCGCACTCGCCGTACTACGGGTCGGCCGACTCGACGCCGCTGTTCATCATCCTGATCGACGAGTACGAGCGCTGGACCGGCGACTCCGAGTTGATCCGGCGGCTGGAGCCGCAGGTGCGCGCGGCGCTGGAGTGGATCGACACCTACGGCGACCTGCTCGGCACCGGCTACCTCTGGTACCAGACCCGCAACCCGGAGACCGGCCTGCAGAACCAGTGCTGGAAGGACTCCTGGGATGCCATCTCGTACGCCGACGGCCGGTTGCCCGGCTTTCCCCGGGCCACCTGTGAGCTGCAGGGCTACGCGTACGACGCGAAGATCCGGGCCGCCCGGCTGGCCCGGACGTTCTGGAACGACCCGGCATACGCCGACCGGCTGGAGCGGGAGGCCGCCGCGCTCAAGCAGCGGTTCAACCACGACTTCTGGATCGCCGACCGCGGGTACTACGCGCTCGCCCTGGACGCCGACGGGAAGCAGGTCGACGCGCTGTCCTCGAACATCGGGCACCTGCTGTGGAGCGGAATCGTCGACGAGTCCCGGGCCGGCAAGGTGGTCGAGCATCTGCTCGGGCCGCGACTGTTCTCCGGCTGGGGGGTGCGGACCCTCGCCGAGGACCAGGGCCGGTACAACCCGATCGGCTACCACGTGGGCACCGTCTGGCCGTTCGACAACTCGATCACCGCCTGGGGGTTGTGGCGGTACGGCTTCCGGAACGAGGCCGGGCTGATCTGCGACGCGATGCTGGCCGCATCCCGCTACTTCGATGGGCGGCTGCCCGAGGCGTTCGCCGGCTACGCCCGGGATCTCACCGACTACCCGGTGGAGTACCCGACCGCGTGCAGCCCGCAGGCGTGGTCGACCGGCACACCGCTGCTGCTGCTACGGGTGATGCTGGGGCTGGAGCCGCAGGGCGAGCACCTGATCATCGATCCGGCCGTGCCACCGGGCATGGGCCGGATCGAGCTGCTGGACATCCCCGGCCGGTGGGGTCGGGTCGACGCACTGGGCCGCAGCCGCGGCCCGGAGGAGCAACAGCCGGGCGTCTGACCCGGCGGGATGCTCGGCTCAGCCCGGGCAGCCGACGGTGGCGGCCAGCCGGGCGGCGTCCGGGGTGAGGTCGGCCAGCACGGTGACCGGGCCGGCGCGGTACGCGTACACCGGGGGGTTGTCCAGCAGCGGGTTGCCGCCGGCCAGCGGTGCGAGCCCGCCCGGCGACGCGGCCGGGTCGGGACCGGCGGCGGACCGCGCGGTACGGGCCGACGCGCCGCCCGGACAGGGCGCGGTGACCAGCTCCGGCGCGGCGTCGGCCGGCCGGCCGAGCGCCCGCAGCGCGGCCGTCAGGGCGGCGACCTCCGGGCCGCCGTCGGTGGTCGAGGGCGGGGTGTAGCCGGAGCCGACCGGCCGACAGCCGGTCTCGACGGTCAACCGGATCCGACCGTCCCCGGTCGGCCGTCCCTGGACGGCGACGAACTCACCAGCGTCAGCGCGCAGCACCGGGCCGTCCCGCCCGGACCCGACCCAGGCCCGCCAGTTCGCCGGAAGTCGCTCGGCGATCCCGGCCAGGACGGCGCGCTCGGTGCCGGCGGGCGCGAGCACACCGACCTCCCGGCGAAGCGTGGCACCGTCAGCGAGCGGGGTGACCCGGCAGCCCGACCCGATCCGCGCCGGGCTCAGCTCCAGCAGCCCGGCCGCGCCGGCCGCCCGGGCCAACTCGCCGACCGCCCGGTCGACCACCGGGCCGGCCTGGTCGAGGGAGCGCTGCTCTCGCACGGTCGGTGGATCGTCGCGGACCGACGTCCAGGCGAGCAGGGCCAGCAGCACGGCCCAGACCACGCTCGCGACCAGCAGCCAGCGCCGCCGTCGCCGGGGTGCCGGCGCGGCGGGACCGGTCGACGGGGCCCACCCCGTCCGGACAGCACCGCTCACCCGGCCATGGTGTCACGGGCGATCCGCCGGCCCGGCGGCGACCGGCGCCCGCCGCGGCGGGTGGGCAGCCCGGGTCGTCGGGCGGTGGTCAGGCGGGCCGGGATGGCGGGTCGAGCCGGTAGCCGACGCCCCGCACGGTGTGCACCCGCGGGCCGCCCGGCAGGCTGCGCAGCTTGTGCCGGAGCCGCTTGATCGCGGAGTGCACGACCGCGCTGTCGCCCAGGTACGCGCCGTTCCAGACGGCCGCGAAGAGCTGCTGGTAGCTCCACACCACCGGCGGCGGACCGATCAGCCGGGCGAGCAGCTCCCGCTCGGTGCGGGTGAGCGGGAGCGGATCACCGCACCAGGTGACCAGGCGCCCGGCCCGGTCGACGACCAGCTCGCCCCACGTGACCGGCCCCTGCGGCACCGCCGGCGGGCTGACCGGCGCGACGGCCGTGGCCGCGCCGCCCGGCGGCGACGGGAACAGCATGGCCCGCAGTTCGGCCAGGTCGGCGCAGCTCACCACTGGACCGATCCCGTCGAGCTGGCGCACCACCCGCTCCCGCACCGAGACGTCCGCGGTGACGCAGACGACGATCGGGACCCCTGCACCGGGAACGGCGCCTTCACCCGCACTGACCGTGAATTCCACCCGACGATAGTGACGTACGCCGATGGATTTCGGGGCGACCCATGGTCGGGGTCACGCTACGTAACTGACTCCGACCATCTCGACCGGGAAACGACCGGGGCCGGTCACCCCACGAGGGTGACCGGCCCCGGTCGATCAGAGGGTGGGCTGTCAGGCGACGGTGACGCTGACCTCGTTGATGCCCCGGCCGGCGGTGACGGCGGTGTCGCCGTTGCCGTGTCGGGACAGCGCGCGCAGCGTCCAGGAGCCCGGCGCGGCGAAGAACCGGAACTGGCCGGCGGCTGAGGTGACGACCTCGGCGGTGAACTCACCGGTCGAGTCGAGCAACCGGACGTACGCGCCCGCCACGACCTCGTCCGCCTCGGAGCGGACGATGCCGGTGATCACGGTTTCCTTCTCCAGGTCCAGGCTGGCCGGCAGCGGCGCGGCCTGGTCCGGGGCGGCGCAACCCGCGGTGGTGGGAGCAGTCATGGTCAGGCCTCCCCGGGCTCGTCGCCGAGCGCGACCGGCACGCCGACCAGCGAGCCGTACTCGGTCCAGGATCCGTCGTAGTTCTTCACGTTGCGGTGACCCAGCAGCTCCTGGAGCACGAACCAGGTGTGCGAGGAGCGCTCACCGATCCGGCAGTAGGCGATGGTCTCCTTGCCGTCGTCGAGCCCCGCGTCCCCGTAGATCCTGCGCAGCTCGTCGTCGGACCGGAAGGTGCCGTCCTCATTGGCCGCCTTGGACCACGGGACGCTGATCGCGGTGGGGATGTGCCCGCCGCGCTGCGCCTGCTCCTGCGGCAGGTGGGCGGGGGCGAGCAGCCGGCCGGCGAACTCGTCGGGGCTACGCACGTCGACCAGGTTCTTGGTGCCGATCGCGGCGACGACCTCGTCGCGGAAGGCCCGGATGGAGGTGTCCGGCTCCTGCGCGACGTACTGGGTCGCCGGACGGGTAACCGCGTCGGTGACCAGCGGGCGGGCGTCCAGCTCCCACTTCTTGCGACCGCCGTCGAGCAGCTTCACGTCGCGGTGGCCGTAGAGCTTGAAGTACCAGTAGGCGTACGCGGCGAACCAGTTGTTGTTGCCGCCGTACAGGATGACGGTGTCGTCGTTGCTGATGCCGCGCTCGGAGAGCAGCGCCTCGAACTGGGTCTTGTTGACGAAGTCCCGGCGGACCTGGTCCTGCAGGTCGGTCTTCCAGTCGATCTTGATTGCGCCGGCGATGTGGCCGGTGTCGTAGGCCGAGGTGTCCTCGTCGACCTCGACGAAGACGACGCCCGGGGCGTCGAGGTTCTTCTCGGCCCACTCGGCCGAAACGAGTGCGGTGTCGCGACTCATCGAATCACTCCCTGGTGAGGATGGATGGTGAGCCAACGCGCGAATATCGATGGGTTTGACTGTCGCACCGCGCGCGGGACCCAGCAAAAGGACGGGATCACGGGTTCGTGCGACGGCGCCGCTGCCGGGCGTTCGGTGGGATCACCGGAGGGTACGAGAACCCTGCGTGCCGGTGGCCGCCGTCAGGCGGCCGAAAACAGCCCCGCCGTCAGATGACGGGGCGACACAGGCAGGTGGCCACGCGGCACAGGTCGACCGCGCGCCGTTTGGTGAGGTGGGTCCCCATGGCCACGGAGCCTACCAGCCAGTGACCGTGCTGCCACTGGGTCGACCAGCATCCGGGAATCCAGGGCCGACCGCCGGCGTCCCTCCGCCCGGCGGCCGGCTGGCCGATCAGCTCGCGGAGTTGATCGGCACGTTCTTCGCGTCGGCGGTGACCGCCAGCCCTTCGGGCAGCGGCCGGACCTCCCGAACGGCGAGCTGGAAGGGAAGGTCGGGCAGGGGCACGTCGATGGAGATGCCCTTGGCGTAGTTGTTCAGCAGCGCGCGGGCCAACGGCAGGTTCGGCAGGCCCTCGGCGTCCAGGTCGTTGAAACGCAGCGCGACGGCGCCACTCTTGGCGACCGTGACGTCGGCGGTGCCGCTGACGGTGAGCGTCTGGCCGAGGATGTCGACCGGGGCGGTGACGGCGAGCTTGCCGCCCTGCTCACCGAGGGTGAGCCCGGGCCGGTCCAGCAGCGCGGCGAGACTCTCGTAGCTGATCGTGCCGGTGCCGTTGACCGTGTCGGCGACAACGTCGCCCTGCCCGGTGCGCAGAGTGTCCAACGAGGCCCGCACGTTGCGGGCGTCCACGTCCAGCACCAGCAGCCGCACGGCGTCGCCCTCAACCGAGGCCTGCACGTCCCGCAGCTTGATGGAGATCCGCTGGTACCGGCCGTCTAGCACCTGGGTCAGGAACGGAGTTCCGCCGACCTCCACATCGGGCGCGGCGGCCTGCGCGCCCTGCTTGGTGACCTCCTGGCTGACCCGGTCGGCGATGGCCCGCTCGGCCACCCCGACCGCCACCCGGTCCGCGATCACCAGCAGCCCTGCCATCAGCAGGAGCAGGACGACCAGGCCGATGAGCAGCTTGCGACCGCGCCGTCGGGGCCGGGCTCCGTCCGCCGGATACTCCTGCGCCACGCCGCCTCCTGTCTCCGCCCGCCGCTTGCGGCGGATCGTCGGTACCGGTTGCCGCAGCGCGGCGCACCACCCGTAGGTACCCGACCGGTCCCGGGCTCAACCGTGACTCAGAGAAAGAGCATGCACATGGCGTACGCGGCCGGCGCGGCCAGGGCGAAGCCGCCGAGCGGACCCTGCATGTGCCGGGCGACCCACATGGTGGGTGGCTCGCCGGCCATCAGCCGGCCCGCCTCCGCGTACCCGACGGCGAGGTCGGAGAGGACGGCGGTGACCGCCGCGACCAGGCCGATCACCGCAGCCCGTGTCGGCGTGAAGGGTGCCACCAGGTAGCTGCCGAGCATCGCGCTGACCAGCGTGCCGACCATCGCGCCGGCAACCACGCCGGCGGCGCCCCGGGGGACCTGCGGGGCCAGCCGGGGCCAGGGCAGCACCGCGTCGGTGAGCCGGGCGACGGTCAGCGCGACCCCGCTCGCGGTCAGGCAGACCGTGATCGCCTGGGTGCCGGCCGGGATCCTGCTGAGCACGATCAGGGTGCCGAAGGCCACCACTCCGACCACGATGAGCAGCGTGGCGCCGAGCGAGTCGGTGACCCGGACCCGGTCGACCCGTCGGACCAGCTGGCCGAGCACCGCGGCGAGGAACCCGCCGGCCGCCAGGTAACCCAGGGGCGCCAGGCCGGCGACGTCGGTCTGCACCGCGGCGATGTCGACGACCGCGGCGACCGCGGCGCTGACCCCGGCGACCAGCAGCAGCGCCGGTGGACGCATGGCCATCGTCCAGGCGAGCACGAACAGCAGTTGGACGCCGAAGATGATGAAGGCGAACGGCAGCCGGTGACCGGGGCCCGAGGTCTGCGCGCCGAGCACCAGGCCGACACCGAGCAGTGCGGCGAAGCCGGCGATGGTCAGCGCCAACGAACGGCGCACCTCGACCGGGGGTACGACCTCCTCCTCCGGCTCGTCGATCTCGTCTTCGGAGCGGCGGGCCGGCTCGCCGGCGCGGCGTGCCCGGCGGGGCCCACCCCGCTCGCGGCGGTTGCCGTCGATGACAGGCGGGCCGGTACGCGGCGCAGGCGGGTGACCACGGGTCGGTGCGGCCGGGCCCGGGCGGGGCCCGTCGGGCCACGATTCGCGGCCGGCGTCGGGCGAGGTGGAGGGAAACACGCCCCGATCGTGCCAGACCGACCGCCCGACGCGGTGGTCACGGGTTTCAGCAACGTTAAAACCTGTGCCACGATCAGGGGCAAGCTGGACAAACGGGAAATTGCCTGACGGCACAGCCAAGGCGATCGGTTAGGCTCAACGCGTTACCCGCCCGTCAGCGACGCCGGGACCACGCAATTTCTCAGCGCACTCCCCCGTGAGTGTGTCTGGTCGCGCGCGGCCGAGCGCCGCCGGGACGGAGGTGATCGTGGAGATCCTGCTGCTGGTGACCGCACGCGCAGGGGAACCGTCCGCTGTTCTGCCGGCACTCGACCTGCTGCCGCACTCGGTCCGCACCGCACCGCGCGACGTCCGCACCCTGGTCGCGGGCCCCAGCCCCGACGCGGTGCTGGTGGACGCGCGGTCGGAGCTGAGCGAGGCCCGGGCGACCTGCCGGATGCTGCACGCCACCGGGCTCGGGGTGCCGCTGGTCGCGGTGGTGACCGAAGCCGGCCTGATCGCGTTGAACGCGGACTGGGGCGTCGACGACGTCATCCTCGCCGCGGCCGGCCCCGCCGAGGTGGAGGCGCGACTGCGGCTGGCGGTGGGCCGGCTGAGCAACGCGACCGCTGGCGCCGGCGGCTCGATCCGGGCCGGCGAGCTGACCATCGACCCGGACACCTACGCGGCCAAGCTGAAGGGGCGCCCGCTCGACCTCACGTACAAGGAGTTCGAGCTGCTGAAGTTCCTGGCCCAGCACCCGGGCCGGGTGTTCACCCGGGATCAGCTGCTGCGCGAGGTCTGGGGCTACGACTACTTCGGCGGCACCCGCACGGTGGACGTGCACGTCCGACGGCTGCGCGCCAAGCTCGGCTCGGAGTACGAGTCGATGATCGGCACCGTCCGCCAGGTGGGTTACAAGTTCGTCGTACCGCCCTCGCGGTCGCTGCCCGAGGCGGAGCACGCGCCGCTGCCCGTCTGATCCGCACCCAGGCGGGGAACGATTCCCTGTATGCCCTTTTTGCACAGCTCGTCAGTTCTATTCTGACTGCCGGGTTTGTCGGAGAAAGGGGCGACGGTGCGCGCAGTGACCACGGGGACCACGGGCCGGCGTGACCGGTCAGCCAGGCGGAAGCCGTGAAGTGGAGCAACCCGACCGTCCGGGCGGCGGGGATCGTGGTGTTGGTGGTGACGGCGCTGCTCGGCTCGGCGTACGTGCTGGGCCGGAGTCTCATCCCCGACCAGCCTCAGCGGCAGGGGACCGGGGTCAACACGAACGCCGACGGGCCGTACTACGCCGACCAGCCCACCGACGACGCGTCCAGCCCGGCCCCGACCACCAGCAGCGGCCCCGCCCAGGCCGGTCAGGACGGGTCGGGGCGGGACGCCGAGGGCGAGAAGCTGTTCGGCGCGCACTCCACCACCGGCACTCCACGACTCGCGCTGACCTTCGACGACGGACCGGACCCGCGATACACCCCGCAGGTGCTCGCCACGCTGCGCGATTTCGACGTCAAGGCCACGTTCTGTGTGGTGGGCGAGAACGCCCAGGCCCACCCCGATCTGATTCGGGCGATCGTGGCCGATGGGCACACCCTCTGCAACCACTCCTGGCACCACGACGTCACCCTGGGCAATCGTTCGGCGGACACGATTCGCGCCGACCTGTTGCGGACCAACGAGGCGATCCGGGCAGCGGTGCCGGACGCGCCGATCGTCTGGTATCGCCAGCCCGGCGGCGCCTGGACCTACCCCGTGGTGTCGATGGCGCAGCAGCTCGGCATGACCCCGCTGCACTGGTCGGTGGACCCGGCGGACTGGGAGGCCCCCGGCGCCTCCAAGATCGCCGCGTCAGTGCTCACCCAGGCCGAGCCAGGATCGGTGGTGCTGCTGCACGACGCGGGTGGGGACCGGCAGGGCACGGTGGACGCGCTGCACCGGATCCTGGCCGACCTCACCGGACGGTTCGAGCTGGAGGCGCTGCCCACCGACCCGACGTGAGCCGGTCGGGGATCCCGGCCGACCGTCGTCCCCGGCGACTACGGTGACGGGATGAGCAGCGCGGAGCCGACCAGCGACCAGGTGACCCGGACCGACCGACTGGCCCCGGCGGAGATCGCCGACGTGCTGGCCCTGTCCCGCTCCGCGGGCGACACCGACGGCGCGGACCCGCTCGACGAGCACGTCCTGCTCCGGCTTCGTGATCCCGGTGCGCCGGCCGTGCACCTGATCGCCCGCGCCGACGACGGCACCCTCACCGGGTACGCGCACCTGGACACCACCGACCCGGTCGGCGGGATCGGGGTGGAGCTGGTGGTGCACCCCGCGTACCGCCGGAGGGGCACCGGGCGGGCGCTGGTTCGGGGCGTGCTCGCCTCGGCCACCGGGCCGCTGCGGGCGTGGGCACACGGCGACCACCCGTCGGCCGCCGCGCTCGCGGTCGACCTCGGGTTCACCCGGGTGCGGGTGCTCTGGCAGCTACGCCGGCCACTGGCCGCCCCGCTGCCCGAGCCGCGGCTGGACGACGGGGTGGTGCTGCGCGCGTTCCGGCCGGGCGCGGACGACGCGGCCTGGCTGGCCCTCAACGCGCGGGCCTTCGCCGAGCACCCCGAGCAGGGTCGGTGGACCTCGGACGACCTGCGGGTCCGCCTCGCCGAGCCGTGGTTCGACCCGGCCGGCTTCCTGCTCGCCGAGGAGACCGCCACGGGCCGACTGCTCGGCTTCCACTGGACCAAGGTGCACGAGCGCCCGGGGTCGGCCCGGATCGGCGAGGTGTATGTGCTCGGCGTGGAACCGACCGCGCACGGCGGCGGGCTCGGCCGGGCGCTGACCACCGCCGGGTTGGCGTACCTGCGGGACCGGCGAGGGCTGGACCGGGTGATGCTCTACGTGGACGACTCGAACACCGGCGCGGTGGCGCTCTATGAGCGGCTGGGCTTCGCCCGCTGGTCTGCGCACATCAACTACCACCTGGGCTGACCAGCGGAGTTGACCTCCGGGCAGCCGCTGCGACCGGGTCACCGGGGGGTAACGGCCACGCGTCGGCGGGATAACGCCCAACCGGATATATGACCATACTTCCGACAGGTGTACCCGAGTTCACTTAACGGACAACCCACCCTCAGCAAGCGGTCACCTCGAGGGGCGTACGTGTTCACCTCGCGTTCACTTGCGACCGGCGAACCGGCTACCTGGCACTTCTAACTTTCGTGTCAGCCGGTCAGTGCCGGTCCTCGGGCCCCGGGATCGGGGCGCCAAGTCAGACGCGAAGGGAAACCCCTCAGGTGAAGCTCCAGCGGTACGGCACTCTTGCCTGCCTCGCTCTCGCCGCGACGCTCGGTCTCAGTGCATGCGGCTCGGACAACAACGAGCCCACCTCCAGCGCCAGCGCTTCGGGCTCGGCCGCCGCGGTCGACTGCGCCACCGGCACGCTGAACGCCCAGGGCTCGTCGGCGCAGAAGAACGCCATGGCCGAGTGGATCAAGGCGTACCAGCAGAAGTGCCAGGGCACCACGATCAACTACGAGCCGACCGGCTCGGGCGCCGGCATCCAGGCGTTCATCGCCGGGACTGCCGACTTCGCCGGCTCCGACTCCGCGCTCAAGCCGGAGGAGCAGCCGCAGGCTGACGCGAAGTGCGTCGGTGGCAAGGCCATCCACCTGCCGATGGTGATCGGCCCGGTTGCCGTCGCCTACAACGTCAGCGGCGTGGACAACCTCCAGCTCAAGCCGGCCACCCTGGCGAAGATCTTCGCCGGCAAGGTCACCAAGTGGGACGACGCGGCGATCAAGGCCGACAACCCGGGCGCCACCCTCCCGGCGACCACCATCCAGACCGTCCACCGTTCGGACGAGTCGGGCACCACCGACAACTTCACCAACTACCTCTCGAAGACCGCCGAGGCCGACTGGACCCTCGGTAAGGCCAAGCAGTGGAAGGGCCCGGGCGGCACCGGCGCCAAGGGCTCGGACGGTGTGGCCAGCTCGGTCAAGGGCGCCGACGGCTCCATCGGCTACATGGAGTGGTCGTTCGCCGAGAACGCCGCTCTGAAGATGGCCAAGATCGGTAACGGCAACGGCGAGTTCGCCGCGCTGACCGCCGAGGCGGCCGGCAAGACCATCGCCGGCGCCAAGGTCGAGGGCCAGGGCGACGACCTCAAGCTGTCGATCGACTACAACACCAAGGAGGCCGGGGCCTACCCGATCGTCCTGGCGACGTACGAGATCGTCTGCAGCAAGGGCCTCCCGGCCGACAAGCTGCCGCTGGTCAAGGGTCTGCTGGGCTACGCCGCCAGCACCGAGGGCCAGGCTGCCATGACCGAGTTGGGCTACGCCCCGCTGCCGGAGAGCGTCCGCACCAAGGTCGAGGCCGCAGTCAAGAACATCTCCTGACCGACACCACTCCGCAACCGAATCGAGCGAGCAGATGGGTGACACCCCTCCCCGCTCGGCCGACGCCGGCACCGGCGGGACGCGCGTGACCCAGAGTCACGAGTGGCCCGCCGGTGCCTCGGCGCGTGTGGCCGAGGCACCAGTCAGCACCCGTCCCCCGGGCGGCACCGGGCTGGGCGGCGGCGGCGCGCTGCCGCGCAGCCGTAAGTTCGGCGCCGAGCGGGCCTTCCGCGGTCTCACCCTGGCCGCCGGCACCGCCGTTCTGGTCATCATCGCCGCCATCGCGATCTTCCTGGTCGCCAAGGCGGTGCCGGCCCTGCGCGCCAACACCGAGAACTTCTGGTCCTACGAGGGCTGGTCCCCCAACGAGACGCAGCCAAAGTTCGGCATCGGTGCGCTCGCCTTCGGCACCGTGCTCAGCTCGGCTCTGGCGCTGCTCATGGCGGTACCGGTCGCACTCGGAATCGCGCTCTACCTCTCGCACTACGCGCCCCGCCGGCTGGGCACCGCGCTCGGCTTCCTGGTCGACCTGCTCGCCGCCGTGCCGAGCGTGGTTTTCGGCCTCTGGGGGCGGGACATCTTCATCAACCCGGTCCGGGATTTCTCGGTCTGGCTGAACAAATACTTCGGCTGGCTCCCGATCTTCGGCGGCGACGGCCCGTTCGGTAAGTCGATCATGCTGGGTGCCCTGGTGCTCGCGATCATGGTGTTGCCGATCATCACCTCGCTCTCCCGCGAGGTGTTCCTCCAGACGCCGACCGCGAACGAGGAGGCCGCCCTCGCCCTGGGTGCCACCCGCTGGGAGATGCTCCGCACCGCAGTGCTGCCCTACGGACGCCCCGGCATCATCGCCGCGGTGATGCTCGGGCTGGGCCGCGCCCTCGGTGAGACCATCGCCCTGGCGATGACCCTCGGCATCACCTTCGGCGTCTCGTTCAACCTGATCCAGAACGGCGGCAACACCATCGCCGCCAACATCGCCAACGCGTTCGGCGAGGCGAACGAGACCGGCCGGGGCGCACTGATCGCCTCCGGCCTGGTGCTGTTCGCCATCACGCTGATCGTCAACATCACGGCGCGGGCGATCATCTACCGCCGCCGGGAGTTCACGGAGTCGGCCGCATGACCACAACCGTCACCTCCCACCGCACTCGTCCGCCGGCCCAGCCTCCCTCGCTGCGGGCTCGGCGGCTGCCCTGGTACGCCGCACCGGCCATCGCCGTGGCGGCCCTGGCGCTCTCCGCCGTGATCGTCTACGGCACCGGCACCGGCGGCCCGGTCCTCGTGGTCGCCCTCGGCGCGGTGCTCTACCTGGTCGGGCTCTTCGCCGCGGCGAACGCGGTCGAGGGGCGCCGGTCGGCCCGCAACCGCACCTGGAGCGCGTTGATCCACTCCGCGTTCGTGCTGGCGGTGCTGCCGCTCGTGTCGGTGGTCTGGACGCTGGTCAGCAAGGGCGCCGAGCGGCTGGACCTCAACTTCTTCCAGACCTCGATGAACAACATCGGGGCCCGAGACACCAACGGCGGCGCGTACCACGCGATCATCGGCACGCTGGAGCAGGTCGGCGTCGCCACCCTGATCACCGTGCCGCTCGGCATCCTCTGCGCCATCTACGTCGTCGAGTACGGCCGGGGCAAGTTCGCCTTCGCGATCCGGTTCTTCGTGGACGTGATGACCGGCATCCCGTCGATCGTCTCCGGCCTCTTCGTGCTGGCGTTCTGGGTGCTGGTCGTGTCGCCGTGGTTCAACGACGGCCGGCCGAGCTTCTCCGGCTTCGCCGCCGCGCTCGCGCTGAGCGTGCTCATGCTGCCCACCATCGTCCGGTCCACCGAGGAGATGCTCCGCCTCGTCCCGGCGCCACTGCGCGAGGGCGCCTACGCGCTCGGCGTACCCAAGTGGAAGACCATCCTGCGGGTGGTGCTGCCGACGGCGCTGCCCGGCATCGTCACCGGCGTGATGCTCGCCATCGCCCGTGCGGCCGGCGAGACCGCGCCGGTGCTACTGGTCGCCGGCGGCGGTGCCGCGATCAACACCAACCCCTTCGAGAACAACCAGTCGTCACTGTCCCTCTTCGTCTACCAGCAGGCCGGCGACGCGTCGAGGTACGCGCCGGCACGGGCATGGACCGCGGCACTCACCCTGGTCGCCCTCGTGCTCATCCTGACGATCGGGGCGAAGCTGCTGGCCCGTCGTAACAGGCTCAGCCGATGAACCCCGGAGGTTCCACCATGGCCAAGCGCGTCGCAGCCTCGAACGTCACCGCCTACTACGGCGGCTTCAAGGCGATCGAGAACATCAACCTGACCGTCGAGCCGAAGACGGTCACCGCCCTGATCGGCCCGTCCGGTTGCGGCAAGTCCACCTTCCTGCGGTCGATCAACCGGATGCACGAGGTGCTGCCGGGGGCCCGGGTCGAGGGCAGCCTGACCATCGACGACCAGGACATCTACGACCGGGACGTGGACGTCACCGCGGTTCGGCGCATGATCGGCATGGTCTTCCAGCGGCCGAACCCGTTCCCCACCATGAGCATCTTCGAGAACGTGGTGGCCGGGCTGAAGCTCAACGGCGTCCGGAAGAAGTCGATCCTGGAGGACGCGGCCGAGAAGGCACTGCGCTCGGCGAACCTGTGGGACGAGGTCAAGGACCGGCTGGGCAAGCCCGGCGCGGGCCTCTCCGGCGGTCAGCAGCAGCGGCTCTGCATCGCCCGGACCATCGCGGTCGAGCCGCAGGTCGTGCTGATGGACGAGCCCTGCTCGGCCCTGGACCCGATCTCCACGCTGGCCATCGAGGACCTGATGTTCCAGCTCAAGGACAAGTTCACGATCATCATCGTGACGCACAACATGCAGCAGGCCGCCCGGGTGTCGGACCGGACCGCCTTCTTCTCGATCGAGAAGACCGGCGACCCGGGCCGGCTGATCGAGTACGACAACACCCAGAAGATCTTCAGCAACCCGAGCGTGAAGAAGACCGAGGACTACATCACCGGCCGCTTCGGCTGAGCCGTCCGCAACCGGTCACCGGCGCCCCGCCCACCCGGCGTGGGCGCCGGTGTCGTATCCGACGCCGCCCGTGCGCCGCCACCTCCAAGATCGTGCTCGAACATGGAAGTAGTGGCCTCCGTCGCACGACGACCCCACTACTTCCTGGATCGAGCGCGATCTTGGCGGGAGGGCGCGGCGGGGTGGGGCGGGGCGGGGTGCTCAGCCGAGCACGAAGCGGGGCTCGCCGTCGGGCGGCAGGTCCAGGCGGGGGGTGATCGGGGTGGCGGCGTCCCGGCTGGCCGCCGCTCGCGCCACTCCGGCCAGATCGCCGGCCGCCGCCACCTGGGCCAGCGTGACCAGGGTCGGCGGCAGCATGGTCAGCTCACCCGCCTCGGCCCGGGCCAGCGCGTCCGCCGGGCGAACCCACAGGGTGTGGTCGGCCTCGCCGGAGACGTCCCGGGTCCGCTGCCCCTCAGGCAGCAGGGCGACGAAGAAGTACGTGTCGAAGCGGCGCGGCTCGAACTCCGGCGTGATCCACCGACTCCACGGCAGCAGCAGGTCCGACCGCAGCGTCAGGCCCCGGTCGGCGAGCAGCGCCGCGAAGCCCAGCCGACGCCCCTCCAGGTCCTGCCGGGCAGCTTCCCAATCGTCGCCGCTGACGTCGCCCACCACGGTCGCCGGGTCCGGGCCGGCGAGCAGCACGCCCGCCTCCTCGAAGACCTCCCGGGCGGCGGCGCAGACCACCGCCTGGGCGGCATCCGGAGCCACCCCGAGCCGCCCCGCCCACTCGCTCGGCGCTGGGCCGGCCCAGTCCAGGTGGGCCTCGGAGTCGGAGCGGTCCACCCCGCCGCCGGGGAAGGCGTACATCCCGCCGAAGGTCATCGCGGCGACCCGGCGGATGACGTACACCTCGAAGTCGGTGCCGGTCGGGCGGAGCAGCAGGACGGTGGCCGCGACCCGGGGCACCGCCGGGGTGCCGCCCTCGGCCTGGAACCGGCGGGCGTGCTCGACCAGGGCGGCCGGGGCGGCGAAACCGTCGCTGTCGATCGTCATGCCCGCGAGCCTAGTTCCCCGCGACGCGGCTACCGGGAGCGCGCCCAGCCTACAAAGCGGGTTCGGCGCCGCATCGGCGATGTCGGGTGTCCTGGTCGCGGGATAGCGCGATATCGCCGACACGGAGTCGATCACGATCAGGCGCGCGCCCCGGGCAGGCATGGCCGGCGAGCCGGCGGTTCACCTGGCTGGGCTAGCGTGCCGACATGACTCGTTGGGGCATCCTGGCCACCGGCCACATCGCCAGCCGTTTCGCCGAAGACCTCCGGTTGGTGCCGGACGCCGAACTGGTCGCGGTCGGCTCCCGCGCCGCCGACAGCGCGCAGCGCTTCGCCGAGAAGCACGACGTGAAGCGCGCCTACGCCTCCTGGGTGGAGTTGGCCGCCGACCCCGAGGTGGATGTGATCTACGTGGCCACCCCGCACGCCGCGCACTACGAGGCGGCCATGACCTGCCTGACCGCCGGGCGCCCGGTGCTGCTGGAGAAGCCGTTCACCCTCGACCTGGCCACCAGCGCCGAACTGGTGGACACCGCCCGTGCCGCCGGGACCTTCCTCATGGAGGCCATGTGGATGCGGACCAACCCGATGATCCTGCGGGTGGTGCAGCTGATCGCGGAGGGCGCGATCGGCACGGTGAGCAGCGTCCGGGCGGACTTCGGGGTGTCCGGGCCGTTCCCGGCGGAGCACCGCATGCGGGCCGCGGCGCTGGGCGGGGGCGCCCTGCTCGACCTGGGGGTCTACCCGATCAGCCTGGCCCACCTGCTGCTCGGTGTGCCGCAGCAGATCCGGTCCTGGGCGCAGCTCGGCCCGGAGGGGACGGACGAGAACACCGGCATCCTGTTCGGCTACGACACCGGCGCGCTGGCCACCCTGAGCTGCGGCATGGTCGGGTCGAGCGGGCAGACCGCCTCGATCACGGGCACCGCGGGTCGGATCGACCTGCCGGAGCCCTTCTTCCGGCCGGGTTCGCTGGTCCTGCACCGCGACGGCGCCGAGCCGGAGACGATCGCCGCCGACACGGTCGGTAACGGCTACCAGTACGAGGCGATCGAGGTGCAGCGCTGCCTGGCCGCCGGGCTGACCGAGAGCCCGCTGGTGCCGCACGCCACCACGCTTGAGGTGATGGCCCTGCTGGACGCCGTACGCGAACAGATCGGCGTGCGGTACGCGTGAAGGAAGGGCCCCTTGTCGGCTGACAAGGGGCCCTTCCGTTGTGGTGCGACGGGGTGCGGTCAGCCGAAGAGCGGCCGGACCAGCAGGTAGGTGAGGCAGGCGATCAGCGCGGCGGCCGGGAACGTGACGATCCAGGCGATCACGATGTTGCCGGCGACGTTCCAGCGGACCGCGGAGAGCCGCTTGGTGGCGCCCACGCCCATGATCGCCGAGGTGATCGTGTGGGTGGTGGAGATCGGCGCCTTCAGCACCAGGGCGTTGAAGTAGAGCACCGCGCTGGCCACCGTCTCGGCGGCGAAGCCCTCCGGCGGGCCCAGGTCGATGATCTTGCGGCCGAGGGTGCGGATGATCCGCCAACCACCGGCGTACGTGCCCAGCGCCAGCATCGTCGCCGAGGTCCAGAACACCCAGCCGGGGATGTGGGACTTGTCGTCCTGGAAGCCGCCCGTGTACAGGGCGAGAACCACGATGCCCATGGTCTTCGCGGCGTCCTGCATGCCGTGGCCGACCGACATGGCGGCCGCCGAGGCGGTCTGCGCCCACCGGAAGCCCCGGTTGAGCTTGCCCGGCTGCCCCTTCCGGAACAGCCAGAGGATGGCCAGCATCAGCAGGTAGCCGAGGGTGAGACCGACGATCGGCGAGAGCACCATCGGCAGGAGGACCTTCTCACCGATGGTGGCCCACTGCACGATGCCGCCGGTGGACAGCAGGGTCGCGCCGACCAGGCCGCCGAAGAGCGCGTGTGAGGACGACGAGGGCAGACCGAAGTACCAGGTGATCAGGTTCCAGGCGATGGCACCGAGCACCCCGGCGAAGACCACCCCGAGGCTGGCGACCCCGGTGGGCAGGGTGACCAGGCCGTCGCCGACGGTCTTGGCCACCCCGGCGCCGAAGTGGGCGCCGACGAAGTTGCCGACCGCGGCGAGCGCCAGGGCGATCCTGGGTGTCAGCGCCCGGGTGGAGACGCTGGTCGCGATCGCGTTGGCGGCGTCGTGGAAGCCGTTGGTGTAGTCGAACGCCAGGGCCACCGCGATCACCGCCAGCACGGCGATGAGTTCGGGGGTCACAGGCTCAGGACTCCTTGACGGCGATGGTCTCGACGGTGTTGGCCACGTGCTCGAAGGCGTCGCAGGCGGCCTCCAGCTCGTCGGCGACCTCCTTCATCTTCAGCACCGTCAACGCGTCGTACTCGCCGGAGAAGAGACGGACGAGCAACTGCCGGTTGATCCGGTCGCCCTCGTTCTCCAGCCGGTTGCACTCGATCCAGTAGTCCTCGAGGTCCTTCATCGACTTCAGCCGCGGCATCGCGTCGGCGGTCAGCTTGGCCTGCTGGTCGAGCACGTTCACCATCTCGTGCAGCTCGCGGGGAAGCGCCGGGAGCTCGGTCAGCCCGTACAGGTAGAGCAGGTCGCCGACCGCCTCCAAGTGGTCCATCACGTCGTCCAGCAGCGAGCCGAGCCGGTAGATGTCCTCCCGGTCGAACGGCGTGATGAAGGTCGAGTTGATCTTCTTGTACAGGTCGTGGGTGATCTGGTCGCTGTCGTGCTCGACCTCGGTCAACCGCTCGCTGACCGACTGCACATCGACGCCGGGCAGGGCCAGTTCGTTCAGCAACGCGGTGCCCCGGACCAGGTTCTGCGCGGCCCTGGTGAAGAGCTCGTAGAAGGCGCCCTCGGTGGGGCGGAAGGAAAACTTCACAGCACAGACCTCGTCGCGTCGGTGGAAGGGTGGCGGTGCCCGTCGGGTACCCGCCCGGTGAATGCTAGGAAACGGCGGAACGGCGAATTCGTCGGCCCACCCCTGGCCAGGCCGCATTCACCGGTCGTTCACCTGCTGTTCATCTCGGGCGTCCCACCCGCCCCCGCGTCCCCAGCACAGAGCCGCTCCCGCTCGTGCGCCACGTCGAAATCGGCAGCCGGATACCCCAGATCAAGCGTGTCGAACGTCTCCCGCAACAGGTGGGCCACCGCCCAGTCCCGGTACCACTTGCGGTCCGCCGGCACCACGAACCACGGCGCGGCGTCCGTGCCGCACCGGCTCAGCGCCTCGGCGTACGCGGCCTGGTAGTCGTCCCAGAGAGCCCGGGAGTCGACGTCCGACGGGTTGTACTTCCAGTGCTTGCGCGGGTCGGTGAGCCGCTCGAGCAGCCGCCCGCCCTGCTCGGCGTAGGAGATGTGCAGCATCACCTTGACCAGGGTCACCCCGCCATCGGTGAGCTCCCGCTCGAAGGAGTTGATGTCGTCATACCGGGCCCGCCAGGTGGCCTCCGGCACCAGCGAGCCGACCCGGGCGATCAGCACGTCCTCGTAGTGGGACCGGTTGAACATCCCGACGTACCCCGGTGGCGGCAGCGCCCGCCGGATCCGCCACAGGAAGTCGTGCCGCAGCTCCTGCGGGGTCGGCGGACCGAACGAGCGGATGTGCAGGCCCAGCGGGTTCATCGCGCCCGCCACCCGCTTGATCGTGCCGTCCTTACCGCCGCAGTCCATCGCCTGGAGCACCAGCAACACCCGACGTGCCGGCCCGTCCGACCCGGCCTTGGCCATCGCGAAGAGCATCTCCTGCTGGCGGCCCAACTCGCCGCCGACCGACTCCACCTGCTCGCGGGCCCAGGCCTTGCGGCGCTCCCCGGTCACCTCCGACGCCGGCAGACCGGGCGTGGACCGGGGGTCGATCGCGCCGAGATCCACCGGTGCGGTGACCCGCAGCAACTCCCGCACGGAGCCGCCGACGGGCGCCACGATCTGCGCTTGCTGGGGTGCGCTCATCCTCGGATCATCGCCCACCTGCCGGCCATCCGCCCGCCGAGCGCAGCCCTGCCCGGGCCGGCTGTCACGTTCGGGGCTGCCGGCGCGTCCAGTTGGCGGGAGGATGTACGCCGGGACGAGCCGGCCGGGGAGGGTGGTGGGTCGTGCAGGACCTGGCGACGGAGTTCGAGACCAAGCGGGGCCGGCTGCTCGCGGTGGCCCACCGCATGCTGGGCAGCCGCAGCGAGGCCGAGGACGCGGTGCAGGAGACCTGGCTGCGCTACGCCGGCGCGCTCGCCGACCCGGCGGCCCGCGCCGAGATCCGCGACCTGTCCGCCTGGCTGACCACCGCCTGCGCCCGGATCTGCCTGGACGTGCTCCGCTCGGCCCGGGTCCGGCGTGAGGCGTACCACGGGGAGTGGCTGCCGGAGCCGGTGGTGAGCCCGGTCGGCGCCACCCCGCCCACCGACGGGTACGCCCCCGACCCGGCGGAGCGGGCGGTGCGCACCGACCAGGTCGGCACCGCGCTGCTGGTGGTGCTGGAGCGGCTCGCGCCGGAGCAACGGGTCGCCCTCGTGCTGCACGACGTGTTCGCGGTGCCGTTCGCCCGGGTCGCCGACGTGCTCGGCACCACCGAGGCCGCCGCCCGGCAGCTCGCCTCCCGGGCCCGGCGGGCGGTCACCGCGCCGGACCTGCCCCGACACACCGCCGAGCCGGCCGAACAGCGCCGGGTGCTGGCCGCGTTCGTCGCCGCCACCGAGTCCGGTGAGCTGGATCCGCTGCTCCGGGTGCTCGCGCCGGATGTGGTTCTCATCGGCGACTCGGGCGGGCATTTCCCGGCCGCCCGCCGACCGGTGGTCGGCGCGGACAAGGTGGGCCGCTTCGCACTCGGTCTCTTCGGCCGGGCCGGCCGGTACGCCAGCCGGGTGCTGTCCCGGCCGGTGCTGGTCGACGGCGTACTCGGCCTTCAACTGGAGACGGTGCACACCGACGGCCGGCCGATCCGCCTGGTGACCGCGTTCGCCGTGGACCAGGGCCGGATCACCGCCATCTACAACCAGCTCAACCCGGAGAAGCTGACCGATCTGCCGCCACTGAACGACGACGACCACTGGCCGCCGCGCTGGTGAGCTGGCTCAGACCACCAGGGCCAGCCACTTGCGGTACGAGGTGGCGAACGGCTCGGTGCCGTCGCCGAGCGCGCCGAACAGCCACCGGGCCGCCGCCTCGGCCTCGACCACCACGTCCTCCGGGTAGCCGTACCGGGCCCGGTGCTCGGCGAACTCGTCCTCGTCGAGCAGCTCCACCAGGCCGGTGGCCCGGCGCCGGACCACGTCCAGGTCCAGGTCGATCAGATGGACCGTGTCGTCGGATTCCCAGCGGGCCGGGGTGGCGATGTCGCAGTAGACCTCGCTGGTCCGCGGCGGCGGGTTGAACATGCCCGTCCACCAGGCGTGGCGCGGCACCAGCAGGACGAACGGGATCTTCTCCACCGACGGACGGCCGTGGTAGACCGACTCGGTGCCCGCGGGGACGCCGAGCCAGACGCCGAGGTCGTCCTCGGCGAGCCGGCGGGCGGGATAGTCGCGGTGGGCGCTGCCGTCGTACTTGCGGTAGATCACTCGGACCACGTCGCTCGGCATGATTCGCACCCTAACCGATACTGCCCACGCGTCGTAGCACAGCTGTAACCGGACGGCGCCGGACGGGCCGGCCCACCAACCGGTACCGCGCCACGCGGGCGGATGGGCGCGGCCCGTGTCGGGCACGACGGGTACCGTCGCACGGTGACTCCGCCCCGCACCGCCACCGGTTCCGCCACCCCGTCGGCCCGTGCCGGGAGCCGGCGGCGGGGTGCCCGGCCCAGCGGCACCGAGCTGCTCGCGGCGGCGGTCGGCGCGGTGCCTGGCGGTGCTGCGCGCCCCGGCCAGCAGCAGATGACCACCGCGATCGAGGAGTGCGTGACCAGCGGCGAGCACCTGCTCGTCCAGGCGGGCACCGGCACCGGCAAGTCGCTGGCCTACCTCGCGCCGGCCCTCACCGTGGACGGCCCGGTGGTGGTCTCCACCGCCACCCTGGCGTTGCAGTCCCAGTTGGTCGACCACGACCTGCCCCGGCTGGCCGACGCGGTCGAGCCGCTGCTCGGCCGGCGGCCCACCTTCGCGGTGCTCAAGGGCCGCCACCACTACCTCTGCCTCGCGCGACTGGACAACTCCACAGAGGAGGAGCCGGAGGACACCCTCTTCGACACCCCGGCCGCCCGCCCCGGCGGCGGCACGAAATGGCTCGGCGAGGCGGGCCGGATGGGCAAGCAGATCGAGCGGCTGCGCGGCTGGGCGGAGAAGACCGCCACCGGCGACCGGGACGAGCTGGACCCGGGCGTCGACGACCAGGCGTGGCGGCTGGTCTCGATGCCGGCCCGGGAGTGCGTCGGGGCGACCCGCTGCCCGTTCGGGGCGGAGTGCTTCGCCGAGGCGTCGCGGGCACGGGCCCGCGAGGCCGACATCGTGGTGACCAACCACAGCCTGCTCGCGGTCGACATGCTGGCCGACCGGCACATCGTGCCGCCGCACAAGCTGCTCATCGTGGACGAGGCGCACGAGCTGGCCGACCGGGTCTCCTCGGCGGCCCAGGCGGAGCTGGTGCCGGATCTGATCGACCGGTCCACCCGGCGGGCCCGCCCGCTGCTGCGGCCGGAGACCGCCGAGGCGCTCACCGCAGCCGGCGACGCCCTCGCGGTCGGGTTGGCCGAGGCACCGGCCGGGCGGATCACCGCCGGGCTGCCGGCGCCGCTTCGCGAGGCGTGCACGCTGCTCGACGCGGCGACCCGCGCCGCGCTGGACGCGATCGGCGAGGTCAAATCCGACGATCCCGACCCGGTCCGCAAGCAGCAGGCCAAGGCGGCGTTGGACGAGCTCTCCACGACCGCGCAGCGGCTGCTGGAGGAGGCCGAGCATGACGTGGCCTGGGTGGAGAAGAACGACAGCGGCAGCCGGCGCGCACTGGTGGTCGCGCCGCTGTCGGTGGCCGGCACCCTCGCCACCCACCTGTACGACGAGCGCACCGTGGTCGCCACCTCGGCCACCCTGGCGCTCGGTGGCCGGTTCGACACGGTGGCCCGCGCCCTCGGGCTGGACGCGCCGCCGGTCCCGGCGTCCCCGGCCGCCGCCGCGCTGGCCGCCCGCACCGGCCCGGGCCGACCGGCCGCCGAGACGCCGGGCCGCCGGCTGGCCGACGACGCCATCCCGGGTGCCACCATCCCGGCGACCGAAGGTCCGGGCTGGCGGTCGCTGGACGTGGGGTCGCCGTTCGACTACGCCCGGCAGGGCATCCTGTACGTCGCGGCGCACCTGCCCCGGCCCAGCGTCTCCGGGCTGCCCGAGGCGGCCGGGGAGGAGCTGATCGCGCTGGTCGAGGCAGCCGGTGGGCGTACTCTTGGGCTCTTCTCCTCCCGGCGGGCCGCGCAGCAGGCGGCGGAGCTGCTGCGCGCGCGGACCGACCTGCCGGTGCTGCTGCAGGGTGAGGAGGCGCTGCCGCTACTGGTCCGCCGGTTCCGCGAGGAGCGCGCCAGCTGCCTGTTCGGCGTGATGTCGCTCTGGCAGGGAGTGGACGTGCCGGGCGACGCCTGCCAGCTCGTGGTCATCGACCGGCTGCCCTTCCCGCGGCCGGACGAGCCGCTGGCGGCGGCCCGCGCCGCGGCCGTGGACGCGGGCGGCGGCTCCGGCTTCGCCGCGGTCAGCGTGCCGATCGCGGCGGTCCGGCTGGCCCAGGGGGTGGGCCGGCTGATCCGGGCCACCGGCGACCGGGGGGTGGTCGCGGTACTCGACTCCCGGCTGGAGACCGCCCGCGGTTACGGGCCGTTCCTGCGTCGTTCGCTGCCGCCGTTCTGGTACACCACCCGCCCCGAGGTGGCCCGCGGTGCGCTGCAACGCCTCGCCACCGCCTGACCGCCCGCCACGCCCCCACGCACACCGCGCCGCAGCTCAAGATCCGCACAACATGAGCGAAAGAGTGGCCTCCGACAGCGGGGAGACCACTCTTCCCAGGAAACTGTGTGGATCTTGAAGTGGGCCGGCGGGTCAGGGAGCCTGTGCGGCGACGACCACGGCGTCCGGCGGGGTGTCCGGGACCGTTCGGGCGGCCAGCCTGCGGACCGCGGTGTTCAGCACCGCAATCAGCGGCACGGAGACCAGCGCGCCGGTGATCCCGGCGAGCACCACGCCGGCGGCGATGCCGATGATCACCGCGAGCGGGTGGAGGGCCACCGCCCGTCCCATGATCAGCGGCTGGAGCACGTGCCCCTCCAACTGCTGCACGCCGATCACCACGCCCAGGATGATCAACGCGGTGACCGGGCCGCTGTCGACCAGCGCCACCAGTACCGCCACGCCGCCGGAGAGCGCCGCACCGACGATCGGGATGAACGCGCCGAGGAAGACCAGCGCGGCCAGCGGGAAGGCGAACGGAATGTCGAAGATGACCAGGAAGATGCCGATGCCGACCGCGTCGATGAAGGCGACCAGCACCGTCGCCCGAACGTAGGCGACCAGCGTCTGCCAGGAGGCCCGGCCGGCGTCGTCGACCTTCCACCGGGCGGCCACCGGCAGCAGCCGGACCAGGAAGCGCCAGATCCGGCTGCCGTCGCGCAGGAAGAAGAACGTGGCGAAGAGCACCAGCAGCGTGCCGGTCAACACCTCGGCCAGCGTGGCGGCGGTGCTCAGCGCGCCGCTGGTGAACTTCGAGGTGTTGTCGTTGATCCAGCCCTGCGCCTCGTCGATGTAGCGGTCGAGCTGGTTGTCGGAGACGTGCAGCGGGCCCGTCTTCAGCCAGTTCTGGATCTGTCGGACGCCCTCCGAGGACTTCTCGCTCAGCTCCGGCACTCCCCGGATGAACTCGTTGACCACCAGGGTGAGCGTGCCGATCACCGCCGCCAGGCCGCCGACCAGCACCACCGCCGTCGCCAGCGACCGGGGCAGCCGGGCCCGCAACAGCCAGCCCACCGCCGGCGCGAGCAGCGCCGAGAGCAGTAGCGCGATGGCCAGCGGAATGATCACGATCTTGACCGTGCCGACGATCCGGAGCAGCGCCCAGGCCACCACGCCGATCACGATCAGCCGCCAGCACCAGGCGGCGGCGATCCGCAGCCCGTGCGGGACGTCGGCGTCGTCGCGGCTGGAGGTCGAGCTGTGCACGTCCACCGGAGGTTCCGCGCCGACGACCGTGGCCGTCGGCGGCGCGGCGGGCCCCGGCACGGCGGGCGAGGCCACCCCGACGGGCTCCGGGACGTCGCTCGACGCGCTCCGGTCGGCGCGCACCGAGTCCCGTCCTGACTGGTAAGCGCGGCGAACCCGCCCGCGTACCCGCTCGAAGCGGCTCAAGCGCACCTCCTGGCAGAGAAACCGGCCCGCCCACGACGACAGGTCGGACAGCATACGTCCGTTCCCGACACCGTAGGGCAGTTCCGCCACACATTGCCCCGGTCACCTCGGGCGTAACCACCGGCTGCCGGCCGTCGCCGACACGGTAGCGTCTGCGGCGTGACCGCCGACCAGGATCTCGACGCCGGCCTGCCGATCCGCCTGCTGCACGACCGGGTGCTGGTACGGATGGAGGGCAGCGAAGGCGAGCGCCGCTCCACCGCCGGCATCGTCATCCCGGCGACCGCCACGGTCGGCAAGCGCCTCGCCTGGGCCACCGCCGTCGGGGTGGGGCCGAACGTCCGCGCCATCGTCTCCGGCGACCGGGTGCTCTTCGACCCGGACGACCGCTCCGAGGTCGAGCTGCACGGCCGTGGGTACGTGCTGCTGCGGGAGCGGGACGTGCACGCCGTGGCCGCCGAGCGCGTCGACAACGACTCCACCGGCCTCTACCTCTGAGACCTCCCCCAACCCCGCGCCGCACACCGGCGGCCGGGCACCGGCGCGCGGCGTCGCTCCGTTTGCCGGGCCGCACGACGGGAAGCCATCCGGCGACCGTGGCCCTGGGGAGGGACGATGCCGGTATTCGTGAAGAAGCTGTTGGCCTGGGGCAGCCTCGCGTTCCTGATCTACTTCATGGCGTTCCGGCCGGACGGTGCCGCGCAGATGTTCAAGGCGATCGGGGCGATGCTGGTCGCGATGGCCCAGGGCCTCGGTGACTTCCTCACCACCCTGATGACCTGAGCCGCCCTGATGACCTGAGCCGCCGGCCTCACATCAGTGTTGACCGGGCGGCCAGGGCGCGGGCGCCGCCGGCCGCACGCCGTACCAGCCGGGCGGGGCGTACCCCACCGGGGGTGGCGGCGCGGCCAGCAGCACCGGAATCGGCACCACCGGCTCGTCCGGCGCGGCCACCGGACGCTGCGAACCGTCCGGGAAGCGCAGGTGGTAGCGGCTGCCGTCCCAGACCCCGACCGGGGCCTGCGGGTCCCGACCCACGAAGAACGACCGGTACGAGGTGATCGACTCCAGCAGCTCCCGCTCCTCACGAGCCGTCCGCTCCCGATCGGCCGGCTTGCGGTCCAGGCCGCGCAGCGTCCCGTCGCGCAGCAGGGCCAACCGGGTGGCGGCGAACTGGTACCCCCGCATCGCCCGCACCCCGGCGTCCCCGGCCACCCGACGCGCCCAGCTACGGGCCGCGTGCCGGCGACCGAGGCTGCTCAACGCGGCCACCTCGGGCGGGCTCAGCCAGCCGGCGCGCACGTAGTCCGGCAGCGTCCGCTCGGTGAGCCGCCCCTCCCACGCACGCAGCCACACCGCCAGCCCCACCATGCCGAAGAAGACCGGCACCATGAGGCCCAGGAAGCCGTACAGCATGATCACCGTCTCGCCGGTGGCCTGGGTCAGCGTGGGCAGCAGGTTCCAGGTGCCGTGCAACATCATGGCCAGCAGCAGGCCGGCGACCGGTGCGAGCACCCGGACCCGGCGGTCGGCCGTCCGGGCGGCGACACCCAGCCCCACACCGGTCATCGAGGTGAAAAGCGGATGGGCGAAGCCGAACAGCAGGATCCGCACGATGAAGATCGCGATGACCTGCTGGGTGCCGGTCGCCGGGCCGTACCGGTCGGCGCCGGCCGCGTAGCCGTACCCGCCCAGGTAGAGGATGTTCTCCACCATGGCGAAGCCGACCGCGGAGAGCCCGCAGTAGACCAGGCCGTCGGTGATCCCGGACCACTCCCGGCGACGGAACACCAGCAGCAGGATCGGGCCGAGGGCCTTGGTCAGCTCCTCGATGAACGGCGCCACCAGCACGCCGGTGAGCGCGGTCGGCAGTCCCCAGTCATTGAACCGGGCGGCGGCGAACTCGTTCACGGTGAGCGAGGCGGCCGTGGAGACGAACGCACCCCAGGCGAAGCAGAAGATCAGGTACTTCAACGGCTCCGGCTCGTAGCGGTCCAGCCAGAGGAAGCAGGCGACCAGCACCGGCACCGGCAGGACGGCGGCGACCAGCCCGATCAGCAACGCCTCGACGCCGAGCGACTGGCCGAGCGTGAAGACCATGAAGCCCGCGCAGGCGGCGATGAACAACACCACCCCGGCCAGCACCAGGAACCGCCGCCGGTCCAGTCGGCGCAGCGGCATCCGGGGCGCCTCGCCGGCGGACGGGGCTGCGGGCGCGGGCGGCGACGGCAGGGGTGCACCGGGCGGGGTGTCGGCCATGCGGTCAGCGTAGCCATCCCCCGCCGGCTGGTTTGGTCGCATCGGCAGTCGCTATGCTGCCGGCAGGTCACGAGCGCCAGCGTCAAGCCCCGGCTTGCTGGCCGGCAACCCTCGTCGAGTTCGCGGTGGGGTGCCCCGGGTGATGACCGGGCCCAGCCCGATCGGCGTGCTGGGCAAGCGCGGACCCCGTCCCGACACCAGACCCGGGGTCCCTGACCCCGGAGGTTCCGGCGTGTCCGTCACCCTCGTACCCTCGCTCCCCACCCGGTCCGCCGTGGCGCCCGCGCCGGCCCCGTCGGCGCCGCTCGACGTACTCGGCGTACCGGGCGAGATCAACCTGGACTACGCGGCCAGCGCGCCGTGCGCGCAGGCCGCCGCCGACGCGGTGGCCGAGCTGCTGCCCTGGTACGCCAGCGTGCATCGCGGTGCCGGAGCGCTGTCCCGGCACTGCACGCTGGCCTACGAGCGGGCCCGGCAGACGGTCGGTGACTTCTTCGGCGCCCGCGCCGAGGACCACGTGATCTTCACCCGCAACACCACCGACGCGCTCAACCTGCTGGCCCGGGCGCTGCCCGCCGGCACGACGGTGGTCACCTTCGCCGGCGAGCACCACGCCAACCTGCTGCCCTGGCCGCGCGGCTCGGTCCGGCTGCCGGTGCCCACCGACCCCGCCGGGGCGGTGCGCGCCCTCGCCGCCGCCCTCACCGAGCTGCGCCGGGACAGCAACCCGGCGCTGCCCGTACTGGTCGCGGTGACCGGGGCGAGCAACGTGACCGGCGAGCGATGGCCGGTCGCCGAGCTGGCCCGGGTGGCCCACCGGCACGGGGCCCGGATCGCCCTGGACGCCGCGCAGCTCGCCCCGCACGCCCCGGTCGACCTGCTCGCGCTCGACGTGGACTACCTGGCCGTCTCGGGCCACAAGCTGTACGCGCCGTTCGGCGCGGGCGTGTTGATCGGCCGGGCGGACTGGCTGGACGTCGCTCCGCCGTACCTGGCCGGTGGTGGCGCCACCAGCCACGTCGGGCCGGCCACCCACGACGTGACCTGGACGACCGGCCCGGCCCGACACGAGGGCGGTACCCCGAACCTGGTCGGCGCGGTGGCGCTGGCCGCGGTGTGCGCGGCGCTGGCCGACGCGGACCGGTTCGCGCTGGCGGCCCGCGAGCAGGCACTGCTGGCCCGGCTGCGGACCGGCATCGCCGCCCTGCCGCACGTGGTGGAGCTGCGCACCTTCGGCCCGGACGCGCCCCGGGTCGGCATCGTGTCGTTCGTGGTCGCCGGGTGGGACTCCGCCGACGTGGCCGCCCGGCTGGCCGCCGAGCACCGGATCGGCGTGCGGGACGGGCTGTTCTGCGCCCATCCGCTGGCCCGGCGGCTGCTCGCCGAGGCGGCGGGGCGTACCGGCCGGCGGGACCTGCCGCCCACCGCCCTGCGCGCCAGCATCGGCCTGGGCAGCACGGCCGCGCAGGTGGACCGGCTTCTCGCCGCACTCGCCGCGTTGGGCTGAGGGCGGGCGGAGCGCCGCGGCCCCGGTCAGCCGACCGGTGGGGCGGTGGGCGGCTTCGGCGCCTCGCCCGGCTCGGCCGGTTCACCGATCGGCCGCTCCTGCTCCCCGAAGGCGGTACGGATCCACCGGTTCGCCTCCTCCTGGTCGATCCCGGAGGCCACCAGCAGGTCGCTCGCCGTGGTCCGGATCTGGGCGATCACCACGCTGCCCGAGAAGCCGACCCCGGCTCCGTACGCCCGACCGGCCTCGCTGACCGCCCGCAGCGACCGCTCCCGGGCCTTCTCCGGCTCCTCGCCCACGGCGAACTCGTGCTTGAGCAGCCGGACCGACTCGGCGAGGTGGCTGATGCCGTCCGGCATCGGATCCGGCACCGTCTCCTCGTCCTCGATCAGCGTCACGGCCCGGCGGATCAGCGTGCCGGTGTTGCGCATCGCCCGGTCGATCGGGTCGGCCGCCTCCGCGTAGTGGGTCAGCTCGTCGCGCCGGTGCCAGCGGGCCGGGGAGAGGGTGGCGGTCTCCTTCGCCCCCTCGATCGCCTCGGCCAACGTGGCCAGTTCCTCCTTGTTGTTGCGCAATCGTTCGAGCGCCTGCTGGATGCCGGCGCGGTCCCGGTTGCGCAGCCCGTCGGCCGTGGCGTCGAGCTGGGCGGCGAGCAGGTCCAGCGCCGGTCGGGCAGCGCGATTGAGCACCCGGAGCGGGTTCAGCGGCAGCAGCACCGCCGTCACCAGCAGCGCGATCCCACCACCGAGGAACGCGTCGACGAAGCGCGGGATCTCCAGATTCTCGGTCTGCGGACTCAGCGTGACGATCAGCACGGCCGTCGCCGCCGCCTGGATGACGATGGCCACGCTGGCCCCGGCGAAGATGGTGAGCAGGATCGCGACCGTGACCACCAGGCCGAGCTGCCACGCCCCGGTGCCCAGCAGGTAGATCAGGAAGTCGCCGATGGCCACCCCGATCCCCACCCCGACGATCAGTTCCACGGTCCGGCGGAACCGCTGACCGACCGACGCGGCCAGGGTGCCGACCGCGGAGATCGGCGCGAACACCGGCTGCGGGTTGCCGAGCAGCCGGTGCGAGACGTAGTACGCCAACCCGGCGGCCAACCCGGCCTGCACGGCCAGCCCGCCGGCCATTCGCACCCGGTGCAGCCGGTCGTGCAGCGTGGCCCGACTGCGATGGCGCAGCTCCTCGGTGGCCTCGGCGATCCGCGCGCCGTCGATGTCCACCAACCCTTCGCGCAGCGCCGTACGCCGCACCATCGGAGGTCGCTTGTCCCGGGGCACGGCCATGGGCGCGACTACCCGTGGCACGCGCGCTGAATCCTCCCGCTCCGCGCGCTCCCGTCGGATGCGGCAGACTCGGGCGGTGGCCGATCTGTTGGACCGGTGGCGGGCGGCAGCCCGGGGCGCCGGGGCGAAGCCCGGCGCGGACACGACCCGGGCCGGGGAGCAACTGCTCTCCCGGTGGCGGGAGCCGCACCGGCACTACCACACGGCGGTGCACCTGACCGCCGTGCTGGACGTGGTGGACCGGCACGCGGGGCTGGCCGACCGAGCCGACCTGGTCCGGCTGGCGGCCTGGTGCCACGACGCGGTCTACGACCCGCGGGCCGCCGGCGACGCCAACGAACGGGACAGCGCCACGCTGGCGGGGACCGTGCTCACCGAGCTCGGGGTGCCGGCGCCCGCGGTGGCCGAGGTGCGCCGGCTGGTGCTGCTCACCGCCGGGCACGTGGTGGCCCCGGGCGACCGGGACGGCGAGCTGCTCTGCGACGCGGACCTCGCTGTGCTGGCCGCCCCGCCGGCCATCTACGACCGCTATGCGGCGGCCATCCGGCGGGAGTACGCGCACGTTCCGGAGCCGGCCTTTCGGGTGGGCCGGGCCATGGTGCTCACCGGCCTGCTGGCGCTGCCGGCGCTGTTCCGGCTGCCACCGCTGGCCGGCCGGTGGGAACAGCCGGCCCGGAACAACCTGCGCCGCGAACTGGCCACGCTCACCGCTGCCGGGCCGCCGGCGGACTGACCAGATGCTTCGGGCGGCGCAGGCCGGCGTCCCGGAGCAGCCGGACCAGCTCCCGGCTCGGCACCACCTGGGCACCGAGCCACACCGCCGCCGCGAACCGCTCGGCCGGAATGTCGTAGTGGTCCCGGTCGAAGCCGCGCCGGGGCGCACCCAGCGCCTCGGCGAAGGCGTGCAGTTCGGCGTAGGAGACGTCGCTGATCAGGTGCGACCAGAGCCGACCGCGCCACGGCCAGGCAGGCCGGTCCAGGTAGAGCATGGTGCCCAAGTTAGCCCGCGCAGTTGATCACGTTGATGATCGGCGGTCGGCAACCTAGCCTCAGCTACATGGCCCCCACCCCACTCCTCGACGACCTGCGCGCGGCGCTGGGCGAGACCGCCGTGCTCACCGACCCGGACCTGCTGCGCATGCACCAGCGGGACGAGGCCGACCTCTGCGCCGCCGGCACCCCGCTGGTGGTGACCCGCCCGCGCACCACCGAGCAGGTGGTCGCGGTGATCCGGGCGGCGGCGCGGCACGGCGTACCCGTGGTGCCGCAGGGCGCGCGGACCGGGCTGGCCGGCGCGGCCAACGCCGTGGACGGCGCGGTGGTGCTGAGCACCGTCGCCATGGACGAGATCCGGGAGATCGACCCGGTGAGCCGGATCGCGGTGGTCCAGCCGGGGGTGGTCAACGCGGCGCTGGCCGCGGCGGTGGCCAAGCAGGGGCTCTGGTACCCGCCGGACCCCGGCTCCTGGGAGTCGTCCACCATCGGCGGCAACGTGGCCACCAACGCCGGCGGCATGTGCTGCGTCAAGTACGGCGTGACCACCGAGTACGTGCTCGGCCTGGAGGTGGTGCTCGCCTCCGGCGAGGTGCTGCGCACCGGCCGGCGTACCGCCAAGGGGGTGGCCGGCTACGACCTGACCCGGCTCTTCGTCGGCTCGGAGGGCACCCTCGGGGTGATCACCGAGGTGACCGTCGCGCTGCGCCCCGCCCCGGCCGAATCGCTGACCCTGGTGGCGGTCTTCCCCTCCACTGCGGCGGCTGGCGCGGCGGTGGCCGAGATCGCCGCCCGAGGGCTCACCCCCAGCCTGCTGGAACTGCTGGACCAGACCCACCTGCGGGCGATCGAGGCGTACCAGCCGATGGGGCTGCGGACCGACGCCCAGGCTCTGCTGCTGGCAGCCGCGGACACCGGCAGCCGGGCCGCGGACGACCTGGCCGGCCTGGCCGAGGTGTGCGAGGCAGCCGGCGCCGACGAGGTCTACGTGGCCACCGACGCGGTGGAGGCGGCGGCGCTGCTGCAGGCCCGGCGCCTGGCCCACCCGGCGATGGAGAAGTTCGCGGCCGACGCCTACCCGGGCGGCAACGGCGGCCTGGTGATCGACGACGTGGCGGTGCCGCGCGGCTCGCTCGCCGCCCTGCTGGACGGCGTGGCCCGAATCGCGGTGGACTGCGACGTGCCGATCGGCGTGGTGGGGCACGCCGGAGACGGCAACATGCACCCGAACATCGTGGTCGACCGGGCCGACCCGGCGAGCCTGGAACGGGGTCGGCGGGCGTTCGACGAGATCATGCAGCTCGGCCTGGACCTGGGCGGCACCTGCACGGGCGAGCACGGCGTGGGGCTGCTCAAGCGGGACTGGCTGGCCCGGGAGATCGGCCCGGTCGGGGTCCGGGTGCACCACGCCATCAAGTCGGCGCTGGACCCGGACGGCCTACTCAACCCCGGCAAGGTGCTCTGACCCGGACCCGGACCCGGACCCGGCGAGGCCCGGCCGACGCCTCGGTGCAGGATCAGCCCTCGACCTCGGCCGGGGTCGCCTGGGTGAGCAGCAGCAGGATCTCCCCGGCGACCTTCGTGCGCTCCTCGCCGGGGCAGTCCTGCGAGGTGACCAGCCCGGCGGAGGTGAGCAGGCTGGAGGTCAGCGCGTCGATGCAGGTCGGCCGGTACTGCCGGACCTGATCGGTCTCCTTGGCCAGCGTCGGGTCGGCGAGCAGCACCTGGAGCCGTTCGGTCTGCTCCGGGGCGAGGGTGCCCCGGGAGGTGACCCCGTCACCGGCACAGTCGAGGCACTGCCACGCCCCGTCCCGCTCGACGCTCAGCGTGCGCAGCGGGCCGTCGGCCCCGAGCCTCTGGAGCAGGCTGACCTGCCCCGCGGCGACCGTCGTGGGAACCTCGAGCGCCGGCCCGCCGGCCGCGGCTCCGGCCGACTGCACCCCCGGTGTGTCGCCGCCGTTCCGGTCGAACAGCGAGCACCCGGTCAGGGCGCTGGCCAGCGCCGCAGCGAGAAGGGGAATGAGCAGGCGGGAGGGCGCGCGGTACAGCACGCGCGGAAACCTACCCCACCGTAGGTTCGACCGAAACCACCATCCGGGCCGGTATCGATGGTTACCCTTCGGTAACGTTTCTTTTCGTCACCGAGTGGACGGGCGCAACTCAGCCTGATCGTCGTCGCCACCCCGGTCGGCCGCGAAGCCCCGAACGTCCGGAGCGCCGAGCCGGGCCGCGTCCGCAGCGGCGTCGTCCGGCATCAGTTGGGACTGCCGCTCCGCCTCCACCCGTGCCCGGTAGTGCTCGACCTCGCGTGCCTGGGTGGCCGCGTCCCAGCCGAGCACCGCGCCCATCAACTCGGCGGCGTGCTCCGCCGACTCCAGCCCCCGGTGGCTGGTCTCGAAGGAGATCCGGGTCCGCCGGGTCAGCACGTCCTCCAGGTGCAGGGCGCCCTCGGCCCGCGCCGCGTAGGTGACCTCCGCGGCCAGGTACTCCGGGGCACCGGCCAGCGGGGAGGCGAGCAGGGGATCGGCGTCGGCCAGCGCCAGCAGGTCCAGCGTGAGGGTGCCGTACCGCTCCAGCAGGTGCTCCACCACGCCCACCGGTACGCCGTGCCGGCGGGCCAGGTCGGCCCGGTCCCGCCACATGGCCGGGTAGCCGTCGGCGCCAAGCAGCGGCAGGTCGGCGGTACGCGAGGCGCGCGCCCCGCCCAACCGCCTGGCGGCCCGGTCGACCACATCGGAGGCCATCACCCGGTACGTCGTGTACTTGCCGCCGGCGACCAGCAGCAGCCCGAGCATCGGCTCGAAGACCGCGTGCTCCCGGGACAGCTTCGAGGTGGAGTCGGCCTCGCCGGCCAGCAGCGGACGCAGCCCGGCGTAGACGCCCTCGATGTCGGCGGTCGTCAGCGGCCGGTCCAGTACGACGTTGACCTGCTGCAGGAGGTAGTCGATGTCGCGGGCCGAGGCAGCCGGGTGGGACCTGTCCAGCCGCCAATCGGTGTCGGTGGTGCCGATGATCCAGTGCCCGCCCCACGGGATGACGAAGAGCACCGAGCTCGCCGTACGCAGGATGAGCCCGGTCTCGCCGGTGATCGCCGAGCGGGGCACCACCAGGTGCACCCCCTTGGAAGCGCGCACCCGGACGCCGGGCCGCAGGCCCACGTCGTTGAGCATCCGGGACATGTCGTCGCTCCACACCCCGGTGGCGGCGATGACGGTGCGGGCGTGCACCTCGAACTCCGCGTCCGGTGAGCCGGCCGGCGCCTCCAGGTCACGGACCCGGACGCCGGTCACCTCACGCGCCTGCCGGATCAGCCCGACGGCGCGGGCGCTGCTCACCACCGTGGCGCCGAGGCTGGCCGCGGTGCGGGCCAGCGTGACCACCAGCCGGGCGTCGTCGACCTGCCCGTCGTAGTACCGGATCGCCCCGGCCAGCGCGTCGGCCCGCAGGCTCGGGAAGATCCGCCGGGCACCCTCGCGGGTCAGGTGCCGGTGCAGAGGCATGCCCCGGCCACCGCCGAAGACCCCTGCGAAGGCGTCGTAGGCGGCGACGCCAGCGCCGTAGTACGAGCGGCGGAAGATCCGGGCGGGCAGGTCCCGCAGGCCCCGACCGGCCGGCAGCGGCACCAGGAACGGCACCGGGCGGACCAGGTGTGGCGCGAGCCGGGTGGCCAGCAGGCCGCGCTCGGTCAGCGCCTCGTGGACCAGGTGGAACTCCAACTGCTCCAGGTAGCGCAAACCACCGTGGATGAGCTTGCTGGACCGGCTGGAGGTGCCCGCGGCAAGATCGCGTGCCTCGACCAGGGCCACCTTCAGGCCCCGGGAGGCCGCGTCCAGGGCGGCGCCGGCACCGGTCACCCCACCCCCGATGACCAGCACGTCGAAGCGCTCGCCGCGGAGTCGGCGCAGGTCGGCAGCGCGGCGGACCGGCGAGAGCTGACCGGCTACGGATCGGGAGATATTGGGGTCGCGCACCTGTCCACCGTAACCGCCGATGCCATCGTGCCGACATGCGCCGCCCGCCCCGTACTGTTCACGTCATGCAGGTCGGCTCTCCGTCACCCGCTGGTCCACCGTCGCACCACCAGCCGTCGTACCCGGGCCGGGCCAGTCCGTGGCCGGTGGTCGCGGCCGTGCTGGCCGGCTGCTGGACGGTGGGGGTCACCGTGGCCACCCAGGCGGGTGGCTGGCTCACCGACCAGGTGCTGCTGGGCTTCGGACGGGACCGGATCGGTTCGCTCTGGCCGCTGCTGGGCCTTGCCACCGTCGTGCTGGTGGGCACGCCCGCGC
Organism: Micromonospora sp. NPDC005173; assembly: GCF_040608515.1. NCBI lineage: Bacteria > Bacillati > Actinomycetota > Actinomycetes > Micromonosporales > Micromonosporaceae > Micromonospora > Micromonospora sp. NPDC005173. The sequence continues at coordinate 237,707 of NZ_JBEXIK010000002.1, forward strand.
TGCTGCTGGCCCTGCTGCCCCGGTCGGCCGCGGTCCGCGCCACCGGCCGGGCCTGGCTGGGCGGGGCGCTCGCGCTCGGTGTGCTCACGCTGCTGCGAATCGTGCCGCCGGTGCACCACGAGGCGTACCTCGCCGCGCTGGCCGCCACGGCGGCGCTCACCGCGCTCGTGCTGCGCTGGACGGCACGCCGCTCGGCGCGCCGCTCAACGTCCGGCGGGTCGATCGGCGCGACGCCCGGCAGGGACGCCGCCGCACCCCCGATCGGAAGCGCCGCGTCCGGCGACATCGCCAGTGCCCCCGAGCCGACTGGAAGCGCCGCGCTGGCGGACATCATCGGCGGCTCGGCCGGACCCGGGCGGAGGCCGGCCGGGCCCGGTCCGGTGCCGCTGCTCGCGGTCGCCGCCGGGCTGGCGCTGCTGCTGCCGTGGGCCTGGCTGGGCGCGCTCGGCGGCCTGCTGGAGACCGCGCTCGCCCTGCTGGCGGCGGCCGCACTCGGTGCGCTGGCCGCGACGCTGCTGGACGCCGCCTTCTGGTCCCGGTTCGCGATCGGCCGGCCTCCCCGGCCGGCCCGGTTGGTCCTGGTCGGCGGCCTGGTCGCCGGGGTGACGCTGCTGCTGCTCGCGGCCGGCACCGGCCAGTCCGGCGCGCAGCTACCCGCGCTGCTGACCCTGCCGCCGGTGGGCTTCGCGCTGGCCGCCCTGTGGGCCGCGACCTGGCGTCCGGCCGCCGACGGGACGGCAGACGCCGGGGAACCGACGGCGGACGCCGGGCGCGCTGGTCGGGCGGCGACCGGCTGGCTGGTGGGCCTGACCGTGCTCGGCCCGCTGGCCTTCACCGACCCGGAAGAGATCAGCGTGCTGTTGGCCGGCACCCGCGACGTGCCGTTCTGGGTAGCGGCCGCCGCCGGTGTCGGGCTCGCCGTCGCGGTCCTGGTCGCCATCGGGTACGCGCTGCTGCTGGCCCGGCCGGCGGCCCGCACGCCGAGCCGGCGGATGGCCGCGCTGACCGCAGTGGTGCTGCTGGTCACGGCCGTCGTCGTCGACGTCGGGCCCGGGCAGCCCGGCCTGTACGGCGAACGGCTGCTGGTGGTGCTGCGCGAGCAGGCCGACCTGACCGGCGTGCCGGCCGGTGTGCCGGGCCGGGCGGGGCGGGAGGCCCGGGCGGCGGAGGTGTACCGGCGACTGGTGACCACCGCCGACCGGAGCCAGGCCGACCTCCGTCGGGAGCTGACCCGGCTGCGGCTCAACCCGGTGTCGTACTACCTGGTGAACGCGGTCGAGGTGGACGGCGGTCCGGCGGTGCGGGCCTGGCTCGAGCGCCGACCGGGGGTGGCCCGGGTGCTGGTCAGCCAGCGACTGCGGCCACTGCCGGCCCCGGCCGGGCAGAGCCGGGGCACCGCCCCCGCGCCGACCGGTCCGGAATGGAACATCCGCCAACTCGGCGCCGACCGGGTCTGGTCGCAGCTCGGGGTGACCGGCGCGGGCATCGTGGTGGGCAGCTCGGACTCCGGGGTGGACGGCACCCATCCGGCGCTGCGGGCCGGGTTCCGGGGCGGGGACGACTCCTGGTTCGACCCGTGGGACGGCACCCGGACCCCGACCGACCAGGGCGGGCACGGCACCCACACGGTGGGCAGCGCGGTCGGGCGGGGCGGCATCGGGGTGGCGCCGGACGCGCAGTGGGTGGGCTGCGTCAACCTGGACCGCAACCTGGGCAGCCCGGGGCACTACCTGGAATGCCTTCAGTTCATGCTGGCGCCCTTCCCGGCCGGCGGTGACCCGTTCACCGACGGCCGGCCGGAGCGCGCCCCGCAGGTGCTGACCAACTCGTGGGGCTGCCCACCGATCGAGGGCTGCGACCCGGGTGTGCTGCGACCGGCCACCGCCGCGCTGGATGCCGCCGGGATCTTCGTGGTCGCGGCGGCCGGCAACACCGGCCCATGGTGCGAGTCGATCGCCGACCCGCCCGCGCCGTACCCGGACGTGTTGACCGTGGGCGCGGTGGACGCGCACCGACGGGTTGCCGAGTTCTCCTCGCGGGGGCCAGTGCCGGGCGGCCTTCGCAAGCCGGACGTGCTGGCGCCGGGCGTGGACGTGGTGTCGGCCATGCCGGGCGGGGGGTACGCCGCGCTCGACGGCACCTCGATGGCTACCCCGCAGGTGGCCGGGGTGGTGGCGCTGATGTGGTCGGCGAACCCGGCGCTGGTCGGCGACCTGGCCCGGACGCGGCAGATCCTGCGGGACACCGCCACGCCGGCCGTGCCGACCTACCGCTCCCGCAACGCGGCGGACGCCTGCGGCGGCCCGGCGAACGTCACCGGGGCCGGCCAGGTCGACGCCTACGCCGCCGTCCGAGCCGCCCGGCCCTGAGCCTGCGGCTGTCCTCATCAACACGATGGCGGGAGTCGAAACCGGTACTCGGTGATCTAGGGTCGCGACCATGGACGCCGAGATCACCATCACCGAGCTGACCGTCGACCTGACCCCCGCCGTGGTGCGGCTCTGCGAGCAGGCGCTCGACCTGCCGGAGGACGCCACCGAGGCGGGGCCTGTGGTGGACGCGCTCTGGCCCCGGGCCGCCGCCGACCGGCTGGTCGTCGGGCTGGGCGCGTATCGGGGTGGGGACCTGGTCGGAGTGCTGCTCTGCTCGGTGTCATCGGCCGACCCGGGTCTCGGGCACGTGGACCTGGTCGCGGTGCTTCCGGAGCAGCGTCGCCGGGGTGTCGGCAGGGCGCTGCTGAGGCGGGCCGAGCGGGTGCTCGCCGAGCGCGGGGCGACCGAGGTGCTGCTGGCCGGGAACCCGCCGTACTACGCCTGGCCGGGCATCGACGTGCGCTACACCCCGGCGGTCTGCACCGCCCTGGCACTGGGTTACCGACAGGATCGGACCGCCTGGAACATGACCGCCGACCTGTCGTACGACGAGTCGCCGGCGCTGCGGTCCACCGAGGCGGCGGAGCGGCGGCTGGCCGGGCAGGGCATCACGGTACGTCGGGCGGAGCCGGCGGACCTACCGGCGCTGGCCGCGTTCGCCCGGTCCACCTTCGGTGGCGCGTGGGACGGGGAGCTGGCCGGGTCGGTGGGTCGCGAGGGCGCCGGTTGCCACCTGGCGGAGCGGGCTGGCGAGTTGCTCGGCTTCGCCGCCTACGGTTCGTCCCGACCGAGCTGGTTCGGGCCGATGGGCACCGCGCCGGCCGCCGAGGGTTCGGGCATCGGCGGGGTGCTGCTGCGGCGCTGCCTACGCGACCAACGGTCGGCGGGGCTGGACCGGGCGCAGATCGGTTGGGTCGGGCCGGTGCCGTTCTATTCGGGCAGCGCGGGCGCCCGGATCGAGCGGGTCTTCTTCCTGTACCGACGGACGCTCAACGGCGAATAACGGGCGAATAGGATATAGACCCAGATAGTCCCATTCGCCCGCGTCGGGCATCGACGCCCCCTACCGTTTCGGTAGAGGAGGCAGCCATGACCACGGATGACGACCAGACCGAGGACGGCCCGCCCGTCACCTGGAAACCGGTCGGCGAACTCCCCGGCCAACTGCCGTTCGACCGGCTCGACTACGGCGACGCCGAGCAGTTGGCCGAGATGGCAGAACCGGTGATCGAGGAGCCGCAGGAGATGGTGGACGCTCCCATCCAACTGCCTCCGCCGTACGACCGGGCGCAGAAGCGGCGCAACCAGCGCCCCCTGCCCACCTGACGACGAACGGGGCGGACCGCGTCAGCGGCCCGCCCCGTTCGGTGTCGGAACTGGACTCAGAAGTCCATGTCCCCGCCACCCGGGCCAGCCGGGGCAGCCGGGGTCTTCTCCGGCTTGTCCGCGACAACGGCCTCGGTGGTGAGGAAGAGCGCCGCGATGGAGGCGGCGTTCTGCAGCGCCGAACGAGTCACCTTGGCCGGGTCGATGATGCCCGCGGCCAGCAGGTCCACGTACTCGCCGTTGGCGGCGTTGAGGCCGTGACCCGCTTCGAGGTTACGGACCTTCTCCACCACAACGCCGCCCTCGAGGCCGGCGTTGACGGCGATCTGCCGCAGCGGGGCGTCCAGCGCGACCTTGACGATGTTGGCACCGGTCGCCTCGTCGCCGACCAGGTCCAGCTTGTCAAAGGCGGTCTTGCCGGCCTGCACCAGCGCGACGCCACCACCCGGGACGATGCCCTCTTCGACGGCGGCCTTCGCGTTGCGAACGGCGTCCTCGATGCGGTGCTTGCGCTCCTTGAGCTCGACCTCGGTGGCCGCGCCGACCTTGATCACCGCAACGCCGCCGGCCAGCTTGGCCAGCCGCTCCTGCAGCTTCTCCCGGTCGTAGTCGGAGTCGCTCTTGTCGATCTCGGCCCGGATCTGGTTGACCCGGCCCTGGATCTGCTCGGCGTCGCCGGCACCATCGACGATGGTGGTCTCGTCCTTGGTCACCACGACCTTGCGGGCGCGGCCCAGCATGTCGAGGGCGACGGCGTCCAGCTTGAGGCCGACCTCCTCGCTGATGACCTGGCCACCGGTGAGGATGGCGATGTCGGCGAGCATGGCCTTGCGGCGGTCACCGAAGCCCGGCGCCTTGACGGCGACGGACTTGAAGGTGCCCCGGACCTTGTTGACGACCAGGGTGGCCAGGGCCTCGCCCTCGATGTCCTCGGAGATGATCAGCAGCGGCTTGCCCGACTGCATGACCTTCTCCAGGATCGGGAGCAGGTCCTTGACCGACGAGATCTTGCTGTTGACGATCAGGAGGTAGGGGTCGTCGAAGACGGCCTCCATGCGCTCCGGGTCGGTCATGAAGTAGGCCGAGATGTAGCCCTTGTCGAAGCGCATACCCTCGGTGAGCTCAAGCTCCAGGCCGAAGGTGTTGCTCTCCTCGACGGTGATGACGCCTTCCTTGCCGACCTTGTCCATCGCCTCGGCGATGATCTCGCCGACGGTGCTGTCGCCAGCAGAGATGGAGGCGGTGGAGGCGATCTGCTCCTTGGTCTCGACGTCCTTGGCGAGCTTGGACAGCTCCTCCGAGACGCTCGCGACCGCAGCCTCGATGCCCCGCTTCAGGGCCATCGGGTTGGCGCCAGCGGCCACGTTGCGCAGGCCCTCACGAACCAGGGCCTGGGCCAGGACGGTCGCCGTCGTCGTGCCGTCACCGGCAACGTCGTCGGTCTTCTTGGCGACCTCCTTGACCAGCTCAGCGCCGATCTTCTCGTACGGGTCCTCGAGCTCGATCTCCTTGGCGATGCTCACACCATCGTTGGTGATGGTGGGGGCACCCCACTTCTTCTCGAGCACGACGTTGCGGCCCTTGGGGCCGAGGGTCACCTTTACGGCGTCAGCGAGCTGGTTCATGCCTCGCTCGAGGCCGCGGCGCGCCTCTTCGTCGAACGCGATCATCTTGGCCATACGGCGTTGTCCTCCTGGACACTCACGGGCCACCCGAGATGTGTGCCTCGGATGGGCCGCCTGGTGTACGCACCTTGGGACGTCGCCACCTGGCGACGACGACGTCCTTCGGCCGGGCCGGATAGCCCGCGACGACCGGCCATGTGCCGCCCCGGCGTCTCCACGCCGGTGCAACCTGGCCCCACCGTCCCGACCATTGGCACTCGCGGTATGCGAGTGCCAATACCTTGTTTAGCACTCTCCCCTGCCGAGTGCAAGCACGACTGCCGCTGTCAGCCGAGTTCCGCGGCCAGCCCGGCGCTGTTCACCGGCCCCTCATGAGCCCGCTGCTCGGCGTACGTCACCAGCAGCCCCACCATCTGCGCCAGATAGGCGGGGAGAGCCAGCACCGCTCCGAGGGCGAGAACCAGCACCACGCCGATCGCGGAACCTGGAGCGGCGAGCGGATCGACTCCGAACGGGGCGGTGCCGACCCCCTCCAGCACGCTCGCGACGAAGGTGCCGACAATCACCACCGCACCCACCAGCGCCACCCGCCCCAGCAGCAACCCCAACCGGTCGTGGAACATCCTGAACGACCGGCCGATCGGGTTGTGCCGCTCGAAGAGATAGACCGGCCCGGCCATGCTGAGCGCGAAGGTGAGGTAGATGCCGGGCAGGATGCAGAAGCAGATGCCCAGGCCGACGATCAGGCTGATCGCCAACGTCCACCCCCAGAGCCCGAGCGCCCGGCGCACGCCGTAGCGCAGCGCCTCACCCAAGCTCACCGGCCCACCGGCCGCCTGACGGGTGATCACCCAACTGCCGGCGGCCCAGCCCACGGACTGCACCAACCCGATCAGCACGCTGCCGACGATGATCACCAGGAACAAGGACGCCAGGTCGGTGAAGAAGTTGTCGGGCAGCGAGGTCGACTCGTCGACGGCGTTCGTGTCCCACTCCGCGGTCGGATCCAGCCCGAGCGAGAGCACCGACAGCACCGCCGCCGGCAGCACCTGGGTGAGCAGCAGGATGGGCAGCAGCAACCGCCAACCGCGCTGGAGCGCACCCAGGCACCGGTTGAACCAACCGCTCAGCCCGGCGCCGGGCGGCGTGACCAGCCGGTCGGACGGGTCGATGCCGGGCGGATACCACCCGGCGGCCGGTGGCCCGGGATACCAGTGCTGCCCACCGTACGGCCCGGAACCGATCGGGTAGCCGCCGGTGGGCGGGAACACCCAGCCCTGCGGCGGCGCGCCCGGTGGCGGCCCCCAAGCAGGCACGGTCGGATCCCAGCCGGGCGGACTGCCCGGCGGCGGGCCTCCAGCCGAAGCGGGCGGCGCGGTCGGATCCCAGCCGGGCGGGGTCCCCGGCTGCGGGCCCCAGGGGGACGGCGCGGTTGGGTCCCCGCCGGGCGGGGTGCCCCCGGGCGGGAGCCCAGCGGCACCGGGCGCGGTCGGGTCACCACCGGGCGGCGGGCCGGACGGGTCGGGCTGACCCGGTGGTGGGACGGCCGGGGGCGGCTGGTCGGACATGAACCCTCCTCAGCAACGGCTGGAACGGTTCACGATCCTCCAGGGTCCGGCCGCGCGGCGCAGCCCCGGGCCGGCGGCCTTACTGGCGGTGCCCGCTCAGGCGACGACGCGCACCCGCTCCGCCTGCGGACCCTTCTGGCCCTGGGCGATCTCGAACTCCACCCGCTGACCGTCGTCCAGCGCCTTGTAGCCGTCCATCTCGATCGCGGAGAAGTGGACGAACACGTCCTGACCGCCGTCGACGGCGATGAAGCCGTAACCCTTTTCGGCGTTGAACCACTTCACGGTGCCCTGTGCCACGGTGCACTTCCTCACTCTGCGCGGCGTGCCATGCCCCTGGCGCGCGGCACGGGCCGGCGCCGTCGGACCACCCACTCGGCGATCGATGACTACCGCTGAAACAGGTGACCGAAATCGCACGCTACACGAGGAGTGACGGCCGCGCACGACCACAAATCGGGCGCATCGGCGCCGTTTCCGACAGCACGAAGTCGGCCTCGTTTTCGATCAACCCGATCCACGCTCATGACTACCACGGCGCGGGCAGCCCGCCGGCCGTCCGGCGGCGATCGAGCACGCCGAAACCGTCGTCCACCCCTGTGATAGGCATGCGGGCATGACCACCGATCCGGGCGGAGTCGCCCTCCGGCAGGCGAAGGTCCGTCGGGTCCGGCCGGAGGACGCCGCCCGGATGCGGGCGCTGCGCCTGGAGATGCTCGCCGACGCACCGCTGGCCTTCCTGGAGACCGTGGCCGAGGCCGCGGCCCGCTCCCACACCGAGTACGCCGCCCGGGTCGCGTCCACCGCGACCGGGTCCGGTACCGCGCAGTTCATCGCCGACCCGGGAGGCCGGCTGGTCGGGCATGCCGGGGGCACGGCCGCGCCATACGAGGCGGGGTTGACCGTGATCTACGCCGTCTACGTCACGCCGGCCTGGCGGGGCATGGGGCTACTCGGCGAGCTGGTCGACGAGGTGGCCGCCTGGTCGCGCGCCTGTGGCCGGCCGGAGTTGCTGCTGGAGGTGGTGGTCGGCAACAACCGCGCCTACCGGGCCTACCAGCGGCTCGGCTTCACCGACACCGGCGTACGCGTCCCGCACCCGACCATCCCCGCGCTGACCGAACTCCAAATGCGACGACCAGCCTGAACCCCAAGAACCCTCCCAAGGCAGAACCCCGGTGATGTTTTCCAAGAGCCGGCTGCGTCGCGCCTAGCGTGCGCCGAGAGGGTTTCCGGGGCAGCCCGCCCCGCAGGGATCAAGCCTGACCGCCCGGAGCGGGGCGGGCTGCCCCGGAAACCCCAACAGCAACCAAAGACCAACGATCAGACAGGCCGCCGCGACTGCACGATCCGGAACCGATTCGCCACGTACGCGCCGTCGGTCAGCGCCGAGTTGGCCGCCGCGTTGGCGCCGCTGCCGTGGAAGTCGGAGAAGGCCGCCGACTGGTTCACGAAGACCCCGCCGGTGAGGTTGCAGGACAGGTGCACCCCGACCTCCACCGCCACCGCCTCGGTCGCGTCCAGCACCGCCTCGTCCGTGGAGTAGACCCCCGCGGTGAGCGCGCCCTTCTCGCCGACCGTCCGGTGTAGCAGTTCCAGGCTGTGCGCGGTGGAGTCGGTGGCGATGGCGAACGAGATCGGCCCGAACCACTCCCGGCCGTAGGTCTCCGCGTCGTCCGCGCCCAGCTTCACGATGGTCGGGGTACGCACCACCGCGTCGGCGTACGACGGGTGCGTGACGGCCCGCGACTCCAGCACCGGCTCGCCGACCTTGGTCACCTCGGCCAGCCGCTCCAGCACCCCGTCGTTGACGATGGCACCGGTCAGCTCCACACCCCGGGCCGGGTCGGCGGTCAGCTTGCCGACCGCCGCGGCGATCCCGCCGGCCACCTCGTCGAAGCTCTTGTGTCCCTGGTCGGTCTCGATGCCACCGGCCGGGATGAGGAAGTTCTGCGAGGTGGTGCACATCTGGCCGCTGTACAGGGTCAGCGTGAAACCGAGGTTGCGGCACATGCCGGCGAAGTCGTCGGTGGAGTCGATCACCACCGTGTTCAGCCCGGCCTTCTCGGTGTAGACCGCCGCCTGCCGGGCGTGCGTCTCCAGCCAGTCGCCGTACTCGGTGGAGCCGGTGAAGTCGACGATCTTCACGGCCTGGTGCAGGGCCAGGTCGCTGGCGAGCTTCTCGCCGGGCGTCTCGGCGGCCAGCGTGATCAGGTTCGGGTCGAAGCCGGCCTCGGCGAGCACCTCCCGGGCGTACTTCACGGTGATGGCCAGCGGCAGCACCGCGCGCGGGTGCGGCTTGACGATCACCGGGTTACCGGTGACCAGTGAGGCGAACAGCCCCGGGTACGAGTTCCAGGTCGGGAAGGTGTTGCAGCCGATCACCAGCGCCACCCCGCGGGGCACCACGTGGAACGTCTTGGTCATCCGCAGCGGGTCACCCTTGCCGGCGGACTTCTCCCACCCGGCCGTCGCCGGGTGCCGGGTCATCTCGGCGTACGCGTACGCCAGCGCCTCCAGCGCCCGGTCCAGCGCGTGCGCGCCGCCCGCTTGGAAGGCCATCACGAACGCCTGGCCGCTGGTGAACTGCACCGCGTTGGCCAGCTCGAAGATGTTCTTGTGCAGCCGGTCGAGGATCTCCAGGCAGACGCCCACCCGGGCCTGCGGGCCGGCGTCGCGCCACGCCGGCAGCGCGGCGGTGGCGGCGGCGACCAACTGGTCCACACCGGCGTGCGGGTAGCGCACCGCCAACTCCACCCCGAACGGGCTCGCCTCGGTGGCGACCCGGTCGCCGGTGTCCGGCTGGTCGAGGGGGAAGTCGCCACCCAGGTACGCCTCGAAGGCGGCCTTGCCGTCGGCGGCGGCGGTCTCGCCGTACACCCGAGGGCTGGGGGACTCGGGATAGGCGGACCAGTAGCCCCGCTCCGTGATCGCGGTCAGCGCACGGTTGAGGGTGTCGGCGTGCCTGTCGTACAGGGGATGCGGGGTCTCCGTCATGCCCGCCATCATGCCTGAGGAGCGCCCGTGAGCAGTAGCGCCGATACCCGTCAGAGAGTGAGCTGCCAGTTGCTCCAGGAGTCCACCGGGCGGAACCCGAGCCGCTCGTTGATCGCCACCATGTAGCTGTTGCTCGCCGCGTTGAAGGTGTCGATGACGCGTACCTCCTGCTCGTGGGTGAGCAGATGATGCAGGTTCTCAATCTTGGCGAGCAGGCCGAGCCGGTGCCCCCGGTGGGCCGGGTCGACGATGGTGATCTGTTGGAACGCGTGCCAGTCGGCGGAGGCGCCCACGTCCAGCAGCGTCCAGGCGACCAGCCGGCCGGACTCCTCGTGCAGCACCCCGAGGTTGTAGCGCCGCCGACCCCGGGCGTCCAGGGCCCGTTCGGTGCCGCGGATCCGCTCGGCGTCCACCTGCTCCGGTTCCCACTGCACGTCTCCCATGGGCGCGTCCATGAGCAGCCTGCCGTCCAGGTAGGCGACGTCCGCCACGTACTCCTGCGGGGTCGCACCCTGCCAGCAGACCGACCGGTAGCCCTCGGCCAGGGCGTGCGCCTCGGCCAGCGCCGCCCGCAGCGCGACCCGGTCGATGGTGCCGACCTCGAGTCGGCGACGCACCTCGGCCAGCGCGGACTGGGCTCCGGTCGCGGCGGCGAACGCGTCACCCGCCACCGTTCGGGCCGGCCCGTCGGGCAGCGCCGAGACGGTCATCGCGACCACCCGCTTGCGTCCGCGCTCGCGCAGCAGGCGTACCCCGTGCTCGTGCAGTGCCCGACCGACGCCCCGCCGCCGCAGCTCGGGATGCACCACCAGCTCGGCGGTGGCGTTTTCGGTGTTGTCGAGCTGCGGCAGGTCCAGCTGGACATAGCCGGCCGGTACGCCGTCCAGTCGGGCCAGCGCCCAGAGCGTCTCGGTGCCGGGCATCGGCGTGTGGAAGAACGCGTCGAAGCGACGCCGGCAGAAGGGCGGGAAGTCCGGGAGATCGGCGTCGTTGGCCGCCGCGCCGATCCGGTACGCCTCGTCGACCGAAGCTCGGTCGGCGCCGTCGAACGACGCGATGGTGATGCTCATGCCGCCGAGCGTGCACCCCGGGAAAGCGATCGGGCCAGCGAATATTCGCTGGCCCGATCGAACGTGGTCGGGAGGGACACTCGCACAACGCCTCCGGCGCTGGGTCGCAAGAACTTCAAAAGTCTCCGGCGAAATGCCCTCCCGCAGGGAGCATCTTGCGCCGTCCGGTTCCTGCCGTCAAGTCCAGAGCGGTGGGTTTTCCACACTCACTGCGAAAAGCCAGTTACCCGGCGGATCGGCCCGATCCCCCGTCCGGGCGATCCCCTATCCCCCGCCCGACCCTGCCAGCCCCACCCCTCCGGCGCGGCGCGGGGCTGGGCGGGGGGTGTGATCAGCCCAGGAGGCCGGCGTCGCGGGCCGCGCGGAGGGACGGCTTGATGTGGTGGGTCGGGCCGACCTGGCCGGCTACCGCGTCGATGGTCTTCAGCCCCTCACCGGTGTTGAACACCACGGTCTCCGCCGTCGGGTCGAGCCGACCGGACTCGACCAGCTTGCGCAGCACCGCCACGGTGACCCCGCCGGCGGTCTCCGCGAAGACGCCGGTGGTACGGGCCAGCTGCCGGATGCCGGCGCGGATCTCGTCGTCGTCGGCGTACTCCATCCAACCGTCGGTGCGGCGGACCGCCTCCAGGGCGTAGAGGCCGGCGGCCGGGTCGCCGATGTTCAGCGACTTGGCGATGCCGGTGGGCTTGACCGGGGTGATCGTGTCGGTATCGGCGTGCAGAGCGGTGGCGATCGGGTTGCAGCCTGCGGACTGGGCACCGAAGACCTTCCAGCCGCCGGCCGGCGCCTCGACCAGCCCGATCTCGACCAGCTCGGAGAACGCCTTGTCAATCTTGGTGAGCAGTTCGCCGCTGGCCATCGGGATGACCACCTGGGCCGGGATCCGCCAGCCGAGCTGCTCGGCCACCTCGTAGCCGAGGGTCTTGGAGCCCTCCGCGTAGTACGGCCGGACGTTGACGTTGACGAACGCCGTGTCCTCGAACTCGTCGGTCTCCACCAACTCGCCGCAGAGGCGGTTCACGTCGTCGTACGAGCCGTCGATGGCGACCAGGTCGCCGCCGTAGACCGCGGTGGTGATGACCTTGCCCTGCTCCAGGTCACTGGGGATGAAGACCACCGAGGGCACCCCGGCCCGGGCGGCGTGCGCGGCCACCGAGTTGGCCAGGTTGCCGGTCGAGGCGCAGGCGAACCGGCTGAAGCCGAGCGCGCGGGCGGCGGTGAGCGCCACCGAGACGACCCGGTCCTTGAACGAGTGGGTCGGGTTGGCGCTGTCGTCCTTGACCCAGAGCGGTGCGGTGATGCCCAGCTCGGCGGCCAGGTGCGGGGCCGCCACCAGCGGGGTGAGCCCCGGGTCGAGGGTCACCCGGGTGGACGGGTCCTGACCGGCGGGCAGCAGCGCGGCGTACCGCCAGATGTTGTTCGGGCCGGCCTCGATCTGCTCACGGGTGACGGCGGCCAGGGCGGCGGTGTCGTAGTCGACCTCCAGCGGGCCGAAACACTCGTAACAGGCGTGCTGGGCGGCGAGCGGGTAGCGGGCCGAACAGGCACGGCACACCAGGGCTCGGGCGGGGCTGGAGGAGGTGTCGATGCCAGGGGTGGCGAGCGTCGACGTCATGTCGAGGAGTCCTCTCATCTTTCCCCACACCGCACGGTGCGGCGGGGACGGAATTGGCACCTGCCCCGCGGGTCGCTCAGCGGTGAGCGCGCGGGGTGGTTGCCGGGGCGTCGTCGGGCCGTATCCCTCAGCCCCTCTGGATGAGGTATTCAGTTGTGCCGTCGAGTCTAGGCAACGCCGGGCGCCGCCTCCACCGCAGATCCCAGTGGGTGGGTCAGCGGTTGGCCACCGCCACCGGGTCGACCACCGCGACCGGATCGGTCACCGCAGTCGGTTGGGGCAGCGACGGGGTCACGGTCCGGGCCCGGGTGGCGAGGTTCGCGGCGATCAAGGCGGCGATGGTGATCGCGGCCCCGACCAGCTCGATCGGCTCCGGCCGGTAGCCGCGGACGATCTGCACCGTGAAGGTGGTCACCGGCACCAGGTTCATGAACAGGGCGGCATTGGCGGCTCCGAGCCGCTGCACGCCGGTGTTCCAGGCCAGCACCGCGATCACCGCGCCCATGATCACGGCGTACGCCAACTGCGGGGCGACCGCCACGAGGTCGGCGGCGGCCGGCGCGTGCTGCCATCCGATTCCGTCGGCGAGCACGCTCGCGGCGAGCATGGCGGCCGTGCCGGCGAGCGCGGTCAGCGTGGTGTACCGCAGCGGCGACCAGGTGCCGAACTGGCTGGCGCCGTGGGTGTAGATCGCCCAGCCGAGCACCGCGCCGATCATCATCAGCCCGCCGAGGCCGAACTGACCGAGCCCGGTCAGGCTCCCGCGGGTGATCACCAGGCCGACGCCGAGGAGCGCCACCAGGGAGAGGGCCAGCAGGAGGGGCTTCGGGCGTACGCCGTCGCGAGCCCAGCGGACCAGTTGGGTGATCACCGGGGTGGTGGCCACGAAGAGGGCGATCTGCTGCGGGGCGGCGTGCTCGAGCGCCAGGTTGGTGAGCACGTTGAAGCCGGCGAAGCCGACCACACCGAGCACCGCCACCTCGACGGCCCGACCGCCGAGCCGCAGCGCACCGGCACCCTCGCGGAGCAGCAGGATGGCGACCAGGATGAGGGCGGCCAGCAGGTAGCGAGCGGTGGTCAGGTTGAGCGGATCAACCCGGGTCAGCGCACTGGCCAGGACCGGGAACATCACTCCCCAGCTGAGCACGGCGAGAAGCGGATAGGCGGCGGAACGGGGACGCATCGTCAGCTCCAATGTTCGAGAATCGTCGAACCAACGACACCGACCCTAGGGACTTGTTCGACGATTGTCGAACAACGGTTACACTGGTCACATGGAGCCGCACGAACCCGACCTGACCGCCGTACCGGTCACCACTGTGCTGGCCGCACTCGCCGACGACGTGCGGCTACAGATCGTCCGGGCGCTCGCCGAGGGCGGCGAGTTCGCCTGCAACACCTTCGAGTTCGGCGTCTCCAAGGCGACCCGCAGCCACCACCTCAAGGTGCTGCGCGAGGCCGGCCTGACCCGCACCCGAGCCGCCGGCACCAGCCGCTACGTCCGCCTCCGGCGAGACGAGCTGGAGCGCCTCTACCCCGGCCTCCTGAACGCCGTCCTCACCCCCGCCCCGCCCGCCCCGAGCCGCGCCGCCCCGAGCCGCCCCGAGCCAGCCTGAGAGCGGCCGGCACCGCTGGCGACGCGACGTGACGGCGGGCTGACGAGCCCGGCGGTCGGGAGTAACGGACTGCCTGCACGCCCTGTCGAGCTGCCCCAGATATGGGGCGGGGTTGGACGTCGGCGTTACCACCGCTGGATGCCGGATTGTGCGCTTGCCTCAGCATGCCGGCTGTGTGCCGGGTCAATGACCGCCGGCCGCTACACGCGGACGAGCGATGTCCCCAACGATTCAGCTCCAGAGGCACCCGAAAGCCCTCGTCAGGTCCGTGCCGAGAGGGAACGGCGGCAGAGCAGCCGCCCCAGCAGAGCAGCCAGCCCGGCAGAACCGGTCAGGTGACTGGTCGCCGCGCAACCCTCGCGGCGATGGTCCAAATATGGGGCAGCTCGACAGGGTCAGCAGCCGGCAGGCCGGGCCGGCAGGCCGGGGCCGCGAGCCCGGGGCGCGAAGCCGGGGCCGCGAGGCCGGCGCGAGGCCGGGGCGCGAGGCCGGCGCGAGGCCGGCGCGCGAGGCCGGCGCGAGGCCGGCGCGAGGCCGGCGCGCGAGGCCGGCGCGCGAGGCCGGCGCGAGGCCGGGGCGCGGCCGGGGCGCGGCCGGGGCGCGAGGCCGGGGGCGCGATGCGGGAGCCGATGCGGGAGCCGATGAGATCCAGAGGGCCGGGCGGCGGTCGGACGCTCGCGTGGGCGAGGATCAACGGATGACCTTGCACGGCACGGCACCGCGGCGACGGACCGGCGTGGCGGTCGCGATGGCTCTCGTGCTCGGCGCCTGTGCTCCCGCCGACCATCGAGGCCAGGCGGGGGATGACCCGAGCCGGCTGCCCGGGGTCACGGCCGCGCCCAACCCGACGCCGTCGGCGTACGTCAGCCCGCCGTTCTGGTGCCCGGAGTCGGGCCTCCGGGTCCGCTCGAGGGGGTCGGACGCCGCCATGGGACTGCGCGCCCTCGGGCTGGAGCTGGTCAACTGCGGCGACCGGCCGTACCGGGTGAAGGGGTATCCGGCGCTGCGCGTGTTGGACGAGCAGCGCGAGCCGATCACCCTGCGGGTGGTGCCCGGGGCGAAGGAGATCACCCCGGGCTTCGACCAACCGCCCCAGCAGTTCACGCTGCAGAAGGGTGAGCGGGCCGTCGCCACCGTCCTCTGGCGCAACCTCGTCACCGACTCGACCGTGCCGGCCACCAACGGGGCGTACCTGCTGGTCGCGCCCGCCGCCGGGCAGCCGGTCGAGGACGTCGACCCGGACGGCCCGATCGACGTGGGCAACACCGGCCGGATCGGCGTCAGCGCCTGGAAGAAGGCCGACCCGCCCGCGCCGGTGCCGACGCAGCCGGCCCAGCCGCCAGCGCCGAGCGCGGTGCCGTCGTCGGTGAGCCCGCCCGACATCCGGCTCTGAGGTCAGCCGGCTACGAGGTGATGTCCTTGCGGGTGAAGCGCCAGAACGCCAGCCCCCAGAACAGCGTCGCGTAGCTGATCGCCGAGATACAGCCGCGTACCACGTCGTCGGTCTGCACCGGGGTGGAGAGCAGCCCCAGCCAGGCGGTGCTGAAGTGGGTGGGCAGGAAGTCGCGCAGCGCACCGAGCGCGGTGATCTGGTCCAGGATGCTGGACAGGATCCAGAGCAGCACCGCGCCGCCCACCGCGCCCAGCGCGGCGTCCGTCGTCACCGACAGCAGGAACGCCAGCCCGGCCACCACCAGCAGGACGACCGCCAGGTAGCCGAGCACCGCCAGCAGCCGGAGCAGCCCCTCGGCCGGCTCCAGCTCCGCGGCGACCGTGCTGCGCAGCGGCGACCAGCCGTACCGCAGGGTGCCGGCGACCAGCGCGGTACCGGCCAGCAACAGCAGGGCCAGCCCCGAGTACGCGAGCGCGACCACCAGCTTCACGGTGAGCAGCCGGGCCCGGGGCACCGGGATCGCCAGCAGGTAACGCAGGCTGCCCCAGCTCGCCTCGCTGGCCACCGTGTCGCCGCAGAACAGCGCCACTACCACCACCAGCAGGAACGACGCCGACACGAAAATCGAAAACAGGGTGAAGTTGAGCCCGCCAGCAGTGGCCAGGTCGACCAGGCTGGCGAACTCGTTGTTGCCGTTGTCGTCGTCCCCGCCGGAGTTGAACTGGAAGGCGACCAGGATGACCAGCGGCAGCAGCACCATGAACCCGAGCGCCAACTGGGTTCGCCGCCGGGACGCCTGGCGGCGGAACTCCGCGCCGAACGGCATGGTGGCCGACGGCCGGTAGCCCCGGGCCGCACCGGCCGGATCGGTGACGCCCATCGGCGCCTCGACGGAAGAGCCAGCCATCACCGGTCACCGCTTCCCCGAGAGTTCTCGCCCACCAGGGCGAGGAACGCGTCCTCCAAACGCCGCCGGGGCACCACCCGATCCACCCCGATGCCGGCGCGCACCAGCTCGGCCACCACCTCGCTGCGGGCCGTGCCGTTGGTGTCGACCACCAACTGGCCGTCGCTCTCCGGCAGCACCCGGACCCCGTGCAGCCGGTCCAGCACCGCCCGCGCCGCCACCGGATCGGTGACGTCGAAGAGCACGCTCGGGGACTCGCCCACGATCTCCTCCACCGGCCCGGATGCCACGATCCGGCCCTTGTTCACCACCACCGCGTGCGTACAGGTCTGCTCCACCTCGGCCAGCAGGTGGCTGGAGACCAGCACCGCACGACCGTCCGTGGCGTACCGCTGGAGGACTCGGCGCATCTCGGCGATCTGCGGCGGGTCGAGCCCGTCGGTCGGCTCGTCCAACACCAGCAGCTCCGGCAGGCCGAGCATGGCCTGGGCGATGGCCAGTCGCTGGCGCATCCCGTGGCTGTAGTTCTTGATCTTCCGGTGCACCGAGTCGCCCAGCCCGGCGATCTCCAGCGCCGCGTCGAAGTGCGCGTCCGCCGCCGGTCGCCCGGTGGCCCGCCAGTACGCCTTCAGGTTGTCCAGGCCGGACAGGTGCGGCAGGAAGCCGGGCCCCTCCACCAGCGCGCCGATCCGGGAGAGCACCGGCGAGCCGGGCACCAGTCGGCGGCCGAAGACGTAGATCTCCCCGGCAGTCGGCTGGGTCAGCCCCATCAGCACCCGCAGCGTGGTGGTCTTGCCCGCGCCGTTCGGCCCGAGCAGGCCCACCACCTGACCCGGGTGCACCTCGAAGTCCACGTTCGACACCGCGACGAAGCCGTCCGCGTACTCCTTGCGCAGCCGCCGCACGGCCAGCGGCGTGTCCGCGTACTCCGGATGCACCGAGCGGTCCTGTCGACGGTGCCGGCGCCGGACCACGGCGACGACCACGACGAGGCCGATCGCGATGGCGGCGAGCAGGCCGGCGAGGACCCAACGCCAGATGATCGCCGCGCTGGGGATCGGCTCGCCGCTGATCGTGGGCAGGCTGACCGCGCCGTCCGCCGCCACCGTGTAGACGGTGGGCTGGGCCGGCGTGGTGTACGCCTGGTCGGAGCTGGCCACCACCAGCCGCAGCCGGTGCCCCGCCTCCACCCGGCGGACGATCCCGGGCAGCGTCACGGTGACCGGCCGGGCCTCCTGCACCCGCTGCGGCAGGCCGGTGAGCCGAACCGGGGCGACCAGCCCGTTCTGCAGCGTGGCCGCGCCGTCCGGATCGACGTCGTAGAGCTTGACGAAGAGCACCGCCTCGCCGGTCGGCGACGCGGCCCGCAGGCTGACGGTGGGCGCGCCCGCCACATCCACCGCCTCGGTCAGCGGCGCCGACTCGAACCGGGCGTGCTGGCCGGGAACGTCGCCGGCCACCCCGTCCAGCAGCGACGCGAGCCCACCGGCGAACGGGATCGAGGAGATGGCGGCCGGGTTGCCGTTCGGCGGGTTCGCGATCGGCTGCGCCGGACCGGCGACCGCCACCTCCCGGCGGCTGCTGCCGGTCAGGCCCGGATAGTCGGCGCGACGGAAGCCGGTGGCGACCAGCCCCCGGTCGAGCGCGTCGAAGCCGGCGATCCGCGACCAGGTGAAGTCGTCGCCGGGCGCCTCGCCCTCGCCCTTGACGTAGTGGTCGAGCCACTGGACGGTCAGGAACTTCACCCGGTCCGAGTCCGAGCGGGGGCCCGCGCCGCCGTCGTGCCCGCCGGTGAACCAGGCTACCCGCACCGGGGTGCCGGCGGCGGCGATGCCCCGCGCGTTGGCGTCCGCCTCGCCGAGCGGGAAGAGGGTGTCCGCCTCGCCCTGCACCAGCAGGGTGGGTGCCGTGATCCGGTCCAGCACGCCCGCCGGACTGGAGCGGCGCAGCAGGTCCACGGCGGCCTGGTCGGCCTGCCCGGTGGTGGCGATCCGCAGGTACGCGGCGCACACATCGGCGGCGAAGCGGCCGCAGGACGGGTCGGCAGCGCCGGCCGGGGCGCCACCGGGACCCGTGCCCGGGCCGGCGCCCGGATCCGGGCTGGGCGGGCCGGCGGAGGCCGGTGCGCCCTGCGGCTGGGCGGCGGCCCCGCCGGAGATCCCGGCCGGGCCGGTGCCCACGTTGCCGCCCCCGCCGAAGAAGAGGCCGGCCCACCCCTTCTTGAACACGCCCTCGGTCGGCGCCCCGCCGGTGCTCTCCGGCAGGAACGCCCGGGACAGGTCGTTCCAGGTGATCATGGGAACGATCGCGTCCACCCGACGGTCCTGGGCGGCCAGCAGCAGCGCCAACCCACCGCCGTACGAGCCGCCGACCACACCGACCTTCGGGTCGCCAGCGGCGTCGGTGCGCACCTCCGGCCGGGCGGCCAGCCAGTCCAGCAGCCGCTCGGCGTCGCGTACCTCGTAGTCCGGGCTGTCCAGGTGGATCTCGCCACCGCTGCGGCCGAAACCCCGCGCCGTCCAGGTGAGCACCGCGTAACCGCGCCCGGCGAACTCCTCGGCGTCGGACCGTACCGACTCCTTGGTGCCGCCGAACCCGTGCGCCAGCAACACCGCCGGCACCTTCCGGCCGGCCGACGCGTCGGCCGGCAGGTAGAAGGTGGTGTCCAGGTCCACAGGCTGGTCGCCGGCCGGTCCGGAGCGGACGGTGAGCATCGCGCTCTCGGTGCGCACACCCGATCCCTGCGGCCACACCGCCCAGGTCACGACGGCCGCCAACAGCACGACGACCGTCGCTGCGGCGATCGCGCGGCGGCGGGTGGGCAGGGCACGCCGGAACCACGCGGCCGGCGACGGCGATCTCATGCGGCACACGGTACGGGCCACAGGCTGAGCGTTGGCTGAGATCCGCCGTACGTCCGTCCGGTTGCCCCGATCGGCGACCGGACGGGATGCGACCGCCCACCGTGCGACGCGGCACAGTGAGTTGAGTTCGCATCCCGTGAATTCCGATCTTCGGCGGATATCCACCTCGATCCCGTCATGTCACACCCGTCGACGGGACGCAGCGTGCCGGCAACACGGACGAACAGTGACATCGCTCGAACTGACGCAAACCCGACTCACCGACGACGGGTTGGCCACCGGAAGGTTCGGTTAGTTTTCCGGTCCGGTGCACGGGACTCATCGGCGAAACCCGACACCGCGCCCACCGCCGGAGGAGACACACATGACAGTCCCCGCGCCGCGGGTCCGTCGAAGGCCGTCCATGTTGGGTCGACTGCTGCCGCTGCTGCTCATCACGGCGCTGCTGGCACCGGTGGGTCTGCTCCTCACCCAGACCTGGCGGCAGACCAGCGACGACCGGGACCTGGCCGCCCGGGAACGGCTCGGCGTGCAGTATCTCCGCGCCCTCGCCCCGGTCACCGGCGCGCTGGTCGACGCCCAGTCCGCCGCCGTCAGCGGCCGCCCCGTCTCCAGGGAGGCGCTGACCCGCACGGTCGAGGACGCCGCCGAGGTGGACGCTCGGATCGGCGCCGAGCTGCGCAGCCAGGAACGCTGGGCCGGGCTGCGGGCCAGGCTG
Organism: Micromonospora sp. NPDC005173; assembly: GCF_040608515.1. NCBI lineage: Bacteria > Bacillati > Actinomycetota > Actinomycetes > Micromonosporales > Micromonosporaceae > Micromonospora > Micromonospora sp. NPDC005173. The sequence continues at coordinate 257,781 of NZ_JBEXIK010000002.1, forward strand.
GAAGCCTTGCAGGACCGCAGCCCCACCGACCCCGAGTCCGCCTACACCGCGTACGGCGAGGTCACCGACCTGCTGTTGGCCCTGCACCGCAAGGTCCGGGAAAGCTCCGGGCTGGTGCGCGACCCGGGCGCCGACTCCTTCTCCCTCCAGGACAGCGCCGGCCAGGAGCTGCCCGAGGCGGTGGTGGCCGCCGGCCGGCTCGCCGACCTGGACACGCTCGCCGCTCGCCGCCCGGCCGCCGAACAGACCCGCAGCCTGATCGAGCTGACCGGCCTGCGGGTGGCCGCCCTGGCACCCGCCGCCGACCTGGTCGACAACCTGCGCGCCGCGGTGGACAGCTCGGAGAGCACGGACCTGGGCGCGAACGTGCTGACCCCACTGGACACCTACCAGCGCTCGGTGGAGGCGCTGGCCGCGTACTCCGCCCCGGCCGCCGGCACCGGCACGGTGGACCCGGGTCGGCTGGCCGCCGCCCGGCTCGATGCGCACACCGCCGCCCTCCAGCTCCAGCCGGTCATCCTCAGCGAGCTGGACGCCCTGCTGGCCGAGCGGATCGACGGGCTGGACCGGGACCGCTGGCTGACCGCCGGGGCCGGGGTGGCCGCCGCGCTGCTGCTGGGTTGGCTCGCCGCACTCCTCATCGCCGCCAGCCGTCGGGCCCGTCGCCGGGCCGCCATGACCGCAGCGGGCGCGGAGAGCCCCGGCGCCCCTCCGTCCGGCGGTTTCTGGCAGCCGGCGGTCAGCGCCGGCCGACCCGGCGACCCACGGCCGCTGCAACGGGTCGGCGCGACCCGCGACCCGGAATCCGCCCAGTGGGGGGCGTTCGATGCTGCTCGGTAGGCTCCGGATCCGCGGCAAGCTCGCGCTGCTCGTGCTGATCCCCCTGCTCAGCATGGTCGGCCTCGCGGTGCCCGTGGTGCTCGACCGGGTGGCCGTGGCGCAGCGCGCCGACGACATCGCCGAGCGGGTGCGGCTCGCCAGCCGGGTCGGCAGCCTGGTGCAGGACCTCCAGCAGGAACGCATCCTCTCGGTGGGCTTCCTGCTCGGCCGGGTGGAACGTGCCGAACTGGTCCGCAAGACCGCCGATGTGGACGACCGGGTCGCCGACCTACGGGCCGGGGGGAGCGACGCGCTGACCGACCGGGTCGACCACGCCCTGTACGGGGTGTCCAGCCTCATCGACCTGCGGACCGCCGTGCTCGCCCGGTCAGCGAGCCCGATTCAGGTGATGGACGCGTTCGGCCCGGTCAACCGGGGAATGATCGACTCGCTCCGGCTGCCGTTCAGCGTGGACACCGACACGCAGCCGGGCCGCCAGGTGCTGGCCCTGGACGGGCTGCTGCGCGCAGACGAGGGGCTGGGCGCCTGCGCCACCCTGATCGTGCTGGTCAAGGCGACCGACAGCCCGCAGGCCAGCGCCGGGTACGTGGCCTGCATGGCCGCCCTCCAGGTGGACAGCCAGCGCTTCCGCAGCCTGATCACGCCCGAGCAGTTGGAGGTGGCACGGCTCAACGACGTGGCGGTGGCCGCCCGTACCAGCCCCGACTTCCTGGTCACCAGCGCCCGCGACCCGGCCGGCGCGATCCGTGACGTGCCGCTGGACGCGCTCTTCCCGTCCGTCCGCTCGATGATCCGGCTCGGCCAGTTCGTGGAGAAGAAGCTGGTCGCCGACGTACTCGCCGAGGTGACCGCCGAACAGCGGCGGGCGCTGACCGCCGCGTACCTGGTCGGCGGCGCGGCGGCGCTGATCCTGGCGATGGTCGTCCTGCTCAGTGCGGTCGTCGCCCGGACGGTGGCCAGGCCGCTGACCCGGCTCACCCTCTCCGCGGACCGGGTCGCCCGGGTCGCCGAGGCGGAGCTGGTCCGGGTCGCCGACGACGAGACGGAGAACGCCCAGCCGATCCGGCTGGATCCGGTGGACATCCGGGCCCGCGACGAGATCGGTGACCTGGCTCGGGCCTTCGACCGGGTGCAGAGCACCGCTGCCCGGCTGGTCGAACGGCAGGTCGCCGGCCGGCGCAACGTGGCGCAGATGTTCGGCCACGTCGGGCGGCGTACGCAGAACCTGGTGGGCCGGCAGATCGCGCTGATCGACCGGCTGGAGCAGCAGGAGGCCGACCCGGGCCGGCTGGAGCACCTCTACCGGCTCGACCACATCTCCAGCCGGCTACGGCGTAACGCCGGCAGCCTGGTCGTGCTCTCCGGCTCTGCCGGGGCCGACGCGCACACCGCGCCGGTGCCGCTGGCCGACGTGGTCCGGCTGGCGCTCGGCGAGATCGAGGACTACACCCGGGTGGACGTGCAGGTGCCGGCTGGCATCTCGGCCGCACCGGCGGTGGTCGGCGACCTCGTCCTCGCGCTGGCCGAGCTGATGGAGAACGCCACCGTCTTCTCCCCGCCGCACACCCGGGTGCTGGTGGTCGGTGAGGCGTCCGGGCTCGGTGCCCGGATCACGGTGCTGGACCGGGGCATCGGCATGACCGAGCAACGGTTGGCCGAGGAGAACGCCCGGCTCACCCGCCGGGAACGGCTCGACCTGACGCCGACCGAGGTGCTCGGCCTCTTCGTGGTGGGCCGGCTGGCCCGCCGCCACGGCTGGACGGTCAACCTGGCCGCCACCACCGGCGGCGGCGTGACCGCCCGGCTGGAGATCCCGCCGGTGTCGCTGGTGCTGCGCCCTGCCGACCGGGCCGGGGCCACCGTGGCCCGGGCCGCGGTGCCGGACCGGGACCGCCGCTCGCTGACCGCACACGAAACCGGCCGGGGTACCCGGTCCCTCACGGCAGCCGCCCCCGCGGCACCCGGCGGCTTCGACTCGGACCTGCTCAGCCGCGCCACCCGCAGCCTGGAGTCGGGCAGGCCCTGGGACGCGTTCGGCGCCGCTGCCTCCACGCCGCAGATCAGCGCGCCCGCCGACGCCTCCGCCGCAACGCCGGCCGCCCCGGTGGACCTCCCGGCGACCGACTCGGGCCTGCCCCGCCGACCGGGGCGCGGCACGGCCAGCGGGGCGGGCATCGCCGGCGCCGGCATCGGCCACCCGGACCGCACTGCGCCGGGGCCGGAGAGGCCGGAACCGACGGGTACGCCCACCGGCCCACGGGTCCGGCAACGGGTGCCCGGGGCCAGCCTGCCCGCCGCCACGGCGCCAGTCGGCCCGGTGGACGCCACCGACGCCGACCCGGCCGCCGCCCGCGCGCTGGTCGAGGCGTTTCAGGCCGGCGTACGCCGAGCCGAGCTGAGCGTGAAGGTCGACCGTCCCGCCACACCTGGCGGTCTCGGCCCCACGGTCGCGGACACCGCCGGCTCGGCAGGGACCACCCCGGGCCGGCCCCTGCTGAGCCGGCGGGTACCCGGGGCGAACCTCACTGTCGACCCGCCCTGCCAGGCGGCCAGCCCGCACCTCGGCGATCCGGCCGAGATCCGCAAGCTCCTCACCGAGTTCGAGGCGGGCGTCGCCCGTGCTCTCCGCGAAGTCAGCCCAGACCGTCGGAACGAAGAAGGATCATCACGGTGACCAGCCCCTTCCTGCACGACAATGTCGACCACCAGAGCCCGTCCGGCGCCGTCGGGGACCTCAGCCCGGAGGCGCGAACGTTCAACTGGCTCCTGGACTCCTTCACCTCCAGCACGGCCGGCGTGCTGGAGGCGATCGCGGTCTCCTCGGACGGGTTGCTGATGGCCATGTCGGCGATCAAGGACCGGTCCAACGCGGAGCGGCTGGCCGCCGTGGTCTCCGGCATGACCAGCCTCGCCGGCGGCGCGGCCAGCTGGTACGCGCTCGGCGGCCTCAACCGGGTGATCGTCGACATGGCCGACGGCTACCTCCTGATCAGCGCGATCAGCAGCGGATCCGTCCTCGGCGTGGTCGCCGACCGGTCGGCGAACCTGGGTACCGTCGCGTACGAGATGACGCTCTTCGCCGGACGGGCCGGTGGCGCCCTCACCCCGCGGCTGATCGTCGAGCTGAAGAACGCCGTCCAGCAGTGATCCCGGACGTCGCCGGCGAGGATCCGGACCCGGAAGCCGGTGTCCGGATCCGCCCCTACCTGCGTACGCCGCCCCCGGCCGGGGGCGGCGCGTCGGCGGCAACGGCGCTGCCCGAGCCGGAATCCGGCGATGACCGGCCGGGCGGTCCCCGGCCGTTCGTGCTCACCTCCGGACGGGTCGCCGGCGCGGACCCGGCGATCGGCCTGGAGACGCAGGTGACCGTCCGCGCGGACAGCGGCTGGTGGACCGGCCCGCCGGGCGTCCTGCTGGCGCCGGAGCTCCAGGCGATCATCGCGCTCTGCGCCGAGCCGATCTCGGTGGCCGAGCTCTCGGCCCGGACCCGGCTGCACTTCGGCGTGACCCGGGTCCTGGTCGGCGACCTGCGGGCCGCCGGGCACCTGGACGTGCACGTCACGGACGCCGACGGTGCCTTCGACCCCAACCTCATCCTGCGAGTGATTGATGGACTCCGTGCGATCTCCTGAATGGCCGGTCGCCCCGCTCGGTGGGCCCGCCGGCAACAGCGCCGCTGCCCGCTACGGCACCTCGCCGACCACCGGTCCCGCGCTCGGACGCACCGGTCAGCCGCTGCCCGCGCCACCGCCGCCGTACCAGCCACTGGCCGGTTCGGGGTCGACGCCGGCACCGGCGATCCGGCCTCCTGCCGCGCCACCGATCCCGGTCAAGATTCTGATTGCCGGCGGGTTCGGCGTGGGTAAGACCACCACGGTCGGCGCGATCTCCGAGATCGCGCCGCTGACCACCGAGGCCGAGATGACCAGCGCCGGGATCGGCGTGGACGACCCGGGCGTCCGGTCGCACAAGACGACGACCACGGTGGCGATGGACTTCGGTTGCGTAACCATCGACCGCAGCCTCAAGCTTTACCTGTTCGGTACGCCGGGGCAGACCCGGTTCGGCTTCATGTGGGACGACCTGGCCCGGGGTGCGCTCGGCGCCCTGGTGGTGGTTGACAGCGCCCGGCTGGACGACTGCTTCCCGGCGATCGACTTCTTCGAGCGGGCCGGGCTGCCGTTCGTGGTCGGGGTCAACGCCTTCGACGGGCGGCTGGCCCTGGAGCTCGGCGAGATCCGGTGGGCGCTGGCCATCGGGGAGCATGTTCCCCTGGTCCAGTTCGATGCCCGGGACCGGCTTTCGGTACGGGACGCCCTGCTGGTCGTCCTGGACCGTGCGCTGGAACGGGCCACCCGGGACAGGAGGGCCTGAGCCGACCGGCTCCGGCCGTGGGCGGGAAGGGGTGATCTGGTGAGGGGCGACCTGGACGAAACGCTGGCCCGGCTGGCCCGGCGCGAGGAGGCGCTGCGCCGGCTGGCCGCCGACCGTGACGACAGCACACCACCACCGGATCAGGTCGATCGGCCGGCTCAGCCCGGAAGCGGCCGCACCGACACCCGCAACGCCGGACCGGGCCGGCACGACGCCCGACACGCGGGGCGGGACACCCCCGGTGAGGTGGCCGGGTGGGGTCCGGTCGAGGAGGTGGCCGAGGCGGTACGGCAGGTCGTCGGCGCCCACCCGGGGCTGGCGGTGACCGTCCGCGTCGAGTACGCCGGGCGGACGTACCCACTGCGGGTCTCCTGGGACGGGCCGGACGTCACGGTCGGCCCGGAGCTGTCGGCGCCCCCGCCGGAACCACCGCCGGCCTGGCCACTGTCCGGCCGGACGGTGCCAGCCTGGGCACCCGGCCCGGACGGGCTGACCGCGGACCCGGCGGCCCGGCTGGCCGAGCTGATCCGGCGGGACCCGTCGCTGTTGAACGAGCTTGATCCCCGGCGCTGACCAGCGGGGCTGGCGGCCGGCGCGTACGGTCGGGCGGTGGCGCAACCCGACCTGACCCTGACCGCGAGCCTGCGGCCGGCGGCGCTGGATGCCCGCCGGGGCATCGTGCGGCTGCACCCGGAGGCGCTGACCGCGCTGGGGCTGCGCCCCGGCGACCCGGTCCGGCTGGCCGGCCGCCGGGAGACGGCCGGGATCGTGGCGGCGGCGGAGCCGGGAGCGAGCACCGCCCTCCTGTACGCCGACGACCTGACGCTGGGCAACCTCGGCCTCCGCGACGGCGGTCAGGTGCGGGTGACCCCGGTACCCCTGACCCCGGCGAGCCGGGTCACCCTGGCCGGGCCGGTGGAGGTGGTCGCGGCGGTCAGCCCGGAGATGCTCCGGCTCGCCCTGCTGGGCAAGGTGGTCACCGCCGGCGACGACGTGTCGCTGTTGCCGCAGGACGTGCTGCCGGACGCCTCGGTGCGCGGCCTGATCGAGGCGGCCCGGCGCAGCCTCGCCAACACGGTCGGGTTCGCCTGGACCAGCACCCTGCTCACCGTTGTCGCGGTCGAGCCGGCCGCGGGCGCGCTGGTCACCATGGACACGCTGGTCGGCTGGGAGCACGGCCCGACCACCCACGGCTCCGCCCCCGGCCGGCTCACCCCGGCGGAGCGGCCCCTCGCGAATGCCGGCGGGCACCCGCCGGCCGCTGCGGCTCCGGCGGATGCGGCGGCGGACTGGACGAACGACGACGCGCCCGACGTGGATGAGCTGCCCGGCCTGCGGGCCCAGGCCGAGGAGCTGACCGAGCTGCTCGACCTCGGCTTCCACCACCGGGAGGTGCTGGGCCGGCTGGGCACCACCATCTCGCTGGGAGTGCTGCTCAGCGGGCCCGCCGGCTCCGGGAAGTCAGCGCTGGTCCGGGCGGTTGCGGCCCGGGTCGGTGCCCGCGTACACCCGCTCTGGGCGCCCGAGGTGGCCGCGCTGGCCAACCAGGCCGCCGCCGACCGGCTGCGCGCCGTGGCGACGGCGGTCCGGGCCGGCGGGCCGGCGGTGTTGCTGGTCACCGACGTCGAGGCGCTCGCCCCGGCGGACGAGCCCGGCCCGGTGGCCACGGTGTTCCGGCAGGTGCTCGCGGAGGCCGTCCGGGCCGGCGTCGCCGTGGTCTGCACCACCGGCCGGCCGGAGGCGGTCGACCCGGCCCTGCGCGCGCCGGACCTGCTGTCGCTGCGGATCAGCATCCCGCTACCCGACCCGGCGCTGCGCCGCGAGCAGCTCACCGTGCTGACCCGGCAGGTGCCGCTGGCCGACGACGTCCGACTGGACGAGGTTGCCGGCCGTACCCCCGGGTTCGTGGCGGCGGACCTGGCGGCGCTGGTCCGGGAGGCCGGGGTACGGGCGGCGCTGCGGCAGAAGTCGGCCGAGACGCCGACCGTGTCGATGGCCGACTTCACCGCCGCCCTGGAGGTGGTCCGGCCGACCACGATGGCCGCCTCCACCCTGGAGTTGGCCTCGGTGACCCTCGACGACGTGGGTGACCTGGTCGAGGTCAAGCAGACGCTGACCGAGTCGGTGCTCTGGCCGCTGACCTACCCGGACACCTTCGCTCGCCTCGGCGTACAGCCGCCGCGCGGCGTGCTGCTCTACGGGCCGCCCGGCTGCGGCAAGACGTACCTGGTCACGGCCCTGGCCGGGTCGGGGCGGGCGAACGTGCTCTCGGTGAAGGGCGCGGAGTTGCTCTCCAAGTGGGTGGGCGAGAGCGAACGCGCCGTTCGCGAGCTGTTCCGTCGGGCCCGGGAGGCCGCTCCCGCGCTGATCTTCCTGGACGAGGTGGACGCGCTGGCGCCGGTCCGCGGTCAGGCCAGCGACGGGGGCACCACGGACCGGGTGGTCGCCGCGCTGCTCACCGAGCTGGACGGGGTGGAGACGCTGCGCAACGTGGTGGTGGTCGGCGCGACGAACCGTCCGGACCTGGTCGACCCGGCGCTGCTGCGGCCGGGCCGGTTGGAGCGGCTGGTCTACGTGCCGCCGCCGGACGGGGCGGCCCGCGCGGAGATCCTGCGAGCTTCGTCCCGAAACGTGCCGCTGGCCCCGGACGTCGATCTGGCCGCGCTCGGCGGGGAACTGGACGACTTTTCCGCGGCCGACTGCGCGGCGCTGGTCCGGGAGGCGGCGCTCGCCGCGATGCGTGAGTCGTTGACCGCCGCCACCGTCACCGCCGCGCACGTGGCCACGGCACGTCGCCGGGTCCGTCCGTCGCTGAACCCGGCCCAGGTCGCCTCATTGGCCCGGTACGCCGCCGACCGGTCGTGACGCCAACAAAACTGATCAGCGAGTCAACCTTTCGAGCCGCCCAGGGTGTTCCTAGGACGTCACATTCCTCAGTGGAAAATTCCACGACGACGTCAGGCGGTGTTCCTTGCGCAAGCTGTTCTCTCTTCTGGTCGTTCCCCTGGTGGCGGCCGCGACCCTGGTCACGGTCGGCTCACCGGCGACCGCTCATCCGGCGAAGCCGTTTCCGGCCCGGATCGCCCTACCCGACGGGTTCACCCCGGAGGGTCTGACGATCGGTCGGGGCACCACCGTGTATGTAGGGTCCATTTTGGACGGTGCGATCTGGCGGGGTGACTTACGCACGGGGCGTGGCTCGGTGCTGATCCCGGGCGTGCCGGGCAAGGACAAGGCCGGCCTCAAGCTCGACCAGCAGGGCCGGCTGTGGACCGCCGACTTCTCCGGCGGCGGCGCCAGCGTGTACGACGCGGGCACCGGCGCCCAACTGGCCCACTACCAGTTCACCGACGAGCCGGGCAGCTTCGTCAACGACCTGGTGATCACCAAGTGGGCCGTCTACTTCACCGATTCGGCCCGACAGGTGCTGTACGTGGTGCCGCTGGGCCCGGGCGGTCGCCTGCCGGCCGCCAGCAACTTCCGGGTGCTCCCGCTCACCGGTCCGGCCGCGACGCCGGACGCGTACCACAACGGGATCGTGGCGCTGCCGGACGGCGATCTGCTGGTCGCGCAGATGCTGCCCGGCCGGCTGGTACGCATCGACCCCCGCACCGGCGGCAGCCGCCTCGTCGACCTCGGTGGCTACTCGGTGGAGCGGGCCGACGGCCTGGTGCTGCGCGGGCACACCCTCTACGTGATCCGGAACCTGACCAACGTCATCGCGGTGGTCCGAATGAACGCCAAATACACGGCCGGAGTGGTGCAGCGGGAGATCACCGGTCCGGAGCTGCGGTCGCCGGCCACCGGTGACCTGCTCGGTTCGGCGCTGTACGTGGTGAACGGCCGCTTCGACGTGGAATCCACGCCGGACACGGACTACGACATCGTCCGAGTCCCGGCCTGATCTGACGGCCGGCGGCGACCCCTCCCGGGTTGCCGTCGGCCGGCTCGGGTCAGTCCGTGGGGAGGAGCGGGCCGAGCGGCCCAAGGTCCAGGTTCAGGTCCTCCGGCGCCAGGCCGAAGTGTTCGCGCAGTCCGACCATCTGCTCCTCCAGGGCCATCAGTGTCACCCCGATCCGCTCGACCTGCTCCTCGGTGAGGTCACCGAGGTCCACCCGGCGCAGCGCCTGCCGCTCCATCAGCTGCCGCAGCAACTCGACGACGGTGAGCACCAGGCTGGCCAGCCCCCGCTCGACCGAGTCGCGGTCCACGGCGATCCGGCGGTCCAGCGGGGTGACCCGGGGCGGTTGCCACGACTCCGCGCCCAGCGCGGTGGCCAGTTCCGCCGCCTCGTCCCGCCCGTTCATCCGGCGTCCTCCGTCTGGGCCAGTGCGCCGACCGAGGCGACCAGCGCACGCAGCGAGATCCGGACGAGATCCACGTCGGCGATGGACAGGGTGATGTCGCCGCTGATCACCACTCCGGTGGCGAGCACCCGGTCGAGCAGGTCGACCAGGGCGACCGGCCGGTAGGCCAACGGATCGTCGGCGCTGTTCGGCGCGAGCGCGGCGGTCACCGCTGCTCCCGAACGGTGAGCGCGGGCTCCGGTCGTTCCGCGACGAAGGAGTAGGCCGGCCACGGCCCGGTCAGCTCCAGGTGGAGTCCCGGATGTCGTCCGCTCAGCGAGCCGACCAGCTCGGTGAAGCGGGACAGCTCCGCGAGGTCGACCAGGTACGCCCCGTTGAGCACCATCGGGGTGGACGCCCCGGAAAGCCGCCGGTCCTGTGGGGCGTGCCGCCGGCCCGCCACGGCCAACTCGCACAGGGCGGCGTGCACTGCGTCCGCGGCCGCGCTCGCCACGTGCTGACGTTCCTCACGGGCGGTCAACTGGGCCCGTCGGCGGCGCAGGTATGCCGTCCCCACCCGGCCGGCCCCGGCCGCTTCGGCGCTCGCGGTAGCCGCTCCCGGTACCAGGTAGCCCTTGACACCCCACTCACCGCGCCCGGTCAGCCGGTCCAGGGTGGCGACCAGTTCGGCCCGTCGGGCTGTGAGAGAGCCGGCCACCCGGTCGTCGTTCGTGTGCACGGTGGCGAGCCGGGCCGGCACCACCGGCCCCCGCCGTGCCAGCGCCTCGACCACCGCGTGGTGCGCCCGGGCCGCCCGCTCCAGCCAGGCCAGGTCCTCCAGGTTGCGGCGCAGGGGCTGCTCGCCGTACTCGTCCAGCGGCGCGGTGCTGACCACGGCGACCAACCCGGCGGCGGACACCGCACGGACCGGGGCTCCGTCCATCCCGACGATCGCCGCCAGCGTCGCCGGCTCGGCGTCCCGGACCACGCCGTGCAGCCAGGCAGCGGCGACGGGGGCGGGCCGGTCGGCGGCCACCTCAACCGTCGAACTCATCCCACTCCTCCACTTCGGCGTCCCGGCGTCGCGCCCGAGCCGCAACTCGGGGGCGCCGCTCCGCTTCGACCTCCTCCGGGTTACGCGGTCCCGGCTCCACCGGGGGTCGAGCCCGTGAGCTGAGCCACGGGTCGTGCTCCCACCAGTCGATGCCGATCTGCCGCGCGGTGTCGACCGACGCGATGACCAACCGCAATTTCAGCGTCAGCAGCTCGATGTCGAGGAGGCTGACCCGGATGTCGCCGGCGATCACGATGCCCCGGTCGAGCACCCGCTCCAGGATGTCGCCCAGATTGGCCGGCTCGTGGCCTGCGGGCAGGACCTGTCCGGAGTTCTGCACCACCGACGGAGCCTGCGGTCTGGTCATCTCAGCCCACCTCGCCCTTCCCGCGCTGGTAGCGGCGCACCCGCCGGTAGCCCAGCAGGCCGCCCTCGATGTCGAGTTCGACCTCGTAGAGGCCGAGCAGATCGATCGACGCGGGAATCCGGTGGTCCTCGACCACCTCGACCCCGATCAGCCAGCCGTCGTCGGTGGCCTGGATCGAGGTGGCTCCGACCGGGTCCCGGCCAGACAGCTCGACAATCTGGCGCAGCCCTTCCCGGACCGCCTCGGCGGCCGACACGGGCTCGACATACTCCTCCTCGTCGTACTGGTCGGCGTCGCCGCCCTCCGGCTCCCGCCGGCGGACGCGTTCACCGTCGCTGCGAATTGCCACCTCGCTCACCTCCCCGCCGCCGGTCCGGGTCACCCGGCCGGTCGGCACGCCGTCGCTGGCCGGTCCCCCGTGGCCCCCCGGCGCGGGCCGGCCGGTTACCCGCCCGGCCCGCGCCCGGGGCAGCGCCGCGAGCGCCCCCACCCGTGCCAATCAGCCGGTCCAGGACCTGCTGCTGTCTTAGGTCACGCTCCTGCGAGGTGATGTCGCCAGCGGCCGCCGCCGCATCCAACTCCTCCAGCTCACGCCGGATGTTGGCCGGGTCGTACCGCTGTGACTCCGCCTCCCGCGCGATCACCTTCACCACGGCGGTCAGCCATCGGGGCGTACGGCAGGGTCAGCAGCCCCCAGAGGATGTCCATGCGTCACTCCACCAGCTGATGGGCGCTGACGAAGTCGTACGGGGCGAGCGGCCCGAGCAGCCGCATCCGGATCAGGTCCCGGCGCTGCTCGGCGAACTCCTCCAGCACCCGCACGAACTCCTCCTCGTCGTCGGCGGCGACCAGGAAGGCGACGTTCATCGCGTCCAGTTCGCTGCTCGGTGGGCGCGGCACTTGCGCCACCGCGTACGGGGTGAGCAGGTCGATCAGCGCCCGGTTCTCCGCCTCCCGGCGCAGCTCCACCCCCTGGCTGATCATCTCGCCGAGCCGGATCCGCTGTTCCCGGCTCTCCGCCTCCGGCCGGCCGCGCACATGGTCGGCGAGCGCGGCGGCGGAGCGGTTCTCGGCGAGGAAGTCGCTGATCATTTCCTCCTCGTCGAAGCGGCCGTGCACGGTGTACTGCAGCCGGTCCTCGAATTCGTCGAGGGCGGCGGCGAACCGGTCGTGGTGGGCCTCCAGCAGGTCCTGGACCGCGTCCGGCCCGGTCACCACCGTGCCGAACCGGACCGGCAGCACGGGCGCGACGGCCGCCGTCCCGTCCAGCAGCGTCTGGTACGCGGTCAGGTCGGCCGGGCGGCCCATCGGCTCCTCCAACCCGACCTCGCTGACGAGCGCGGCCAGGTCGCCGTGCCGAACCACGGTCACCTCGCCCGGCGGGTTGCCGACCCCCTTCCGCGTCCGGGGTCGTCTCCACGTCGGACGGCACGATGCCGTAGATGAACAGCCCGGCCTCGCCGGCCGGCTGGGCCTGCTCGTCGGTCATCTTCACCGCTCCTCGTCCCGGCGTCGGCGTGGCCGCTCCCGCTCCCGGTCGGAGCCGCGGTCGCTCAGCGAGTCCGCCACCGCGCCGCTGATCTCCTGGGCCGCCTTGCCGAGGCCGGAGATCGCCTTGCCCTTGGTCGCCGCCCCGGCCGCGTCCCCCGCCAGGTCGGGCAGCCCCTTCGTGCCCTTGGGCACGATGCTCAGCCGGTCGACCGTCTCGGCGAACCGCAGGTACGTGTCGACGCTGGCGATCACGATCCGGGCGTTGATCTCCAACAGCTGGATGCCGACCACGGCGACCGACACCTGCGCGTCGATCACCACGCCCTTGTCCAGCACCGTCTCCACGACGTCGGCCAGAGTGCCCCCGCCGCCTCCTCCACCGCCGCGCTCCAACGCGCCGCCCTGGCGTCCGCTAGTCGTCGCGATGCTCACTGGTCACGCTCCTCACGTCGACGGCGGACCACCGGCCGTCGTGGTGCCTCCGGCGCCCGACGGGCGGCGGGGCGGGGGCGCTGCGGCTCCTCGCGCGACTCCCGCTCCTCGCGCGGCTCCCGTCCCTGCCGGGGTTCCCGCTCCTGGCGCGGCTGGGGGCGGCGGGCCCGCTCCGGCTGGCGCCGGCGCGGCGGAGGCTGCTCCTCCTCGGGCTCTTCCTCCTCGTACCCCTCGTCGTAGTCCTCGCCCTCGTCGTACGCCTCGTACTCCTCCTCCTCCGGGGGCCGGCGGCGCTCCGGCGGCCGACGGCGGCCGCGCTCGGCGGGCCGGCGCCGCTCCTCCTCCGGCTGTTCCTCCCGCTCATCCTCGGGCTCCTCCGCCCGGCCCTGCTCCTCGCGGGCCTCCCGCTCCTCGCGGAGCGCGGTCTCGTGGTCCTTGACCACCTGGGAGTCCTCGATCTCGCCGCGCCAGCCCTCGACCGAGTCCGGGTCCAGCACGGTGGAGGTCATCACGTGCCGGACGAAGTGCTTCAACTCCAGCCGCACCCGCCGGCCCTGGGCGCGCCACAGGTTGCCGGTGTGCTCGAAGAGGCCCTGCGGGTGGTACTCCAGCACCACCAGGATGCGGGTCAGGTCCGGGGTGATCTCGTGGAAGCTGACGGTGCCGTCGACCGATCCCTTCTCACCCTTGGACCGCCAGTGGATGAGCTTGTCCGGCACCTGCCGGACGATGGTCGACTCCCAGCTCCGGTGCGACCAGAAGACCTGCGCCTTCCAGGTCATCTTCTCCCCGGACTCGTTTTCGGCCTGCTCGACCTTCTTCATGAAGCTCGGGAAGTCGCCGAACTGGGTCCACTGGTTGTACGCGGCCCGCACCGGCACACCGACCTCGATCGTTTCGACGATGTTGGTGACCTTCTGCTTCTTGCCGCCCTTGCCGCCGCCCTTCCCGCCCGCGCGGCCGAAAGCCGACATCACCTTCTCCTTACCGCCGGCCATGCCGGCATGCACCATCGCCTTCATGGGTGAGCTGCCCTCCGCGAGCTTCTGCGCGCCGGTCGCGGCGGCGATCAGACCGGGTCCGCCGCCCTGGCGCGCGTACTCACTGAGCCGGCCGGTGGCGCCGGTGATCCGCTCGCTCACCACCGTCATCGCGCGCTCGCCGATCGCCTCTGCCAGGTTGCGTACCTCGTCGGCCAACTGGCCGCGGAGCTTGTCGCAGAGTCCTCCCGGGTTGGTGTTCTCCGCCATGGTCACCGCCCCCGCCGCTGCCCGGCCGCCGCCTCGTCCCGGTCGTCCATCGCGCCGCGATCGGTGTCCTCACCCGCGCCGTTGTCGCCAGCGCCGCTCTGGTTGCCGGAGCCGCTCTGGTTGCCTGAGCGGCGGCGCAGCGCGTCGGCGGAGCCGCGCAGCCGACCGGTGAGAGCGTCGACGCCGCTGCCGGCCGCCGCGGTCGCGGCAGACCGGCCGGCGTTGACGAGCGGCGCGCCGAGCCGGCTCAGGTTGCTCAGCTGGGGGGACGAATGCAGCACATCGGTGCCGCGCTTCAGCAGCCCGCCCGGGTTCTGGCTCGCCCGGCCGGCGGCGACCGCCGCGGCCAGGGTGAGCGCCGTACGCAGCTTGCGGCGGCGGCCCAGCAGGTAGCCGAAGCCCACCGCCAGCCCGATTCGTGTTCCGGTCTTCATCAGGTCTCCTTCGCTCCCCGCCGGGGGTCCGGACGCCCGCCCGGTGAGGGCCGGAGAAGGGCTACCGGGGAGTGGCGTGAACTGTGCCTTCGATCAGGCATCCCGTATCTACGGACCCGGCGGGCAGTACCCCGCGGCATTACTCCGAAACCGCTACGGCAATTTCCTTAAGCGTCGGGAAAGGCCATCCGGAAATGCGGGACCGCACGCCCCAGACCGGACTTTCAGGCGGTCAGGAGCAGGGAGAATGACAGGAGACGCGAAACCTCGAAATGGGCTTCAGAGCGCGGGCGGCGTCGAATCGAGGCAGATTTCGGCGCGCACCTTGCCGCCATCCTCGCGCAGTTCCGCACCGCACTTCTTCAGCACGGCGACGGCGCCGACATTGTCCGGGGTCGTCTCGGCCACCACGGCCCGCATGCCCGCTCGGGCGGCGGCGTTCAGCAACTCGCGCAGGGCGGTGGCGCCGATCCCCTGCCCGCGTGCCGAGCGACCCAGCCACATCCCGGTCTCCACCGTGCCGGGCTCGTCACAGCGCGTCATCCGCACCATGCCCATCACCTCGCCACCGACGAGGATCGCGTACATCTGAGAGCGGGTCGGGCCGTCCAGGCCGCCGAAGCTCGCCCGGTGGAAATCCCGGAACGCCTCCCGGCGGGCGAGCGACCAGCCGGCGGGAGCATCGACCGGAGGCATCACGTCACCCGGCTCGGCCTCGGCAGCCGCTACGGAGAGCAACGGCTCCAGGTTCCGCTCGTCCACCGGCTCCAACCGGACCGCACCCGCCACGTGCCGCAGTCTGCCGCCCTCACCGGCCGAAGTCCACCCCATTGGGCATCCACTGGCGGTCCGGCTACCGGTACCAGCCGGTCGGGCGGCCGGGGTGTTCCACCTCACGCTCTGTCGCCAGCCGGTCGTGCGGCAGATCGGTCAGGCCGCCGGCCCGAACTCGCAGAACACCACCGAGGCGTCGTCGGTCGGCTTGTGCCGGCGCAGCCGGTCGGGGTGGTCGCGCTCGGCGTCCCGAACCCGATCGAGCAACGCGCCCGGGCCGTCGGCGCTCAACATGTCCAGCAGCCCGGCCCAGTCGGTCAGCCCGAACTGCTCGACCGCGCTGGACGCGCCGTCACTGAGCAGCGCCGCCCGGCGCACCGCCGCCGGGCCTCGCCGGGGCAACGTCCCGGTCACCGCGTGGAAGGCCGCGTCCGGGTCGGCCGCCGCCACCCAGTAGCCGTGTGTGCGGTTCATCCGCTCCCGCTGGACGCCCACGGCCTGGCGAAACCGGGTGACCGGGTCGGCGGCGCCGGCCGGCACGGTGGCGACGGTTCGGCGCAGCTCGGCCATCGCCGACTCCAACCGATCGTCGGTCACCACGCTGACCTGGCCGCCGGCGTCGAGCACCAGCGGGCTGTCGCAGAGCACCAGATAGTCCACCTGGTCGCCACAGTCACGCAGCAGGCAGACGGTGCTGGACGGTGTGCCGGCATGGTCGAGATCGCACTGCCCGCCGTGGTCGGCGCGAACGGCGAGAATGGCTGCGGCCAGGTTGCTGGTCAGCCTGGCCGACGGGCGCGCCGCCTCGGCCACGCCGAGCCGGGCGGCCAGGTGCCGGACGTACCACTCCGGCCCGTGCACACAGCCGGTGTCGAAGCCCTCCGGCACGGTGGCGCCGTCCAGGACGCCGACCAGCGGGCCGAACCGGAAGACCAGGTCCTCGTTCACCGGACGGCCGGGGGCCGGCGCGGACGCGGAACGAACCCGCATCGGTGCCGGCCCCGGCCCGCTCGGGTCAGCGCTGCCGGAGGTCGTCGGCTGCCGCATGCGCCTGCCCCTGCACCTGACCGGCGGACGACCGGCTCTGCTCCCGGACCTTGGACATCCCCTGCTCGGCGGTGGACCGCACCGACTGCGCCGCCTGCTGCGCGGGCTCGCGCAGGTTGTCCTGCATCTGGTGCCCGACCTGGCTCGCCTGTTCGCGCAGCTCACCGGAGTGTTCGGTCACCATGCTCCGGGCCTGGCCGGCGAATTGCCGTTCCCGCCCGCTCGGTGGGACCAACGAGGCGGCCAGCAGCCCGACGCCGAAGGCGACCAGCCCAGCCGCCAGCGGATTGCCCTGAGCCTGCTCGCGGGTCTGCCGCCCGAGCGACCGGGTCTCCTCCCGCGCCGAATACATCGCACCCCGCGACTGCTGCCCCAGCGACCGAGCCTCGTCGCGTACCGAGCCGGCCATGTGCGACATCCGCTGGCTGGCCTCCTGCCCGCCATGACTCGTGCTGCCCATCACCTTCTCCTTCGCTCGGGTGAACGCGCCACGGGCCTCGCCCACGCGATCACCGGCGATCCGACGCGGATTCATCCTGTCGGTCAGCGCGTCGACATCGTTGCTCAACTCGTTGCGGGTGGTCTCGATCTCCCGCCGGATCCGATCCGGATCACTGGACATGACCTGTTTCCTCCCGACTCGTTCACCGACCCCGCCTGGCGTCCGGCAGTTCCCGCGCGGTCTGCTTCGTCCGGGGCAGCACCGCACGTGCCGCCCTCAGTTGGCTCCGCGCGTTGATGAAGAGGCCAGCGGCGACGACGGCCCAGATGATCGCGACGATCAGTGCGGCCCAGCCCTGGTCCATCGTGTTGGACAGCCCCCACCAGGCGGCGTACGACACGAACAGCACGGCCAGGAACCCGGCCAGCCCCGCCCCGCCGAACATGCCACCGGCCTTGCCGGCCTGACTAGCCTCCTCGCGGAGCTCAGCCTTGGCCAGCTCGACCTCCTTGCGCATCAGCGTGGAGAGGTCCCGGGTCACGTCACCCAGCAGGTCGCCGACCGAGGCCTGGGTCCGCTCCTTCTCCGGGGCGCTCACGGTGCCACCCCGCCCGGCAGGTCCCGCTCCGGCCGGCCGGCCGGCGAGGCGTTCTGGGCCCGGGCCACCCCGCTGTACGGCTGCTCGTACGGCTGCGGCCCGGCCCCGGCTGCCTGGCCCTGTGGGGCTGGTGGGCCGCCGGACATCCCTCCATCGCCACCGCTGGTCAGACCACGGGTGAGTCGCCCGACCAGCAACCCGGCCACCGCAGCGCCGGCGAGGAAGGTGCCGGGATGCTGCCGGGCGTACGTACGCACGTCGTCCAGCACCTCACCGGGTTCCCGTCCGTCGAGCCAACCGGCGGCGCGTTGGGCGGCGTCCGCCGCCCGGCGGACCGCCTGGCCGGCCAACCCGGAGTCGCCGTCCCGTTCGGCCATGGAGTTGAGCCCCTGGCCCAGGTCGCGCAGCCCGTCGACGGCCCGTTGCTGTTGCGACCGAGCCTGCTCACGCAGTTGGTTGGTGGCCTCCCCGGTCAGGTGCTGGGCCTGCTGGCGCGCCTCGGTCGCTACCTGCCCACCCTGCTCAGCGGCGGCGTGGGCGACCTGGCCGCCGGCCTGTGCGGCCTGCTGCCCGACCCGAGACGCCTCCTGCCGAGCCTGCTGCCCGGTGCCGGTCGCACCCTGCGGTGGCCGGCTCGGGTTGGTACCCGTCATAGCCCCTCCCCCCGTCGGCCCGGAGCCCCTGACTGCGGCCCGGTACCCGTCCCGCCTACCCGTCGCATCTGGCGACATGCTTTCGCCGGCTGCGACGGACCGGGCACCGGGGAGGCGGTTCGCAAGTGGGCATCATTCACCACTGGCGAAACGTTCTTCGCCATCCGCCGCAACGGACGCGGTCAGCGGCGGCGGTTGCGGGCGCGCGACGAGCGGAGTCGACGGAGCCGGCCAATCAGCACGGGGTCGGCGACGAGTGCCGCCGGGTTGTCGAGCAGCGCGTTGAGGAGTTGGTAGTACCGGGTCGAGGACACCCCGAAGGTGTCCCGGACGGACTGCTCCTTGGCGCCAGCGTGCCGCCACCACTGCTGCTCGAAGGCGAGGATGGCCCGTTCCCGCTCGGTCAACCCCGCCGCCGACGTGGTGGGTTCGGCATCGTCCCTGGCATCCGGTGCGAGATCGTCGGTGCTCTCGTCGGCCGGTGCCGGCCGGGGTGCCGGGACGATCGGCCCGCCACCAGCCGCCACGTGGCCCGGACGAGCGTCGGTGGACGGCTCGGGGGCGGCGGGGGTGGCGTCGGCGGGCATGGCACTCAGCCTAACCAGGGTCGACCCGGGTCGCAGCAGCCGGCGCGGCCGGCCCCGCACCGCCGGGAACCCCGACGGCCGGGCCGGCCGCACCGCACCGCACCGCACCGCACCGCACCGCACCGCACCGCACCGGTCAGGAGATGTCGCGCCGACGGATCGCCCAGAGGGCCGCGCCGAGGATCACCACCACCCCGACGGAGAGCAGCACCGAGGACTGCTGCCAGGTGATGTCCAGGGTCTCCGGTTTGCACTCGCCGTAGTAGGTGGCGTTACAGGAGTCCCAGTCCTGCAGGGTGACCGTCTTCGTCATCCAGGCCAGCACGTACGTGGGCAGCAGCCATGCCTCGGTCCACCGCACACTGGCCATCTCCAGCAGGATGCCGAGGCCGAACTGGCCGACCACCATCACCGCCACCACGCCGCCGAGAGCCATCGCGGTGTGCCGGCCCAGCGAGGCCAGCGCGAAGCCGATGGTGGTGAGCACCAGTACCAGCACGACGCCGCGCAGCCCGGTGAGGGCGAACGACTGCCAGGCCCCGGAGGTCATCTTCTCGGTGCTACCCCGGAACGCGGCGACCGCCCAGAACCCGGCGAACCAGAGCACTGCGGCGGGCAGCGTCACCGCCAGAATGCCGGTGAGCAGCGCGGCCAGTTTGGTGAGCAGCACGGTGAGTCGCTTCGGCCGCCAGAGCAGCAGGTTCATCATGCCGCCGGTGCTCCACTCGGCGCCGACGAAGGACGCGCCGACCACGAACCCGACCAGGGCGAGGATCGCCGCGAACGGGATCAGCGTCTCGGGGAACGTCTCACGGAAGTTGAACGTGGAGGGCAGGAACCACTCCGCCTGGATCTGGTCGCGGGGCGGCGGCGTGATCACCGAGCAGTCGTCGGGGTAGCGGCCGTCGTTCGGCGTGCCGGCGGTCTTGGCCTGCTCGCAGTTGACGCGCTCCTGCTCGCTCCAGCGCACCTGCTCCTGGTAGCTCTGCTCGGCCTGGCGCTCGGCCTGGGCCAGCTGATCGGTGCCGATCTTTTGGTTCGTGAAGAACACCCCGATCACCACTGCGGCCAGCACCAGCAGGCCGAGCAGCGACATGTAGCGGGTGAAACGCCGCTTGGCCAGCCGGCGCAGCTCCGTACGATAGAGGCTCACGCGCCCCACCCTCCTCCGGTGGCGGGCTGACCCGTCCCACCGACCTTCGTGGACTCGTCGACCTGCCGGTTCTGTCCGGGTACCGGCGCGGTGGCGGTCAGTTCGAGGAAGACGCTCTCCAGGTCCACGGCGACCGGGGCCAGCTCGCTGACGTAGAGGTTGTGCTCGGCGAGCAGCCGGGTCACCGTGGCCGGCTTGTCGACGCCGGCCAGCATCAGGTGGTCCGGGTGGCCGGTGAGCCGGATCCCGGCCCGGGTGAGCGCGTCGGTGGCCGCCGGCAGGTCGCTGACCGCCTCCAGCCGGACCAGGACGGCACCGGACGAGTGCTGGGCGAGCACCTCGTCGACCGGGCCGAAGGCGACCCGCCGGCCCAGCGAGATGATGGTGACCGAGTCGCAGATCAGCTGGATCTCGCCGAGGATGTGGCTGGACAGCACCACGGTCATCCCGGATTCGGCGAGCGTCCGCATCAACGTGCGCATCTCCCGGATGCCGCCCGGGTCGAGGCCGTTGGCCGGCTCGTCGAGGATGAGCAGGTTCGGTTTCTTCAGTAGGGCGGAGGCCACGGCGAGCCGCTGCTTCATGCCCAGCGAGTACGTCTTGACCCGCTCGCCGGCCCGGTCGCGCAGCCCGACGAGCTCCAGCACCTCGTCGACCCGGGTGACCGGCACCTCGCCGGCCCCGGCCAGCAGAGACAGCGTGTCCCGCGCCGAGAAGTGCGGGAAGAACTGCGGGCTTTCCACGATGGCGCCGACATGACCGGCGACGGTGGGCAGCGCGTCGGGCACCTCGTGCCCGAGCAGCGCCATCCGGCCGCCGTCGGGTCGGATCAGGCCGAGCAGCGTACGCAGCGTGGTGGTCTTGCCGGACCCGTTGGGACCCAGGAAGCCGTGCACCTGCCCCGCGTCGACCCGCATGTCGAAACCGTCGAGCGCGTTGCGGGTGCCGCGTCGACGACTCTTGTACGTCTTACGTAGACCTTCGATCTCCAGGACAGCTGGCAAGCTGCACCTCCCCCGATGATGGGCGTGACAGCCGACACCATACGCGGTATGCAGCGGTGCGCAATACGCGGTATGCATCGGCGCGCCGAAGGAGGTAATTGATAGACGGAGAGTGACCGGTCAGGCGCAGACGACCTGCACGCCGGCGGCGCGGAACGCGTCCACCACCTCCGGGGCGGCGCCGGAGTCGGTCACCAGCGTCTCCACCCGCTCGACCGGGCAGATCCGGGCGAAGGCGTGACCCCCCAACTTGGACGAGTCCGCGATGATCACCACCCGCTTGGCGCGGGCCACCATCAGGTTGTTCATCGCCGCCTCCCCCTCGTGGTGGGCGGCGGCGCCGAGCTGCGGATCGATCGCGTCCACACCGAGCAGCGCGACGTCCAGGGTGACCTCACGCAGCAGCGCCCCGCCCAGCGGGCCGACCAGCTCGAACGACTTGGGACGCACCACCCCGCCGGCCACCACGACCTTCATCCGCGACCGGACCAGCAGTTCGTTGGCGATGTTCAGCGCGTTGGTCACCACGGTGAGCTGGGCACCCTCGGCGCTGGTGTTCAGATCCGGCCGGACGGCCAGCGCCCGGGCCACCTCAGTGCTGGTGGTGCCGCCGTTCAGGCCGACCACGGTGCCGGGCGTGACGAGCGCCGCGGCGGCGGCGCCGATCCGCTGCTTCTCCGCCGAGTGCTTGGCGGTCTTGTAGCGCAGCGGCAGGTCGTACGAGACCCCGTTGGCCACCGCACCACCCCGGGTCCTGGTGATCATCTGCTGCTGGGCAAGCTGGTCGAAGTCGCGGCGAATGGTGGCCTGGGAGACGTCCAGCCGCTCAGCGGCCGCCTCGACGCTGACCCGGCCGTTGTCGGTCAGCATCTCGAGCAGGGCGTTCCATCTGGCGTACCGGTCCACCGCGGGGGTCCTCCCACTGACTGCACGAACGGTGATTGATTGCGTGCACACTAGTGCGCGAAACTAGGCTTGCGCAAAAGACCGGCCTGCGCGATCGGCTGGTCGGTTGCCACGGCCACCCAGTTTCGCGCAGAATGACGCGCGAAATACGGGTGTAACGAGCCGTATTGCGCACCGGCCGGCCCTGCGAGGAGTTTCCCATGGCATACGTGGACGCGGAGATCGCGAGCCAACCCGACTGCTGGCGGGAGGCGGCCGACCTGGCCGGCGTCGTGCGTGGTGACCTGCCGCGCCCCGGCGAGCGGGTCGCCGTCGTCGGCTGCGGCACGTCGTGGTTCATGGCGATGGCGTACGCGGCCCGCCGCGAGCAGGCCGGCCAGGGCGAGACCGACGCGTTCCAGGCATCCGAGTTCCCCGTCGGCCGCCGCTACGACCGGCTGATCGCGATCACCCGTTCCGGCACCACCACCGAGGTGCTGGAGCTGCTGGCCGCGCTGCGCGGGCTGGTGCCCAGCACCGTCATCGTCGGCGACCCGGCGTCCCCGGCGGTCGACCTGGCCAACGCCGCGGTGACCATGCCCTTCGCCGACGAGCGATCGGTGGTGCAGACCCGCTTCGCGACCACCGCGCTGGCCCTACTCCGGGCCAACCTCGGCGACCCGGTGACCGCCCTCGCCGCCGACGCCGAGGTGGCCGTGCGCGCCCCGCTGCCGATCGATCCGGCCACCATCGGGCAGGTCACCTTCCTCGGTCGGGGGTGGACGGTCGGGCTGGCCCAGGAGGCCGCGCTGAAGTGCCGCGAGGCGGCCACCTTCTGGGCCGAGGCGTACCCGGCGATGGACTACCGGCACGGACCCATCTCGATCGCCGCGCCCGGCCGGCTGGTCTGGGCGTTCGGCGAACTGCCCGACGGGCTGCCCGAGGACGTGGCCGCCACCGGCGCGGCCTTCGTACACAGCCGCACGCACGGGTGCCGCACCGTGCTGGGCAGTTGGGCCGCCGGCCGGACCCCGGTCGACCCGATGGCCGACCTGATCCTCGCCCAGCGCTTCGCGGTGGCGCTGGCGACCAGCCGGGGTCTCGACCCGGACGCGCCCCGTCACCTGACCCGGTCGGTGGTGCTGGCGTGAGCGAGCGCAGCGAGCGAACCAGCAGGCACAGCAGCGTGGCGCGGAGCGTCGGCACGGAGCGCGGCGGAGTGCCGACGTGAGCGACGGCCAGGCCGTGGACACCGACCGGGTGGTCGTCGCGCTGGACGTCGGCGGCACCGGCATGAAGTGCGCCCTGGTCCGACCGGACGGCGTCGCGGTACACACCGAGCGGTACTCCACCGACGCCGCGCGCGGCCCGGCCGCCGTGGTCGGCACCATCCTGGACGTTGCCGAGGGGCTGGCCGGCAAGGCCCGCGCCGACGGGCTCACCCCGGTCGCGCTCGGCATCGCCGTGCCCGGGGTGGTGGACGAGGCGCGCGGGGTCGCGGTCTGGTCGGCGAACGTGGGCTTCCGGGACGTACCGCTGCGGGACTTGGCGGTGGCGCGGCTCGGCCTGCCCACGGCGCTCGGCCACGACGTGCGGGCCGGTGGCCTCGCCGAGGCCCGGCTCGGCGCCGGCCGCGGCACCGGCCACGTGCTCTTCGTGGCGATCGGCACCGGCATCGCCGCCGCGCACGTGGTCGACGGCACGGCCGCCGTCGGCGCTCACGGCGCTGCCGGGGAGATCGGCCACATCCTGGTACGTCCCGGCGGCCCGCGCTGCGGCTGCGGTCGGCCCGGCTGCCTGGAGGCGGTCGCCTCCGCCTCCGCGATCGGCCGCCGCTACGTGGAACTGGCCGGCGGGACGCCCGCCGAGCCGGTCACGGCGGCCGAGGTGGCCGAGCGGGCCGCAGCCGGCGAGCCGCTCGCGGGCCGGGTCTGGCAGGAGGCGGTCGAGGCGCTGGCCGACGGCCTGGCCTCCGGGCAGGCGCTGTTCGACGTGGCGACGATCGTGCTCGGCGGTGGCCTGGCGCAGGCCGGGCACCGGCTGCTCGACCCGCTGCGGACGGCGCTGCACGAACGAATGACCTTCCACCGGGAGCCGCGGCTGGTCGCGGCAGCCCTCGGCGACGAGGCCGGCTGCCTCGGCGCCGCTCTGCTCGCCCTGGACGCCGCCGGCGTCCGTGACCATCAGGAGAAGCGATGACCGTGCGGGTGAACGGCCGAGTGGTGACCCCGACCGGTGTCATCCGGCAGGGCTGCGTCGAGTGGGACGGCGACCGGATCACCGCGGTGGCCGAATACCCGTCGGTCCGCGACGGGCACTGGATCCTGCCCGGCTTCGTCGACATGCACACCCACGGCGGCGGCGGGCACACCTTCACCACCGGGGACGCCGACCAGGCCCGGTCCGCGGCGGCGTTCCATCTGGGCCACGGCACCACCACTCTGCTGGCCAGCCTGGTCAGCGCACCCTTCCCGCTGATGCGCGCGGCCACCGAGGCGTTCGCACCGCTGGTCGACGCGGGCGTGCTGGCGGGCATCCACTTCGAGGGGCCCTACCTCTCCGCCGTCCGCTGTGGGGCGCAGAACCCGGAGTACCTCCGCGACCCGTCCACCGACGAGCTGGCCGAGTTGATCGAGCTGGGTGGGGGCGGGATCCGGATGGTCACCCTCGCCCCTGAGCGGGACGGCGCGCTGGAGGCGATCAAGCTGCTCACCGCCCACCGGGTGGTGGCCGCGGTGGGCCACACCGACGCCACCTACGAGCAGACCCGCGCCGCGATCGCCGCCGGCGCCAGCGTCGGCACCCACCTGTTCAACGGCATGCGGCCGGTGCACCACCGCGAGCCCGGCCCGGTGGTGGCCCTGCTCGACGCACCCACCGTGGTCTGCGAGCTGGTCGCCGACGGGGTGCACCTGCACGACGGCATGCTGACCTTCGCCACCACGACCGCCGGCCCGGACCGGGCCGCGCTGATCACCGACGCGATGGCCGCCGCCGGTATGCCCGACGGCGAGTACGAGCTGGGCGGTCAGGTCGTCACCGTGGCCGACGGGGTGGCCCGGCTGGCCCGCGACGGAGCGATCGCCGGCAGCACCCTGACCATGGACGCGGCGCTGCGGCACGCCGTGGAGGCCGGGATCCCGATCGCCGACGCGACGCGGATGGTGGCCACCACCCCGGCCCGCGCCATCGGCCTGGGCGACCGGGTGGGTTCCCTTCAGGTCGGCCTCCGCGCCGACCTGGTGGTGCTCGACGAGGACCTGAACGTGGTCCGGGTGCTGCGCGGCGGCTCCTGGGTGGAGTGACGGGCGCTCTGCCCGGCCTGGCAGCCCTGGCGAATCCGAAGCCCCAGGCTCGGGTCAGCCGAGGGTGGAGACCTCGACGCCGAGCACGGCCTGCTCGTCGGGGCGGTGCACCAGCACGTCGGCCAGGTACGACTGGACCGCGTGACGCATCCCGACGTCCCGGCCGGCCCGCTCGGAGAGCAGCCACTTGTGCTCGATGATCTGCGCGAACAGCTCCTGCGGCTCCAGCTTGCGGCGCAGGTGCGCGGGCACCGCCCGGACCACCGGCTCGAAGACCTCGGTGAGCCAGCGGTGCGCCGCCTGCTGCTCGTCGTTCAGGTCGCTCTCCGCCCGGTAGGCGTCCAGGTCGTTGAGCAGCTTGCGCGCCTGGTTCTCCTCGGCGTCCAACCCGGTGAGTCGCAGCAGCCGCCGGGTGTGGTAGCCGGCGTCGACCACCTTCGGCCGGACCAGGTAACGCCCGTTGTCAATGGTCGACATGGCCACCTCGGCCACGTCGAAGCCCAGGTCGTTGAGGCGGCGGATCCGGCCCTCGATGTCGTGCCGGGCCTCCCGCTCGACCGCCTGCTCGTAGGTGATCTCGTGCCAGAGCCGCTCGTAGCGCTGCACGACCTCCTCGCAGACCAGCTCCGGGTCGATGGACTCGTGCAGCAGACCAGCGGCCTGCAGGTCCAGTGCCTCGCCAAAGATGTTGACCCGGGCGATCTCCAGATCCTCGCCGCGCTGGCCGTTGGAGAGTGAGTTGTGCAGCGCGCCCGTCTCCGCGTCCACCAGGTACGCCGCGAAGGCGCCGGCATCCCGCCGGAACAGCGTGTTGGACAGCGAGCAGTCGCCCCAGAAGAAACCGGTCAGGTGCATCCGCACGATCAACGCGGCGAGCGCGTCGAGCAGCCGGCTCATCGTCTCCGGCCGCAGGGTGTGTGAGAAGAGCGCCCGGTAGGGCAGTGAGAACTGCAGGTGCCGGGTGATCAGCACCGATTCGAGGGGTTCCCCGTCCTCGGTCTGCCGGTCGGCGACCACCGCCACGGCCTCGACCGACGGGAAGTCGATCCGCTCCAGGGCCCGGAGCAGGTCGTACTCCCGTTCGGCGATCCGCTCGCGAGTCTCCTTGAACGCGTAGACGTACTCACCCAGCCGGACGAACCGGACGATGTGTCGGGAGATGCCCTGCGGCAGGGCCACCAGGTGCTGGGCAGGCCACTCCTCCAGCGGTGTCGACCAGGGCAGGTCGAGCAGCGCCGGGTCCACGAGGGCAGACGTGATCCGCACGGGCACAAGCATGACTGGTCTCCCCCCACATCCGCCTCTCATCGTGGCTGGGCACACAGCGCGGGACGGCGGCCTCGTCCGGTGCCGGTAGCGTGGTCGCGTGCGGGAGACCACAGCGGTACGACGTCACCTGCGGCTACGGCCGGTCCGGCCGGCCGGCTGGTGGTTCGATGCCCTGCTGGTGCTGGGGCTGGTCGGGCTGACCGTGGCGCTCGCCGCGGACCAGTTCTTCGGGCTGGACCGGGCGGTCGCCGACTGGGCCGACGGGCATCGGCCGGCAGTCGCGTACTGGGCGGCCCGGGTGCTGAACCTGCTCGGCCAGGGCACCCCGCTGACCTTGATCGCCGCCGGGCTGGGTGTGCTGCTGGCCGTCCGGCTCCGGTCGCTGCGACCGGTCCTGCCGCCGGTGGTCGCGTTCGGGCTGACCTACCTGACCATCGGCCCGCTCAAGGTGTGGACCGCCCGGGCGGCGCCGAGCGCGAGCGTCAAGGAGCCCTACCTGCCACCCGAGCAGACCCTGCCGCTGTTCCACGACGACCTGCCGGTCCGGTTCGCCCAGTCCTACCCGTCGGGGCACGTCGCCAACGCGATCGTCTGGTACGGCGTCATCGCGCTGCTGCTCGTCCCGCTGGCGCGCAGCTTCGGCCGGCAACTGCCGGCCCGGCTGGTCATCGTGATCCGCGTGGTGCCGCCCCTGGTGGTGCTCACCACCACCACCTACCTGGGCTGGCACTGGCTGACCGACTCGGTGGCCGGGCTGCTGCTCGGGCTGATCCTGGACCGGCTGCTGCACCGGGCACCGTGGGACAACCTGCCGCTGCCCGGCCGGCTACGCCAGTGGGACCGGCCGTTCACCTCGTACCCCTAGGGTGCGGCGGGTGAATCACCTGGCGCGACGGCTCGACGTACCCGATGCGGTGGTCATCGGGTTGGGCTCGATGCTCGGCGCGGGCGTCTTCGTGGTCTTCGGCCCGGCCGCGGCGGCGGCCGGCGGCGCCGGCCTGCTGCCCGCCCTGGTGCTTGCCGGCTTCATCGCCTTCTCCAACGCGACCAGTTCGGCCCGACTGGCGGCCCGCTATCCGGAGTCCGGCGGGACCTACGTCTACGGACGGGAGCGCCTCGGGCCGCTGGCCGGCTTCGTGGCCGGTTGGGGATTCGTCGTCGGCAAGACGGCGAGCTGCGCGGCGATGGCGCTGACCATCGGGGCCTACCTGTGGCCGGGTCAGGCCCGGCTGGTCGCGGTCAGCGCGGTCCTCGCGGTCACCGCGGTGAACCTGCGCGGCATCGGCAAGACGGCAACCGTGACCAAGGCCCTGGTCGCGCTGGTGCTCGCGGTGCTGGCCCTGGTCGCGGTCGTCGGCGTCGCCGGTGGCGACCTGGCGCTGGACCGGCTCGGCGATCCCGGTGGCTCCGGCCGGGGCGTGTTCACCGCCGCCGGGCTGCTGTTCTTCGCCTTCGCCGGGTACGCCCGGATCGCCACGCTCGGCGAGGAGGTCCGTGATCCGCAGCGGACCATCCCCCGGGCGGTGCCGCTGGCGCTCGGCGTGGTGCTCGCGATCTACCTGGTGCTGGCCGTGGTCACGATCGGCGTGCTCGGCCCCGACCGGCTGGCCGACTCCGCCGCGCCCCTGGTCGACGTGGTGACCGCCGCCGGGCTGCCCGGCCTGGCCTGGGTGGTCCGCGCCGGGGCCACCATCGCCGTCATCGGAGTGCTGCTGTCCCTGGTCGCCGGGATCGGCCGGACCACACTGGCGATGGCCCGCCGCCGCGACCTGCCCGGCGCGCTGGCCGCCGTACACCCCGTACACCAGGTGCCGCACCGGGCCGAGGTGGCCGTGGCTGCCGTGGTGATCCTGGTGGTGCTGCTCGGCGACGTGCGGGACGCGATCGGCTTCTCCAGCTGCACCGTGCTCGTCTACTACGCGATCACCAACGCGGCAGCGCTGACGCTGGGCCGGGAGCCGGGGCGGAAGCTGCCGGTTCAGGTACTCGCCGGCCTGGGCCTGGTCGGCTGCCTGCTGCTCGCGGTCAACCTGCCACTGAGCAGCGTCCTCGCCGGCTTCGGAGTGCTCGCCGTCGGCGCCGCCTGGTACGCGCTACGGCCTGGTCGCCGCTGACCCGAGGAGGCCACCGGCGACCAGGGGTCAGCGACTCAGCCGCTGGTAGCGGCGCACTGCCAGCGGAGCGAACGTCGCGATCAGCAGCACCGGCCACACCACCGCCAACAGCATCGCGTTCTCTGCCGGCCAGGAGTCGCCACCCAGGCCCGGATTGCCGAACAGTTGGCGGATCGCCGCGACGGTGGCCGACAGCGGGTTCCACTCCGAGATCGCGCCGATCCACGGCGGCATGAGCTCGGGCGACACGAACACGTTGGAGATCGCGGTGAGCGGGAACGCCGCCGGGAAGACGATCACGCCGACCGTGTCCGGATTGCGGACCAGCAACGCCAGGTAGATACCGATCCAGGTGATCGAGACCCGCAGCAGTAGGAGGAGCCCGACGGCGAGCAACGCCCGGCCCACGCCCTCTCGCCACTGCCACCCGACGAGCAGGCCACAGACCAGCAGGGTGGCCATCTCCAGCAGGGCGCGGAGCAGATCGGCGGCACTGCGGCCGGTCATGAGGGCGGAACGCGCCATCGGCATCGACCGGAACCGGTCCACGACACCCCGACTGAGGTCGAGCGCCACGCCGGTCGCGGTGGCGCCGAGCCCGTACAGCATCGTCATCACGAAGACCCCGGGCAGCAGGAACTCGCGATAGTTGCCGCCGCCCGGCACCTGCATGCCGCTGCCGAACACGTAGCCGAAGACGAGCACGAACATGATCGGCAGCGAGAAGTAGAGGATCAGCTCCTCCGGCGCACGGATCACGTGGATCATGTTGCGCCTGGTCATTGTCCAGCCGTCGGTGATCGCGGCACGCAACCGCGCCAGCGGCGTACGCGCGGGCACCGGCGGGGCCGTGGTGGCCACCGTCTCGACCGATCGCATCGCAGTGGTCATGCCGCGTCCACCTTTCCTCCGGCGCCGACGGGCACGCGGGCTTCGTCGGGGCGGTGCCCGGTCAGGTGCAGGAACGCCTCGTCCAGCGTCGCGCGGCGCAGGCCGATGTCCTCGACCGCGATCCCCGCGTCGTCCAACGCCCGCACCACGTCGACCAGCCCGGTGACCCGGTCGGTCACCGGCGCGCTGAGTCGCCGGACCTCCGGATCGCGCTCGGGCTCCGCGCCGCAGATCCAGGTCACGATGCGGGCAGCCTGGGTCAGGTCGGCCACGTCGCGCACCACCACCTCGACCCGGTCACCGCCGGTCATCGACTTCAGCTCGTCCGGTGAGCCCTCGGCCACCACCCGACCGGCGTCGATCACCGAGATCCGGTTGGCGAGTTGGTCGGCCTCCTCCAGGTACTGCGTGGTGAGCAGCACCGTGGTCCCGTCCGCGACCAGGGTGCGGACGAGGTCCCACACCTGGTTGCGGCTGCGCGGGTCCAGGCCGGTCGTCGGCTCGTCGAGGAAGAGAACGCGCGGCGTGCGGATCAGGCTGGCGGCGAGGTCCAGCCGGCGGCGCATCCCACCCGAATACTCACCGGCGGACCGACTCGCCGCCTCGTCGAGCCCGAACCGTTCCAGCAGTTCGTCGGCTCGTTGGCGGGCCGCCCGTCGGCCGAGCCGGAACAGTCGGCCGAACAGCTCCAGGTTCTGCCGGCCGCTGAGGGTCTCGTCGACGGCGGCGTACTGCCCGGTCAGCCCGATCCGGGCACGCACCTCGTCCGGCTGACGCCGCACGTCGAATCCGGCCACAGTGGCCCTGCCGACGTCGAAGTGCAGCAGCGTGGCAAGGATCCGTACGGCCGTCGTCTTCCCGGCGCCGTTCGGTCCCAGCAGTCCGTGCACCGCGCCGGTCGGTACGGTCAGGTCAAACGTGTCGAGCGCGTGGGTCGGGCCGTACCGCTTGCCCAGCCCTTCGGCGACCACGTCGAATGTCGTCATGCCCCCACGGTGCGGTCGGGCGCTGACGGCTCACGCACCGTCGGCTGACGGCGGCGCACCAGGCACCTCCGGTGCCCCGGCTTTCTCCGCCTCGGTGATCTGGTCGAGGACGAGGACGATCTCGGAGCGCGTGGCTTCGCCGACGTACCAGCCGGTGAGCCCGCCGACCAACGCCTCTTCGCAGAGCCGCCTCGCCTCGCCGAGATCTCCGCGCAGCCGTGCGACCTGGGCGAGGCCGAGCCGAGCGCTGGATACGAACTCCGGCGCGCCGCTGCGCTGCGCGAGGAGTAGCGCAGCGGCGAAGTCGTCCCACGCCGCGGCGAGGTCACCGGCGCGCAGCCTCAGCTCGCCCCGGGTACGCAGCATGTCGGCCTGATCGACGGCCGATCCGAGGCTCTCGGCCAACCCCAGGGCCTCATCCATGTGTGCGCTGGCCGTCTCCGGATCATCCCGCCAGGCGGCGAGTTCACCGAGCGCGCCGAGCGTGATCATGGCCCCCCACCGGTCCCCGGTGCTCCGGAAGCCGTCAAGCGCGGTGACCAGTGCGGTCCTGGACTGGTCCCACTGACCACGCCACATCTGCGCGGAGCCGGTTCCCATCGCGCCGAGCGCGTTGATCCACACGTCCGGGCCGACCAGCTGCCGCAGCTCCCGCATGAGGTCTTCGACGTCCTCGGCACCGCCGGACGGTGGCCCGGTGGAGATCCCCGACAAATACAGCAGGAAAGGTTGTCGAGGCGGCCGGCCGAGGCTTCGGATCATGGACTGCTGCGATCCGGACGGCAGATGGCCGGAACCACCGAGCGAGGCGTTGAAGACGCAGAGGGCGAACTCCTCGCCCAGCCCGGGCGGCGCCTCGGCGCCGAGCAGGTCGAGGACGTCGGCGGCCAGCCGGGCACCTTCCCCACGCATGCCGCGCAGCCACCAGTAGAACGACAGGGCAGCGACCAGCCCGGCCGCGTCGGACGCTTCGCCAGCCGCGGTGGCACGACGCAGCGCCGCATGCAGGTTGTCCCGCTCGGCGTCGAGCCGTCGCAGCCACTGCAACTGTTCAGCTCGCCTCAGGTGGTCGCTGGCGGTCCAGGCGAACTCCAGGAAATACGCGGCGTGCGCGCGGCGTAGCTGGTCGGCCTCGCCGGCTTCGGCGAGACGCTCGGCGCAGAAGGCGCGCACCGTCTCGAGCATCCGGTAGCGACCATTGGTCAACTCGACGAAGGACTTGTCGGCCAGACCGGTCAACGCGTCGACGAACTCGGCGGTGGGCAGGCCGGAAACCCTCCCGGCCGCCTCCAATGTGGCACCGCCGGCGAAGACAGTCAGCCGTCGGGCCAGCCTCCGTTCGGCGTCGTCGAGCAGGTCCCAACTCCATTCGACCACGGCCCGGAGCGTGCGGTGTCGCGGCGACGCGGCCCGGTTGCCCATCGACAGCAGCCGGAACCGATCGTCGAGACGAGCGGCCACCTCCGCGACGGGCAGCGCCCGCAGCCGCGCGGCGGCCAGCTCGATCGCCAGCGGCAGGCCGTCGAGGGTACGGCAGATCCGCAGCACCATCTCGACGTTGGCCGACGTGACGGCGAAGTCGGGCGCGACGTCAGCGGCCCGCTGGGCGAACAGGATGACCGCGGCGTAGTCGTCGGCGTCCAGCACCGACACGTCGGGCGGCGGCAGGGTCAGCCCGGACAACGGGCACAACGCCTCACCGGCCAGCCCGAGCGGTTCGCGACTCGTGGCCAGGACAGACAGCGTCGGGCACGCGCTCAGCAACCGCGCGGCCAACCGGGCCGCGTCGGCGATGACGTGCTCGCAGTTGTCGAGCACGAGGAGCAGCCGCCGCTCGGCGAGCGCCTCGACCAGCCGGTCGGTTGCCTGCCGGTTCGGTTCGACCGGGGCGCGCAGGCCCGCGTCGCGCAGGCCGAGCGCGCTCAGCACCGCCTGCGGTACGTCCGAACCGTGTGCCAGCCCAGCCAGCTCAACGAAGCGGACCTCACTGTCGAGGCGGCCTGCCGCCTCGATCGCCAACCGCGTCTTGCCCGCTCCCCCGGGGCCGGTCACAGTGACCAGCCTTCGCTCGCCGAGCAACTCCCCAACGCGCTTGAGCTCATCCTCCCGCCCGACGAACGTGGTGAGCTGGCTCGGCAGTGCCGGTTCGCTTGTCCCGCGCACGGCCGAATGCGTCTCACCGCGCAGCACAGCCAGGTGAATCGCGGCCAGCGCCGCCGACGGGTCGACGCCGAGCTGCTCGGCCAGCGTTCGCCGGGCGTCCTCGAACTCGGCCAGTGCCTCGGCCGGCCGGCCCAGTGCGGACAGGGCGCGCATGAGCTGGCCCCGCGACCGCTCCCGCAACGGATGCGCGACGACCAGCTCCCGCAGCTCCGCGACCAGCGCGGCATGCGCGCCCAGCGCCAGCTCCGCCTCGATACGATCTTCGATGGCGGCCAGCCGCAGCTCGTCCAGCCGGGCCGCTTGCG
The DNA here is from genome assembly GCF_040608515.1 of Micromonospora sp. NPDC005173. Classification (NCBI taxonomy): domain Bacteria; kingdom Bacillati; phylum Actinomycetota; class Actinomycetes; order Micromonosporales; family Micromonosporaceae; genus Micromonospora; species Micromonospora sp. NPDC005173. The sequence goes on from NZ_JBEXIK010000002.1 coordinate 290,485, forward strand.
CGGGTGCGCCCGCCAGGTCTATGACGTCGGCCAGGGCGGGACCACGCCACAGCTCCAGCGCCTCGCGTAACACGGCCACCGCGCGGGACGAGTCGCCGCTGGCGAGCGCGCGGCTTCCCGCCTCGGCGAGCCGCTCGAACCGGTACGCGTCGACATCGCCAGGATCAATGGCGAGGAGATAACCAGCCGGGTGAAACTCGACCGGGTTGTGCTCGGCGGGCAGGGCCTGGCGCAGCCGCGAAACCTGGGACTGGAGTGCGTTGGCCGCGCCACGGGGCGGGTGCTCGCCGTACAGGCCGTCGATCAGCCGCTCCGCGGACACCATCCGGCCCGCGTCGAGCAGGAGCAGCGCCAGCAGAGCGCGCAACCGCGGACCGCCCACGGGGATCTCGCGCCCGTCGGCCAACAGCACCTGGGTCGGACCCAGGATGCGGAATTGCATGACCCCGATTGTCACTCACGACCAGCCCGTCCCTGCTATCCGGCAAGGCCATCGTGCGAACCCGGTCAGCTCGGCTCGCCGGCCCCATCGGGTTGGCGGGTCAGCCCGCCGTCGTCCGGGGCGGACGCGTCCGGCGGTCCACCGTTGACCGACGGCACCGCCCCGACCGGGGGTGACACCGGAGTAGGCATGGGATGGGCGGAGGCAGCTACCTCCCAATCCGCTGGCCCCGGCGCCGACCTGGGTGCCGCCAGTGGGGTCGGCACCCCACCGAGGACGGGCCCGGCCGGTCGGGGAACCGGGCCGGTGCGGGCGGGCGGGGCGCACTGCCTGGTCAGCCAGTCCAGCCCGCGCCGGCGGGCGACCACGGTGAGCCGGTCGCCCGCGAAGATCACCTGTCGGGGGTCGAGGTCCCTCCACCAGATGGTCTTGGCGCCGCCGGCTGGGGTCCGGGCGATCAACCGGACCTGCCCGTCCCGGTTGACCACGTCGAGCGGCCGGCCGTCCAACTCGGAGCCGGGGGCAACCGGCACCTCGGCGACCGGCAGCGCATGCCGGTCGACCGGGATGGTGGTGATCACCGCGCGTTCGGTGAGTGCCCCGATGAAAGCCGGAGCGGCCAGGTAGGAGACCGAGCGGGACACCCCGAGGGCGAAGGTCTCCTCCACCCGTTCGGCGAAGTCACCGTCGAAGAGCCGCAGGACCACCCGCAGGTCGTCGCGGAGATCCCGGGCCGCCAACGCCGCCTCCAGGTTGGCCACGTCGTCGGTGGACGCCACCACCAGCGCCTGACAGTCCGCCACCGACGCGGCGGCCAGGGTCTCCGGCAGTGCGGCGTCCCCGACGATCAGCGGCACCTCCAACTGGCGGGCCAGGGCGGCGCCACGCGGCTCCGGGTCCTTGTCGATCGCCACCACCTCGACGTCGTACTCGCGGAGCTGGGCCATCACCCGGGTGCCGACGTTGCCGAGGCCGACCACCACGAAGTGACCGACCCGGGCGGGCTGCAGCCGGCCGGTGTGCAGGGCCAGCCGCGCGTTGACGATGCCGTCCACCACGACCGCGGTGATCAACGGAATCAGCGCGAGCCCGGCCAGGTTGAGCACCACCTGCATGATCTGCGCGTCGGCCGCCTTTTCGGTGTCCGGGTCGGCGCCGCTGAGGGTGGTGACCAGCGTCAGGTAGAGCGCCTCGGCCGGGGAGACGCCCTCGGCCCGGGAGATCAACGTGCCGAGCAGCGCGATCACCGCGAGCACCAGCATCACCGCGATGCCGATCTTGCGGGTGGCGAAGCCGCGTACCGCGCGCAGCAGCACCGCCATCGGACGGCGCCGCCTGCGCGCCCGGACCAGCCGGCGGGCGGCGACCTCGGTGCCCGGCGGCTGCCCGGTCGCCTCGGCGAGCACCAGGTCGGCGTCGGCCTGCTCGGCCGGCAGCAGCTCCACCCCCTGCTCCTCGCTGATGTCGGCCAACGCGCAGACCACATCCTGCGGCCGGACGTCGGCACGGCGAGCCACCCGCAGCGTCTTGTCCCGGTGCTGGAACGAGCTCGGGTCGACCTCGCCGAGCGCGGCGGCCACGAACGCCGGTGCGGCCATCTCGGCGTCGGAGAGCACCTCGACCGGCGCCTTGAGCAGCTTGCGCACACCACCGGCGAGGGTGCCGTTGAACATCCGCAGCACCTGACGGACCCGCTGGTCGACGGCCTGGGCGCAGAGCGCGGCGTGCAGGTTGCCGACGTCGTCCTGGTGCAGCAGGGCCAGCCCGGTAGCCCCGGCCAGCCCGGCGGCCTCGAAGGTCGCCACGTCCAGTCGGTCTGACCGGACCACCCGGACCCCGCGCAGCCCGGCCACGTCCGGCCCGTTGGTGCGGTAACGCTCCGGCACCACCACGGTCACCCGGGCCCCGCCGGCCGGCAACTCGGATTCGAGCATCGCCCGGGCCACGTAGTAGGCGAGCGCGTCCCGCCCGCAGATCACGTAGTGCGGTCGGGGGTCCCCGGCGGACCGCAGTCGCCAGTTCCACTCGACCGCCCGTCGCGCCCGGTCCCGCCACGGCTCCGCCATGCCCGGATCGTAGTCAGCACCACCACGGTGGGCGACCCCGTCCGGATCATCCCGCCCAGGCATGTCGGCCGGGGCGGCGGGTAGAGCAGCGGCATGCAGACGTTCCTCCCGTACCCGGACTTTCTGGCCAGCGCCCGCACGCTGGACCAGAGGCGGCTGGGCAAGCAGCGGGTGGAGGCCATCCAGGTGCTGCGTGGGCTCACCCGGCCCGGGTACGGCTGGCGCAACCACCCGGCGGTGAAGATGTGGGCCGGGTACGAGGAGGCACTCACCCGCTACGGGCTGGACATGTGCGCGGTCTGGACCGAGCCGGGGCGGGCCGACACCTGCGCCACCACGATGACCGTCGACCTCGCCGCCGCCTGCGGAGCCGGCGTCGTGCGTACCCAGACCGAGCTGGCCGAGGCCGCTGAACTTCCTCCCTGGCTGGGCCGCGACGAATTCCACCTGAGTCACCGCTCGTCACTGCTACGCAAGGACCCCGCGCACTACCGCCCGATCTTCGGCGACGACGTGTCGGCGGACCTGGAGTACGTCTGGCCCGCCTCCGACCGGAGCCGCCGCTGCCTACCGCGCGACTGACCGTTTTGTGCGGCAGACTGGAGGCTCCGTCAGGTCGGGAAGGTGCTCATGGCGCTGTCGCAAATGGTGGGACGGCTCATCGGCGTACGCCAGCACCAGGTGGACCCGGGCGGCGGTGGCCCCGACCGCGTGCCGGGACCGGTCACGGCGGTGGTGGTGGGTGGCGGCATCGCCGGCATGTCGGCGGCGGTGGTGCTGGCGGAGCGCGGTGTGACGGTGACGGTGCTGGAGGCCGCACCCACCCTGGGCGGCCGGTTGGGCGCCTGGCCGGAGGCGCTCGCCGACGGCAGCCAGCAGAACGAGCACGGCTTCCACGCGTTCTTCCGGCAGTACTACAACTGGCGGTCCATCCTCCGCAGGGTCGACCCCGACCTGGGCTTCCTCAAGCCGATCCCGGGCTACCCGATCCTCAGTGAGCAGTGGCCGACCGAGGAGTTCGGCAAGCTGCCGCCGGCACCACCGGCGAACCTGCTCGCGCTGCTGCTGCGCAGCCCCAGCCTGCGCCTGGCCGACCTGCGACTGATGGACCGGGACGCCGCGCTGCCGCTGCTCAGCTACGACCCGGTACGCACCTACGCCGAGCTGGACGACACCACCGCCGACGAGCTGCTGGCGTCGCTGCGACTGCCGGACCGCGCCCGGGCCATGCTGTTCGAGGTCTTCTCGCACTCGTTCTTCAACCACGAGTCGGAGATGTCGGCCGCCGAGATGGTCGCCCAGTTCCACTTCTACCTGCTCGGCAACCCGGAGGGGCTGGCCTTCGACTGCCCGGACGAGGACTACGGCACGGCGATCTGGGAGCCGCTGACCCGGCACGTGGAGAAGCACGGCGGCCGGGTGCTCACCCGGGCCGCCGCGACCGGGGTGCACCGTGACGCCGACGGCTGGCGGGTGGCTGCCGCCGACGGCGGAAGCCACCCGGCGGGGCACATCGTGCTGGCCGTCGACCCGCCGGCGCTCGCCGCGCTGGTCGGGGCCTCCCCCGACCTGGTCGAGCAGGCACCGGAGCTGGTGGCGCGGATGCCCGCGTTCGGCACGCCCGGCCCGCCGTACGCGGTGGCGCGGTACTGGTGCGACGGGGACGTGGCCGCCGAGCGCGCGGTGTTCAGCGGGGTGTCCCGGCAGCCCACATTGGACTCGGTGACGCTCTATCACCGGCTGGAGAACGAGTCGCGGCGCTGGGCGCGGCAGACCGGCGGGTCGGTCATCGAGTTGCACGCGTACGCCTGCGAGCCGGGGGTGCCGGCCAAGGAGCTGGCCGAGCGGATGCGCCGGGAGCTGGTGGCGCTCTGGCCGGAGGCCGCCGGCCTGCGGATCCGCGAGCTGCGAGCCCGGGTGGAGGCGCAGGCGCCGGCGTTCAGCCTGGGCAGCCACGCCTGGCGACCGGGGGTACGCACCGACGCGAACGGCCTCTATCTCGCCGGGGACGGAGTCGCCACGGACTTCCCGAGCGCCCTGATGGAACGCTCCGCGGCCACCGGCATCATCGCCGCGAACCACATCCTGCGTGCCGAGGGTGGCGCCGCCGAGCCGGTGCACTCGATCCGGCCACGGGGGCTGCTGACCAGGAGAGGCACGGCAACCTGACAAGGCGGTCATATGCCGCACTGCCCGCCGGGGCAGAGCCGGACGGCCGATCGAAATACGTTGCCCGTCTGACCCGTGCCGACCTACCGTGATCGCGCAAGGTCAACACCGCCGCGGGAGCAGATCATGACGATGTCGCACGTCACCAGCGTGCCATCCGTGCTGCCCGGCGACGGTTGCCGAGCGGAAGGTCCCCGGGCGGGCCGGCCCGACTGACGCGTACCCGTACGCGCCGAGCCGCCCGTCCCACAGCCGGACCGGGCGGCTTTTCGCTGTCCGGAGCCATCGTCCGTCACTGCCCTGGAGGGAGATCCCGGTGGACGCCGTCCTCGTCATCAACGCCGACCTCGGCCCGCTGCACCGGGTCACCGTTCAGCACGCCGTCCGGATGCTCTGCCGTCGGGTGGCCGAGATCCACGAGGCCGAGCCGGACCAGGTGATCGGGGTCTTCCCGATGCCCCGGGTGGTGCGACTCGTCCGCTACGTGGTCACCCGGTGGCGGTTCAGCTCCGGGCCGGCCTGGTCCCGGGCCGGTGTGCTGCGCCGCGACGACCGCTGCTGCGCGTACTGCGGTGGCGCGGCGTCGACCATCGACCACATCCTGCCCCGCTCGCGCGGCGGCCGGAACACCTGGCGAAACACCACCGCCGCCTGCTACGGCTGCAACCAGCGCAAGGGCGACCGGACGCCGGCGGAGGCGGGCATGCCGCTGCGCCGGGAGCCGGTGAACCCGGGCTGGGCGGCCCTGGCGGGGCGGTGACGGACCGGCCGGCGGGAACGGGGGGCCGTGTCGGGGGTACGCCCCCGGCGCGGCACCCGCCGGCCCCCGGTCAGCCGGCGCGCTCCTTGACCTGCGGCTTCGGCCGGCCGTTGGCGCAGTGCACCCGGATCTCGCTGCGGTGCTCGGCGGAGGTCAGCTCGACCTGGATCCGCTTCGCCGGGCCCGGGTCGTACGCCGCCGCCCGGTAGCCGGGTGCGGACGTCACCGCCAGGACCTCGGCCGCCGCCTCGAGGCAGCGAACCGTGACCGTCCCACCGAGGGCGTCCACCGGCACGCCCGGCCCGGGGCTGGGTGTGGACGCGGCTCCAGTCGGGATCGGCCCGGAGGTGCTGGTGGGCGGTCTCGGTACGGAGGTGCTGGCGACCGCCCGTGTACTGCCTGGACCGGTCGACGGGTCAGGTCCGGCGCTGGCCGGCGGGGCGGCGGGCGGTCGGGGGACGGCCGCGTCAGCCGGGCCGGCGATACGCGGCAGCCCGACCGTCGTGGTGCCGCCCGATCCGATGCCGGTGCGCGGCTCGCCCGCTTCCGGTCGTCGTGTGACCGGGTCGCCGAGCGACCCGCCCATCGCCACCGCGGCCACCACCGCACCACTGACCGCCAGCACCGCCCGCCGCCGACGCCAGGACACCCTCCGGGCGGCACCGGTCGTTCCGGCGACAGCACCGCCCACCGTCTCGGCTGGCTCAGCGCGGGCGTCCGCCATCCCGCCGGACGGCAGCCCGGAACTCGATGCGCCCACGGCGGCGACCTCTTCACCGCCGGTCGCCGTCGATCTGCCCACGGTGGCGACCGGTTCGCCGACGGTGAGCAGGATGCGGGCCACCTCGGCGGCCGGCGGCCGGTCATCGGGGTCGCGGGCCAGACACCAGCGGTAGAGCCGGTGGATCTGGGGCGGCACCCCGTCGATCGCGGGCAGCGGGTCCGGCTCGACGTACGCGTGTGCGCGCAGCATCCCGGCCCGCGCCTCGGTACGCCACGGCAGCCGGCCGGTCAGCACCCGGTGCAGGAGCAGGCCGAGCGCGTAGACGTCGCAGGCCGGCAGCACCTCGCCGGCTTCCATCCGCTCCGGGGCGAGGTAGGCCGGCGTGCCGAGCAGCCGCCCCTCGAAGTCGATCTCCGGATCCCCGACGACCGCCGCGATGCCGAAGTCGAGCACCTTGGCGCCGGTGGGGGTGAGCATCACGTTGCCCGGTTTGACGTCCCGGTGCACCAGCCCCCGTGCGTGCGCGGCCGCGAGCGCGGCCGCCACCTCGGCGCAGATCCGCAGGCCGGCGCGGGGCGGCAACGGCCCGGTGGCCAGCTGCTGTTCGAGGGTGTGGCCGCCGAGCAACTCCATCACCACGAACGGAACCTCGGCACCATCGAGCGGCGACTGGCCGTAGTCGAAGACGCTGGTGACGTGCGGGTGCGACAGCCGGGCCGCCGCCTTGGCCTCGGCCCGAATCCGTTGCCGGGCGTTGGTATCCGAGACGACGAGCACCTTCACCGCCACGTCCCGTTCGAGCACCTCGTCGTACGCCCGGTGCACCTCGGACATGCCGCCACTGCCGAGGCGTTCCAGGAGCCGGTAGCGGCCCGCAAGCAACTGATCACGCTGCACGACGGACAGCCTGCCGTACGGCCCTGCCGTACGCCAGCCTGGATCGAGATCATTTGATGGCTGGAGTGGACCCTGAAACGTGGTCAGTCGTTGGCGGGAGGCCGCCAGGCGAAGCGGGGCGTACGGCGCTCGGCGACCGCCGCCACCCCCTCCCGGGCCTCGCCGCTGGTCGCCACCTTCCGGTGCCACCACGCAACCCGGGCCGGCCCGGCCCGGTCGTCGACGATCTCCTTGGCGGCGGCGACGGTCAACGGCGACCGCTGGGCGATCGTCGCGGTGAGGTCGTCCACCCGCGCGGCGAGCTGGTCGCCCGGCAGCACCTCGTCGACCAGGCCGACCCGCAGCGCCCGCGTGGCATCGATCAGCTCGGCGGTGAACAGCAGATGCTTGGCGGCGGACGGTCCGATCAGCCGGGCCAGCCGGCGGGTGGTCGGCGCCGGGTAGACCAGCCCGAGCCGGGCCGGCGGTACGCCGAACCGGGCGTCGTCGGCGGCGATCCGCAGGTCGCAGGCGACCGCGAGCTGGCACCCGCCCCCGACGCAGGCGCCCCGGATGGCCGCCACCGTCGGCTTGGCGAAGCGGGCCAGGCGCTCCTCGGCGGCCACCGCGATGCTGGCGTCACCGGCGTCCAGCAGCTCGGCCAGGTCGCCGAGGTCGGCGCCGGCGCAGAAGGCGTCGCCCGCGCCGGTGAGCACCAGCGCCCGTACGTCGGGGTCGGGCTCCAGCCGGTCGAGCAGCTCGGGGAGCTGGCGCCACATGGCCGCGGTCATCGCGTTGCGGCGGGCCGGGTTGTGGATCACCACGGTCGCCACCGGCCCGGTCACTTCGACGGTCAGCTCCGCGTCCGACATGTCCACCCCTCTCCACGGGCGCCCCTGGGGTCGCCACCACGTCCGTCGACTCCGCGCCGGCCGGATTCCGCCGACCGGCGGCGGCCTGCCCGCTCCGGTGCCGCGACCATAGCGGCGCGGGCCCGACGCCCACCCGCGAGGGGTGGCCGTCGGGCCCGCTTGAGCAGCGCGTCAGGTCAGGAGACGGTGAGCGCGGTGTCGTCGACCACGAAGGACGTCTGCAGCGAGGAGTCCTCGATGCCGGTGAACTTCAGGGAGACGGTCTGGCCGGCGTACGCGGCCAGCGAGAAGGACTTCTGGCTGTAGCCGGCGGCCTTGTTCAGGTTCGAGTAGGTCGCCAGCGTGGCCAGCACCGTCCCACCGCTGTTGAGCACCTGCACGCGCAGCGTGTCGTACGCGATGCTGCTGGTGGTCTCGGCGGTGTCGATGTGCAGCCAGAAGCTGACCGTGTACGACGAGCAGCCCGACGGCAGGCTCACCGACTGGGCGAGCGTCTCGGTGCGGGTGCTGCCGTACCCGTTCAGCCACGCCTTGTACGACCCGGTGCGGGCGGGCTGACTGCTGGAGTTGGTGATCACGCCGGAGCTGGCCGTCCAGCCGGTCGCACCGGACTCGAAGCCCGGGTTGGCCAGCTTCTGGCCCGGCGCCGTGCAGCCACCGCCGGTGCCGTTCACGGTCAGCGTGTAGGTCGCGCTCCGGGTGACCGCTCCCACGCCGTTGACGGTGATCGAATAGGTGCCGGGCGGGGTGCCCGCCGAGGTGCTGATGGTGAGGGTGGACGAGCCGCCCGAGGTCACCGAGGCGGGGCTGAACGCGGCGCTCGCACCGCTGGGCAGGCCGGACGCGGAGAACGTCACGGTCTGTGCCGTGCCACTGGTGGTCGCGGTGGCCACGGTGGTGGACGCCGAGCTACCCGGGTTCACCGAGCCGGCGGTCGGCGAGAGCGCCACGGAGAAGTCGTTGCCGGTCGAGCAGGGCGCGTCGTTGCCGGCCACGTTCACCGCGGTCCAGGCGGCCTGCACGGCCTTGTACTCGGTGGAGCAGCTGCCGTACAGGTCGGTGGCGGCCCGCAGGCTGTAGGCCCGTGCGGTGTTCGCCGGGTTGCTGGTGTTGACGTACGACGTGTTGGAGGTGAAGTAGACGTCCAGCGCCCGGAACCAGATCTTCTCCGCCTTGGCCCGGCCGATGCCGGTCACCGCGGGGGCGGAGCCGCAGACCGGCGAGGTGCCGTACGCGGTGGCGCCGGTGCCCTCGGCGAGGTTGAAGTAGAAGTGGTTGGCGACGCCGGAGGAGTAGTGCACGTCCTTGTTCTTCGTGCTGGTGGACCAGCAGCTGTCGGACGAGCCGTCCAGCGACGGGTTGTACATGTAGCGCAGCGGCGTGCCGTTGCCGTTGATGTTGATCTTCTCGCCGACCTGGTAGTCACCCGGGTCGGCCGAGGTGTTGGCGTAGAACTCGACCATGTTGCCGAAGATGTCGCTGGTGGCCTCGTTGAGGCCACCGGACTCACCGGAGTAGGTCAGGCCACCGGGGACCACGTTCTCGGTCACGCCGTGGCTCATCTCGTGTGCGGCCACGTCGATCGAGACCAGCGGACGGGAGTTGCCCGAGCCGTCGCCGTAGGTCATCCGGGAGCCGTCCCAGAAGGCGTTGACGTAGTTGCTGCCGTAGTGCACCCGGCTCGGCACGCCGGTGCCGTTGCCGAAGATGCCGTTACGGGCGTGCACGTTCTTGAAGTAGTCGAACGTCTTCGCGGCGCCGAAGTGCGCGTCCACGCCGGCGGACTGCCGGTTGGAACTGGCCCCGGTGCCCCAGGTGTTGTCCGCGTCGGTGAAGGTGGTGCAGGTCGACGTGCCGTTGTTCATGTCGCAGGTCGAGCCGTTGCCGTGCGACGGGTCGATCATCTGGTACGTACTGCCGGAGAGCGTCGTGTCGACGGTGACCGTGCCCGAGTAGATGCTGTTGCCGGTGCCGTTCACCGCCTCGATCTCGTCGTACGACCCGACGGCCGCGCCGGTGGAGGCGTCGGTGATCACGTGCAACCGGGACGGGGTCTGCCCGTCGGGCTGCCAGCCGCTGACCACGGTCTCCCAGGCCAGCCGGCCCTGGCCGGAGCTGGCGTCGACGAACAACTCCGGGGTGCCGACGGCCTCGACCGTGCCGGTGAACCCGGCGCGGGCGGTCTTCTTCGCCGCCGCGGAGGCGACCTTGGCCGAGGTACCGAGGGTCAGCGGTGCGGCCAGACCGACCGAACTGCCGGCGTAGGTGCCGCTCGGCGTGGCGTGGATGACGAAGTCACCGCCGTACACCCGCAGCCCCTGATAGGTCCGGGTGTAGCGGGTGTGCGTGGCGCCGGTGGCGTCCACCTTGGTGCTGTGCACCTGGTAGGACTCGGCGCTCGAACCCTGGACGGCGCCGGGGTTCGTTCGCAGGACGGTCGCTGCCTGGGCCGCGGCGGAGGCATCCGGCGCGGGGGCGGTGGGCGGTGCCGCGTGCGCCGAGGTGGCGACGCAGGTCAGCAGGCCGCTGGTGAGCAGCGCTGCGCTGACGGCGGCGAGGGGTCGTTTCACGTGCCCTCCGGAAAGGAGAAGGATTGTGACGGGGGTAGTCACACATGTAGATATAACGATGTGTTGAAGAAAAGAGAAGCCCTGGACCGCTCCCAGACATCGACAATGGCCGTTCGGATGAGGGCCTTGACAAGGGAACCGGCGACCGGGGCCACGCGTCCGAGCGGCATGAGACCCGCCTCGACGACCGGCGTCATGATCGCGCTCCTGGTCGCCGCCCTGGCCGGCTGCACCAGCGCCGACCCGGCCGGCAGCACCCCGGACCGGCCCCCGACCACCACCGGCCCGACCTCGACCGCCCCGGCCACCGACACCCCGCCGGCGACCACCGCCCCCACGGTGAGCCCGGGTACCGGGGCCACCAGCGCGGCTGCCCGGGTGATGCTGTTCCGCTCCGGCGGCTTCGCCGGCCGCGGCGACGCCGTGACCGTCGAACCCGACGGCCGGTGGACGATGGTGGACCGGGCCGGCAGCCAACGTACGGGCCGACTCAACCCCGCCGACCTCGGCCGGCTGCACGGGCTGGCCGCCGATCCCCGACTGGCCGCCGAGGCCCGCCGCCCGACCACCACGACCCTCTGCGCGGACGCGTTCAGCTACCGGCTGACCGTCGGCACGGTCGAAACCGGGTACGTCGACTGCCCGGCCGACACCGCCCCGCCGCCGGCCACCCAGGCGCTGGTAGAGCTGCTGCTACGCGTCACCGGCTGACCGCCCGACGCTCAGATCAGGTAGTCCGGGGGCAGGCCGGTGCCGCGCAGCTCCGGCGGCAGGTGCGCCACGTCGTTGACGGCGACCAGGTTCGGCGGCCCGGCCGGGCCGTACCGGATGACGGTCAGCCCCGCGTTGTGCAGATTCAGCCCCAGCCACCGCCGTTCCGGCGCGTCGAGGGCGTGCCGGACCAGCCAGGCGATCAGGAAGTTGTGCGTCACGACCAGCTCACAAACCGGCCCGGCGCCATCCGCGCCGTCGGTGCCGTCCGCGACCGGGCCGGCGAACCGCAATACCGCCGCCGCCGTCACCTGCGGCCCGTCGACCCGTTCGGCTGCCGGGAACTGGGCCAGGAATTCGGCGTACGCCGGAGGCAGGCCGGCAGGCTCCGTGTCGTGCGGGAGGTGGTCGCCGGCCAGCTCCGTCGCGTACACCGGAACCCCGGACAGCGACGCGGCGACCAGCTCGGCGGTCTCCGCGGCCCGGCGCAGTGGCCCGTGGTGCACGGCGGCGAACCGCCGGCCCCGCAGCCGCTCGCCGAGCAGCCTGGCCTGCCGCCGGCCCCGCTCCGACAGGCCGGCGTTCGGCTCGCCGGGTTCGGTCAGGTCCTGCTCGCCGTGTCGGGCCAGATACAGCAGCCGGGTGATCATGTCTCACACCTCAGCACACCGGGAGGCACGGGAACTCCCCGTGCCTCCCGGTGTGACGGCAACCGACTCAGTCCACCCGGCCGGACGCCGCTCGCGCGAAGGTGACCGACACCCACAGCCAACCGACCGTCACCGCCAGGCCGAACGCCACCATGACGGCCGGCGCCGGCCGGACCATCAGCGCCACCCAGGCCACCGCGAAGAAGGCCCCGGTCGCCAGGCTGAACCCGGCCCGACCCACCAGCCCACGACGCGCGGCCCGTCGGCCGGCGACCACCGTCGCCACGATCAGCGAGACGAAGGCGACCGCCGCCACCAGGAAGTGCAGGCCACCGTGCCAGCTGATCTGGCCGGCACCCCGGGGCGTGCCGACGGGGAACCCGTCGGCCGGGTCGGCGCTGAAGATCGCCGCCCCCACCAGGCCCAGCCCGTACAGGGCGAGCAACCGGGGCACCCAGACCGAACCGGTGCCGGTGGAGCGCCGGAGCGCCCCGGCGGCCAGCACGCAGAGCACTCCGGTGACCAGGAACGTGGCGATCTGGATCCAGCCCAGCTCGCCGGTGCTCAACACACTCACTGGGTGCCGCCGGAAGTCGAAGCCATCCCGGGTGAGCCCCTGGAGCAGCGCCGAGCCGGCGAAGATCGGGCCGGCGAGCACCCCGCCGGCCAGCAGCGCGCGGTCCAGGCCAGCGACCACCGGTCGGACCCCGGGAAGCGGAACGGCCTGGCTCATCGGTCCGCCCCTCAGGCCCGAGGGAACATCTGGCCGATGCGGATCCGGTTACCGAACGGGTCCCGGATGCCGAAGTCGATCCCGTACGGACGCTCGGTCGGCTCGTCGGTGATGTCGACCCCCTTGGCCACCAGGTCCTCGTGCGTCTTGTGGGCGTCGTCGGTGGTCATGAACAGGGCGCCGCCCAGCGCCCCCTTGGTGAGCAGTTCCCGGACCTGCGCCGCGGTGGCCGGGTCCATCGCCGGCGGACCCGGCTTCTCCAACAGGATCTCGCGCTCCGGGTCGCCGGGCAGGTTGACCGTCAGCCAGCGCATGAAGCCGAGGTCCTGGTCGGTGTTGAGCTCCATGCCGAGCTTGTTCACGTAGAAGTCGAGTGCCTCGTCCTGGTCGAGGACGTAGATCTGGGAGCGGCTGATCGCGTTCATCGTCATGTCAATCACGCTAGACGGGGACCGTGACCTGCTGCTTATCCAAAACTGCTGGGTCTGGTCCAGGCCTTGGTGAAGCAGGACGGCACGTTGGTCGGCGCGGCGCGGCGGCGGAAGTCCGTTGGTGACTCCCCGACGATCTGCCGGAACGTCCGGCTGAACGTGCCCAGGCTGCTGAAGCCGACCGCGAAGCAGATGTCGGTGACGTCCCGCCCGGTCTCCACCAGCAACGACATCGCCCGCTCCACCCGCCGACGTTGCAGGTAGCGGTGCGGGGTCTCGCCGAAGGTGGCTCGGAAGGTCCGGATGAAATGCGCCTCGGAGACGTGCGCGATCCGGGCCAGCGCCGGGATGTCCAACGGCTCGGCGTACGCGCGGTCCATCGCGTCCCGAGCACGCAGCATCGCCCGGTTCGACTCCTCCACGGCGCGACTCATCCGTCCTCGTTTCGCTCTTTCTCCCCCGGCCGGGCTGCCCAGCTCAGGTTACCGCTGGCCCTCGGTGTCGCCCGCACGCCGACGCGGCCGGCGTCGCTGCTGGTTGAGGTGACGTGACCGTTCGGGATGCACCGGGCGTACGGACCCCTGGGCTAACCGCGAGCCGACCCGCCACCAGCGGTGGAATGCCGCTGAGGCCGCGACGTACGGGCCATCATTGGTTCACAGCGCTGCGGTGACCGCCGAGCTGAAAGCATGGGCGGATGAGGTCGAGGCTGCGCAAGCTACACATCGACGGCCGGGAGTTCACCTGGAAGGCCGACATCCGGTCCGCCTCTGGCCCTGACGGTCGTCCGCACCGCTGCATAAGAGTCCGCGTATGGGGTGCAGGGAAGAATGGTCGTGCCCTACAGGTCGACCTGACCGAGCGGCCCGACTTAGCACCCACCGTCGCCTTCGGCCATCGATACGTCGAGACGGACGTGCACGACAGTGGGGAGACGTATCCATTCCCGACAGCTGCGGACGTCCGCGCTCTTGTCCGTTACGGGCTGATCGCTGGATGGACACCGCAAGCGCTGGGTGGGACGTTCCCAGTCACGTCGGCGGCTGAACTTGAACTACCGGGATTTGCCATCACTGATCTTCTGCGGGCCGTCGACCCGCACCGCTAGTGCTGGGGCAGCGCCCGACACGCCGACGTGAAGATCACCCTCAAGGTCTACGCTCACGCCAACCTCGACGCGATGCGTCAGGCGCTTGGCGGGTTCTCGTGAGTCCCGTTCCGGTCAACCGGTCGACTCACGGCAGTGCCCGTCGGGAAAAGCCTGGTGGAATTGGAGCCCCCGGCCGGGATCGAACCGGCGACATCTCGCTTACAAGCTCTGTGCAGCTCGTCTGCGCTCGTCCGTGGGCGGCCGGGACCTCGGGGCGGGGTTCGTCGCTGCTCGTTTCCGTCCGTCGCCGTGCGGTGCTGTTGCTGTCACCGCTGCTGTCGAAGACAGTTCGGGCAGGGCACTCAGCGGGCAAGCTCCGAGGCCCGCACCAGCATTGTCAGAGCCATAGGCGAAAGTGAACGCCATGCTCGATGCGCTCGTATCTGCCGCCACTGCCTTGGCTACGCCACTCGCCCCCTTGATCACCGGTGGCTGCACCCTTGCCGGCGTCGTGCTTACCCAGCGCTTCGCGCAGCGGCAGCAGGCAGCGGCCCAGAGGTCAGCCGCCGTCGAGAGGGCAGAGGCCGTGACGACGGAGCTAGTCACGGCAGCCGCAGAGTTGCACTTGGCCTTGGTGACCGACAATCCGCGTTGGAACTCCTGGCAGCCCAGGTTGCTGGCGCTCGGTCAGTCGGCATTGGAATTCTTCGCCGGCCGCGAAGCCGGCGGGCTCGCTCACGGTTCTGCCCGAGCGAGCCGCGTTGTTCTTGACTGGCACGGCCAGTCCGCCGCCGCCGGTGCAGGGTTGGTGCGCGACCCGTATCTCCGGCTGATCACTGCAATCAGTCGCGCCGCGTTGCTAGCTGAGAAGGAAGTCGTGCAAGCTGCGATGCAGACCTCCGAGGCCGCAGCTGCGGTTATGAGTGCCTACGGTCAGGACAACCTATACCGCCCCCGTGCGGCCAAGGCGGCGCGAACGGCGGCCGAGGCAGCCCTTCAAGAGGCGATGGCCCACCTCATCGCCACCATGCAGAACCACCTCCACCCCGTCCCGTCAAAGCCCCTCACAGGTTGGCGGCGGCCACTCCGGCTTCTCCGTCGGCCAGGTTCGAGGACGGATGCGAGAGGTTGAGGGCTTGCACGGCGCCCAAGGGTTCCGTCCAACGGGCCGATCCTGGCCTCCCAAAGCTCATCGTCGGCGCGCTGCCCGCTGGCGCCTGATGACTAGCATGCTCGGGCGACCACCCACCTCGGTTCGGGAAGGACGTCTAGGTGTTGCTGACCTGGCTTCAGGCACTCGGAGAAGTACTTGCAGGCGTTGGGGCACTGGCTGCTGCCTTCGTAGCCGTCTTCGCCATTCGTCGTCAGGTGTCGGCGAGCGAACGCGCCCTAGCGGCACAGGCACAGGCCACCCGCGATGCCAGAGACCACGAACGTCGGTTAGCTGCTGAGGATCGGCTATGGGCAAGGAGGGCAGACCTCTACTCCCGTGCGACCCTCGCTATGCGCGAACACCTCGACCGACCGGTTGACAAAGCGGGCAAGGAGAGACCCCTCGCCGATGTCTCTGTCATGGCGAGCCTGGTAGGTGAGGCCGAAATCTTGGCTTCATCCCAAGCCAAGGACCTGCTTAATGAGTTCGTCTACGACGATCCGGACCGCAACGAAAAAATCAACCTCTGGGCCGAATTCCAGATCCTGGCAAGACGGGAGCTCACGGCGGCAGAGGATCCATCGCTTCGGGCAATCTGAAGCCTGCCAGGCACAGGCTGCAGGGGACAGGTGACAACGCCGAGCCGTTGGGCGCGCTGTTGCGGTCGACTGCGTTGCTTTGCAAACGCAACTGGTCCAGCTTTACCGCAACATACTGTGGCGTACCTTTGATTCCAAATAGTCGTCTGGGTCCTCGTGAGAAATCCACTCAACAATCTCGTCCGGACCTATGAGCACGACTACAAGATCTGTAGCGGCGAGCTTTAGTTCCTGCTGCTCAGCATCAGACGTATATCCGCCCTTGGAAAAGAAGAGGCCAATCTTGCTTCGACCTCTCTTAGTCTGAAGTTTGAATATGAATGCCGAGATTTCTTTTTGGGGCACTGGATCGACCCAGTTCTTGGATTCCACGAGAATAAAGGGCGCGCTGCTGTTGTACCAACACCGCGCGGACACCTTGCTCAACTGGAGGATAATGTCGATCTCATCGGTGTCGCCCCGAAAGTTCTTCTCCTTCACAATGAAGTCATCAACTTGGCCGAGGAGAAACGCCAGGAGGGCTTCGAGCCGCCTGCCCTTTTCCTGTTTCGTACCGTCATCTCGCAGGCCCCAGGTCGCCTTCGCAAGTGCAGACCGAACGGACTGTTCGACGGGCACGGATTCATCAGACAAGACAGTCAAGACATGACCGCCCGCCTGTACGGCATTTCCCTTGATCAGATGCACATAAGCGTCTAGCTCGCCTAGAGCAAGGACTGTGTTCGTATCCGAAAGCGCGAGGAAGTCGACCGCGACGTGCACCTTCCAGCCATCACTCTTGGCAGCTCGGAGCCGTCGCAGCAGGTATGGACGCATCTCAGCCGCAAGGTGCACATACATGATGTCCTTGCTCGACTCTTTTACGAGACTCGGCAACCAAGCAACCTCGCCAAGATCGATCGGCTCACTTGGTACGACCCAAGCGGCGTCACTGGTCGAGATCGACGCTACAATTTCGCCAACCGTTGGCTGAAGGGCTTGCAGCAAGCCAATCTCGTCGAGGACCTCTTCCTCATACATCTCGGCGTCCTTAGCTACCGTAGGACCTGCTTCAGCCTCTCAATAAAGGCCTTGCCAATGGACACGACGTGCTCGCGCTCGTCGTCGGTTCGAACGCGAGTGAGTAAGCGTTGGAAGCTGGTGACCATGTTTCCGGTGCGGCGTTCCAGCTTGTCCGCCTCCACCATGATCTGGACGCTATCTTGGTAAGCATCCTCGATCGTTTGATTGGGATCGGTGATCAGATCCCGCAGAGTCCCGTCAAGCACCGACTCTTGGTCTTCGCTTGTATCTGCGTCCTTCGCAGCGAAATTAATGATCGGCCGAACATCGCGGAGCGATACTGTGTCGGTAATTACGCCATCAAGTCGCTTGCCCACAAACGCTTCGGTAATGCCCTCCTCGCCAAACTCCTCCGCAACCTTAGGTCGCTGGCGGACCATGGGCTCAATGACATTCCGCTTAAGCTCCCAAAACCAGTTCAGAGGAATTGTGCCGTCATTTATGTAGCCTTGATACTCTTCAGATAGGGTGAGTGCGTGCCGATACCGGCTGATTCGCTCTCTTGATAGCCCTGTCAAGTTTGACAGGTCACCATCATTCGGCTCACGTCCAGTCTCGGCCTTAATGTCGTCTATCAGTCTGCCGAGCGCCCACGCCGTAGGCATGTCCTTCCACGGCTCTCGGATGAGGTGGATGTTGAACATCTGGACCAAGTTCTCCCGAGGACTCTTGGGAGAGGTCACTACTGCGGGAACCTTTTTCAGGCCCAGGATCTTCGCGCACCTGAAACGGCGCTCGCCGTCGATAAGGACGAACTCTTCGCCATCGGGGTATACAACGATGGGTACTAGGATTCCCTCGTTTTCGATCGATTCGGCGAGTTTTTCAATCTCTTCTGGCGGGAAGATCAGGCGGGGATTTTGGTCGTTGGGCCTTACCCGTTCAACGTCGAGTTCTTGGAGAGACGTGAAGATGGGGGTGGCTACTACCGCGTCAGGAACAGACATAGATGTTCTCCACCGCTCGCTTTTTCTGTTCGCCCTGAGACGCTCCGAGCGTGGAGTGGTCATGGCCGAAGCTCATCACCGCAACGTGGTTGAAGTGCGACCTCAGAAGCTCGCCCAGCTCCACCCCGGCTCCCACCAAGAGGCCGTTGTCTGGGTAAGACAGCACCAACGGTGCATCCCGCTTCTTCGCTGCCGCCGCCAACGCTTCGAACGCGCCTGAGACTTTGGTCTTAATCGAGAATTCTGTTACGAATCGATCGCTCCTGTACCGGCCAGCACCCGCCGAATCGGGAAAGTCGTATCGAAAGAGCGTCTCGTATACGTGATAGTAGCGAGAATAGTGATCCTTGGTATAAGGAGGATCGGCGTAGATTGCACCGACGCCATCGACCTTATCGGAAGCGGCAAGCGAGAGCGCCTCATCGTTGAATACTTTATTACCTGAGCGCCAAGCGGCAGTGCCCTCTTGACTGACCTGCGTCAGTCGATCCAGGAACACATCCCACACATTTCTACGCCAAGCTCTCCGGACTCGCGCCTGAGATATCTCGCCCGACACCTTCAGGTACTGAGCGGTATGCCCTGGAGCGTTGATCACCACCGCAGCACTGCTAATCCAGGCTGCCAATAGCCAGTTTCTATCAGCATTGCCCAGGTCAGCACTCTCGATCGCGTACCTCAATGCGTCAAGGTGAATTGCTTGACGAAGACTAAAGTATCCGCCAGCGAAGTAAAGGGTTGCGAGGCAGTATTTGTCGCTCGTGGTGCAAGCACCTGCCGCGGCAGCTGCCTTCGCCGCATCGCTGCTGTTTCCTACGTGAGGAAACTCCTCCATAAAGCTCGCCAGCGACTGCCAGTCGCCCTCCAAGGCCGACGACTCCCTCGCAAGGAAGTCACGGTACTGCCGGCGCAACTGCTGTTCCCTGTCTCGGAACAGGTTCCGGACAGTAGGAACCAAGCTGGGTGCAACGGTCCGGTCGCCCCCGAGGAACCTGGCCCTCGCCAAGACTGTGGTGAAAGCGAGAGCGTCGTTAGTGATGACATGAACGTCAGGGGCCATTGCCGATGCCACCGCGCCTATGCCCGAGAAAAGGTCGATCACCGGCCCGTCTGGGCGGACAGACATGATGGCGTTACGCACATGTGTCGCCAGGTACCGCTTCGTGCCCATGTAGCGGACCGGCATTGCATGGCCTCCGACATGAAAGATCAACCTGCGCTACATCTTGACATGGATCGCAGCAACATCCCAGAGGGCATTCCGGGCAAATTCCTCGTTGTGTCGGCATCGCCCTCATTTGCTGCCGTCCCGTGTGCCGTCGACCCGCCCTTTAGGGAGCAGGCTGCCGCCCGGCCCGCCATGTCAAGCGGACCTTGACGGCTCGTACGGACGCTGGCGGGTCGGGCGGTGGTCTGCTCGGCTTGCCCGGGTCGATGGCAGGCGGGACGGCTCCTTCCGCAACCACCCACGGACCGTGACCCGCAGGCGGAGCCCCGGCCATCCTGGAGCCGGAGCGCCCCCGCCGGAGGCGCAGTGACCGCAACCCCGCGACCGCCGCCAACTCGCCGACGCGGCCGGCATCCGCTCCCCTACGCCGCGCGGGCTCGTGGCCGCGCGGCCCGGCCGGCTGCCGGCCCACCACCCTCCCGGTCAACGGTCTGTCGTTCTGCGGCGGCCCCCTGGGCTTCCCGCTGTCCGCGCCAGCCGCCGGGCATCAGGCGTGACGGCCGCAGAGCGACAGCGGCAGCGGCCGGCGCGCGCCCAGGCGGCGGCGCGTGCGGCCCGTCAAGGGCCGCCTTGAAGACGTACAGAAACTTTGAACCACTTCGCCGGCAGTCCGGCCGCCCTCGCCCAGTCGACCACGGACCACGGGATGGTGCGCGGGCTGGGTCGCTCCGTACCCTGGCGACATGGCCGCCCTCGTCGACACCGCCCAGGGAGTTGCGCGACACCTGCTGGAGACGCCTTTGCCCCGTCGATGGAGTCACGTCCAGGCGGTCGCTGCCAAGGCGGACAAGATCAGCGCAGCAGTCCCGGCCGAGGATCGCGAGGTGCTTGTAGCGTCGGCGTGGCTACACGATGTGGGCTACAGCCCTGACCTGGTCGACACCGGCTTCCACTCGCTCGATGGTGGTCGCTGGCTGCGCCGTGAGCGGTTCAACGAGCGGATTGCCGCCCTGGTGGCTCATCACTCCTGCGCGTGGCTGGAAGCCGAGGAGCGCGGGCTCGGCGAGGTACTGGCTGCCGAGTTCCCTCGGGAGGAAACCGCGGTAACCGACGCTCTCTGCTGCTCGGACATGACGACCGGGCCGGATGGCCAGGATTTCGAGGTGTTGGAGCGGCTGGCGGAGATCAGATCGCGGTACGGGCCAGAGCACCTGGTGACCCGGTTCATTGGCCGGGCGGAACCGGAGATGGTCGCTGCCGTGCGGCGGACTCAGCGTCGGCTCGCCGGCGGCGTCCGTCAGCCAATGTAGGGCTCGCGGCGTTCCTCGTAGCCGTGAGTGATGCGGAGCAGGGTCGACGGGTGGATGTCGAGCGCGGCCAGCTCGTCGCGGGCCACCCAACGGACGTCATGTGACTCGTCGCTCGGGGTTGGTGTGCCGCTGACCGGTACAGCGTGGAAGCAGAGCGAAAACTGCTGCCGCACTTCGCCGTCTGAATACTCGATGACGTGACCGGGGTCGGAGTAGACGCCAACCATCCCGGACACCTCGACGCTAATGCCGGTCTCCTCGTGAGTTTCCCGGACTGCCGTCTCTGCGACCGACTCGCCGATCTCCTGGCCGCCACCGGGCAGGGACCACAGGCCGTTGTCGGCGCGCTGTATGAGCAGCACCCGCCCGTGTTCGTCTCGCACGAAGACGGAGACGGCGACGACGATGCTGTTGGCCTTCGGCGCGCTCGGGTCGTGGTAGTGCTCGGTTCTCGCCATGCTCTTAGGCTGCCACCTCGCCGCGTGGCTGACTGGTCGAGGCAGCCAGGACCCGGTCGAAGCTGTCGGCGTATGTGCCGAACAGGTCGCCACCGTTGAGCTTGCGCAGGTGCATCACTGGCGCGTGTGGCGCCGGAAACCCGAGCACATGCATGTTCACCAACATCTCGTCATCAAAGCGGTAGATCGAGTTGTAAAGAGTCGTGTCGTGGTAGCCGACCTTCACCCCGGGCGCACCGTCAAGCCGGTTGTAGTACTGCTGAACCTGACGGATCTTCGCCGCCATCACACCCGGCGCACCTTCCTCGATGCTCTTCCGCTCGATCGCCTCGCTGGTCGGGTCTCCGATCAGAATCGTCACCGCAACGCCGTCAACAGCCTTTTGACGCAGGGTTTCAACGAGCTTGCGGTCCTGCTCCACGAGGAACAGGCCAGCGTAGGCCAGCACGTCGATCCGCTTCTCTGCGCGTTCGATCAGTCGGCCCCAAAGGTCGTACGGCACGGCAGATCGCCGGGTGTAGAGCTGGACCAACTCGCTCTGTCCGATTCTCGACGCCTTCTCCGGGGTCACCGCGTCCGGCCACAGGTACGGCACGTCTTCCCGCACCATCGCCGCGATTGCATGCCGGTGACGGGGGTACGGCGTCCGATCCTGAGTGATCCACCGTTCCACGGTCTTCGCGTCGACCCCGATCTTGTCGGCCACAGCGACCGGCGTCAGGCCGTTGCGCAGGATGGCATCGCGCAGCCGATCGTTCGGCATTGATCCTCCTCAAGGGACGACTCGGGACGCATTTATCGTAACCAAGACGTCCCTTAGTCGTCCAGCCCATCGGATGGGTTGTCCCTGGCTTTCCGGGAGCCTTATCCGGAGAGGCCAAGAGCAACAGTCCACCGGGGACTAGCTCAACACCTGGCCAAGACACAGGAGGTTCGTTGTGAAGCTGTACGTGGACACCCAGAGCAAGCAGGTTCAGGTGACGAAGGACCCGGAGCCGAAGAACGACCAGAACGGCAATCAGCGGTCGGAGAAGAACACTGGCCGGCTCATGTGGTCGACCCAGGTCTTCGTGCTCGACGAGACTGGCGGCGAGATCATCACCATCACCACGGCGGGTGAGAAGCCGGGCGTGACGGTGGGACAGCTCGTCGCTGTCGAGCAGTTGGAGGCTATTCCGTGGGCGACCAACGGGCGTAACGGCGTCGCGTTCCGTGCGATCTCGCTGAAGTCGAAGGCTGGTAACTCGGCGGCTAAGTAGGTCCCTCGCTCACCGTGCTGTGTGAGCCCTGGTGTCTGACGCACGTGGCGGCCTGATGGTCCGCTGAGATTCATGGTCCGGGAGTGGTTCCGACTCCTACATTCCCGGCCTGGTCATCACCTGTGGTGGTGGCATCCCCCGTAAGAGCTGGCGCGGGGTCGGTCCGACTCCTACATCTGCCGACCCCGTGCCCTCCAACTCATCCGACCCAAGTGCTTGGGAGGACTCGTCGTGTCCAAGTCTAGCCCTCGCCGGTTCGCCGGCAGGTCAACCGGAACGGTGACGGTCATCGAGGCCAAGGTCCACCGTTCCTCCGCACGCAACGCCAAGATGGCGTTCATCCTCACGGCGGTCATCGTCGGCCTTCTCTCGGCCGTGGTGGCCGCTTCCTACTGGCACCCCATCGTGTCCCTGTTCGTCGGCGCGCTGATCGGCGTTCCGACCGGTGCCGCCGTGTGGCTGCTCGTCCGCGTCTGGCCGGTTATCCGGCTGCTGTGGTGGTGGAGCCTCGAAACCGCCCTGGCGGTTCTGCTGCTCACCGCGTGGGTGCAGCTCGCTGACCACACCCCGACCCTGGTGACCCTGCTCGTGGTCGCCCTGGTCGTCGGCGTTCCCGCCGCCATCCGCCCGGTTCGCCGTCAGGTCAAAGCCTGGGCGTGGTGCCTGATCGTCCGGCATCGGCTGCGCGTGTGCTTCGCGCAGTTCATCATCGCCAACCAGTCCGGCAGCCTGCCGCTGATCCTGTGGGCACGTCCCACCCCGGTCGGCGAGCGGGTCTGGGTCTACCTGCGCCCTGGCCTGTCCGCTAAGGACCTGGATGGTCGCCTCGACAAGATCGCGGTGACCTGTCACGCCTCCACCGTGCTCATTGAGCGTGCTTCGGAGAACAACGCCGCCTACCTGCGGTTCGACATCAAACGCCGTGAGGTGCTGACCGCTCACGTCGGTTCCCCGCTGGTCGACGTGATCGACCCGGCCGCTCCCGTCTCGGCCTCGCCGCTGACGGTTCCCACCGCCCTGGATCTGCCGGACGTTGACGCTCCGACGATCACCCTTCCGACCCAGGGCAAGCCGGTGAAGAAGCCGGCCACGACCGCCAACGGCAGTAAGCCCGCGGCTTCCTCGTCGTCGTCTGTGCCGGACGACGACACCTCCGACTGGATCTGACCTACGCCCAACCGGGACGCGAGGAGCCATTGCGGCTCGTTCGTGTGGCTCCTCGCGCCCACCAACGCCCAAGGAGGGCACCCATGACCACCACGATTCCCACCTCCGCTGATGCGGTGCCGGTGGGTCCTGGCCTGTCGATGTTCGACCCGATCTTCATCGGGATCGACGAGTTCGGCCAACCCGTCTACCTGGACGTCATCTACCGCAACCTGCTCACCGCAGGCGAACCCGGCGGCGGTAAGTCCGGCCTGATCAACAACATCTGCGGCCACGCCGCCCTGTGCGACAACACTCGCCTCGTGCTCTTCGACGCCAAACTCGTCGAACTCGGACCCTGGCGCGACCTCGCCGACGCGTTCATCGGCCCCGACATCGACCATGGCATCGACGTGCTGCGTCGCCTCCTGGTCGTGGCCACCAACCGCTACGCCTGGCTGCTTGCCAACCGGCGCCGCAAGCTCGCCGACGGCGACGGCATGTCCGTCATCGTCACCATCATCGACGAACTCGCCATGTTCTCCACGGTGCTCGGCACCAAGGCCCAGCAGGAGGAGTTCTCCACCCTGCTGCGAGGGCTCGTCTCCCTGGGCCGTGCCTGTGGCATGCCCGTCGTTGCCGCGACTCAGCGGCCGTCGTGGGACATCATCCCCGCCTCGTTGCGGGACCTGTTCGGCTACCGGGCCGCGTTCCGCTGCACCTCGCTGAACAGCTCGAACATCATCCTCGGTCAGGGCTGGGCCGAGCAGGGCTACACCGCCTCCGACATCTCGCCCACCAACCAAGGCGCGGCCTACCTCCTGGCCGAAGGCGGCGTACCCCGCCGCATCAAGGCCGCCTACCTCACCGACACCGACATCTACAACATCGCCGACTACGCCGCCTGGACCCGCCGCCCCACCAACACCGTCCCGGCGGTCAACCCCACCGAGTGGGAGATGGCGGCATGACCACCCGCGAGCACACCTACGCCAAGGCCAACAACCAGCGGGCTGCGCAATACACCGAACTGTGGGTCATCGGCCGTCCCGAGGACATCGCCGCCATGGTCCAGGTCGCCTCCGCCAGCGGCCGACTCGTCTACGCCTCCGCGCCGACCCGCATGGGCGGCGACGACAACCGCCACCGCCGCTACCTGCGGCTACGCACTCACTGATCGGCCGACAGGACCGGGACTTCGCCTGGCAGCAACTGCCGGTCCTGCCGACCTCCCACCAAGCCCTTCTGAAAGGACGTGGCTGCCATGAAGGCTACCCAAAACCCACTCACCCCCGCGCCGGTCACACCCGCTGACCTGCTGCGGATGGCTGCCCTCTACCTGCGCCGGCACGGCTGGCACCAGGGCACCTACTACGCCAACACCACCGACACCCTCACCCCGCCGGCCTGCGCCGCCGGGGCCATCGGCATCGCCTGCGCCGGACACCCGGTCGAGCACTTCTCCCAACTCGACCCCGACGCCCTCGCCGACTACCTCGCCGCCCTCGGCGTGTTCGTCGACTACCTCGACACCACCGCCCCGGTCTTCTTCATCGACGAAGACGGCTACCTGCTCGACGAGCACACCTCCCCCTACTCGTGGAACGACGACCCGGCCCGCACCGCCGAGCAGGTCATCACCGCCCTCACGGCGGCTGCCAACGAGTGGGACTCCCTCCGCAACGCCGGAGGTGACCCGCGATGAACACCGTCAAGAAGTCCTTGACGTCCAACCTGCCCCGCCAGCGACGCCGGGAGGTCGTCGAGAACGACCAGTTCGCGGGCTTCGCTCGGCGCATCATCCGCGCCCACGGCCGCCGCGTCGCCACCGGCGACGTCGAAGCCCTCCGCGACCTCGTCGCCCTGTCATCGGTCATTGACGACGCGATCGGTGAAGCCGTGATTGGCCTGCGGGCCTTCGGCTACTCCTGGGCCGAAATCGGCCAACGGCTCGGCATCTCCCGCCAGGCCGCCCAGCAGCGCTGGGGAGACCGGCCATGACCGACCTTCGCAGCGTCGACCTCGACAACCTGGCCGACCGCACCGGCATCCGGGTCGAGTTCTACGACCCGCTCGGCACCCGCTACGGGTTCCCCACCTTCCCCTACCAAGGGGCACCCAACGGCCTGGCCACCCTGCGGCAACTCCGCGCCGCCGGCCTTCGCCCCGGAGGACAGGACCCGGTCGCCCAGATCTATTGGAGACACCGCAAAAACCGCCGGGTCGCCTACCTCTACCGCACCGACCTCGCCAAAGCGAAGCGCACCGCCACCCCCGCCCAGCGGGAGGCCATCGCCAAAGCGCTCCGCGCCCGCCGCACCTGCGGTGTCTGCGCCCAGGTGAAGCCCTACTACATCCCCCGCCGCTACGGCTGCTGCCTCGACTGCCACGGAGGCCACTGATGCCCACCACCACTCCGGCCAGCGCCGGCACCCGCCTGGAGGGCCTGGTCCTGGTCCTCATCCTCATCATCGTCGGCGGCTCCGCCGGGGCAGCCTCCTTCACCCACGTCCACGACTGGACCATGGCCAACAGCCCCACCAACACCCCAGGATGGTTCGGCTGGGCCAACGCCGTCATCTCCGAACTCGTCCCCATCGCCGCCCTACTCACCATCCGCCGACGCCGCCGCACCGGCGCACCCATCGGCTACCCGATGACCCTGCTCATCGCCGCCGCCGGCCTCTCCCTCGCCGCACAGTTGGCCGTCGCCAAACCCGGACCCTCCGGATGGCTCCTCTCGGCTGTTCCCGCGCTGGCGTTCATGGCCCTGGTCAAACTCGTCCTCGCCCCCGCACCGACCCCGCAGCCCATGCCACCGGTCTCTGAGCCGGCGCAACCGATCCGCGTTCAGGTGGCCGAGCAGGTCACCACCGAGCCGGCACCACCCGTCGCCATCACCCCGGCCCCGCCCGTCGAGCCGGAACCTGTCACCGCGCCGGCCCCGGAGCCGGTCGACGTCCCCGCCTATCTGCTGCCCACTGCCCGCTTCGCGGCCGTGCAGCACGAACAGGCCACCGGAGCACCCATCACTCCCGCCGAGCTGGCCGACCGGCTCGACATCACCCCGGCCGTCGCCGGGAAGCTCCTCACCACCATCGGTGGTGGTGTCCGATGACCATCTACCTGGTCGACATCGAGCAGGTCACCCACACCTGCCCCGCCTACCCCGACGCGCACCCGTTCGACATCCGCCGAACCTTGGTCGACGTCATCCCTGGCGGCCCTTGCAGGGCACCGGTCACCATCCGCTGCGGCGACACGACCGCCCTGATTCCCTGCCGTCGGCACGAACCGGCCAAGCGCCAGTGCGGCGCCTGCCGGGTCATCGTCACCGAACGCACCATCACCACCCGCCACCTCACCGAGGCACGCGGCTGATGGCCTCGACGCTGGACCTCACACCCCAGACCATCACGGCCCGGGGTGTGGGCTCGAACGCCGACACCATCCCCGTCTACGACTACACCGCCGAAGGCTCCGCCTTCACCCGCGCCACCCAACCCGACTACTTCGGCTGGCTGGAACACGTCCGCGCCGCCGCCGGCTGCACCCGGCCCATCCGCCTCGCCGGCAGTCTCCTGACCGTCGAGCAGGGCACCGGCCGCGTCCTGGACCAGCGGCACACCGACGCCATGCCCGACGCCGCGATCTACACCGCCTGCGGTAACCGCCGAGCCACCGTCTGCCCCGCCTGCGCCCACACCTACCAACGCGACGCCTTCCAGCTCCTGCGCGCCGGCCTCATCGGCGGCAAAGGTGTCCCCGAATCGGTCGCGCAACACCCGGCGGTGTTCGCCACCTTCACCGCCCCGTCCTTTGGCAGCGTGCACACCCGGGCGGTCAAGCGGCACACCTGCGGCAACCGCAAACGCTGCGACTGCCGCGCTGAGCCGTGCCACGCCCGCCGCGCCACCGACCCCGCCGCCGGCCTCTGCCCCCACGGCCGGCCGGCCGTCTGCTGGGCGCGACATGAGTCCGGGGACCAGGTGCTCGGGCAGCCGTTGTGCCTGGACTGCTACGACCACACCCACCAAGTCGTCTGGAACCTGTTCTCCGGCGAGCTGTGGCACCGCACCAAACAAGCCGCGGAACGATGGCTCGCCAAACTCGCCCGCCGACGCGGCATCCCCCGCGTCCAGGTCATCACCGCCTCCGGTAACACCCGCAAGGTTCCGCCCGTTCGGCTGTCTCACGGGAAGGTGGCCGAGTTTCAGGCACGAGGGGCAGTGCACTTCCACGCCCTGGTGCGCCTCGACGGCGTCCACCCAGACGACTCGACCGCCGTCATCCCGCCGCCGGCCGCCTTCACGGTCGCCGACCTGGACGACGCGATCCGGGCCGCCGTCGAGCAGGTCGCCTTCACCACCACCACCCACCCCGACCAGCCCGCAGGCTGGACGATCGCATGGGGTGACCCGGGCAAGGGCCTCGACATCCGACCCATCAGCCTGACCGGAGACGGGGACGTCACCGACAGCATGGTCGCCGGCTACCTTGCCAAGTACGCCACCAAAAGCACCGAGGTAACCGGGCACCGCTCCGTCAGGCTCGACGCCGACTCCATCGGCGACTACGCCGACCCCGACGGCGATCACACCGCCCGCCTCATCGACGCCTGCTGGCACACCGGCCGACCCACCACCACACCCGTCCCGCTCACGCAACGGCCCCGGGACGACCGACCCCGGCCCGGCTTCGTCGACCGCTGGGAGTGCCCCGACTGCGGCACCCACACTCGCTACGCCGCCTGCCCCGTCTGCATCGCCGAGCGTCAAGCCAGCCTTGACACCAAACCGGCGAAACCGGTGACGGCCAACCCTTATGCCCGGCTGCGGCGGTGGGCGCACATGCTCGGCTTCGGCGGCCACTTCCTCACCAAAGCCCGCCGCTACTCGGTGACCTTCCAACTCCTGCGCGACACACGCGTCAGCTTCCGGCGGCACGAGCACCAGGACCAGGCCGACGAGCAGACCGGCACCCTCCGGGCCGTCGACCACCTCGACGAAGACGACACGACGCTCATCGTCGGCACCCTCACCTTCGCCGGCGTCGGTTGGCACACCACCGGAGACGCCCTGCTCGCCAATACCGCCGCCGCCATGGCGCGCGAGCGACGAACCGCCGGCCGCGAAGAACTCGCCCACGAACTCGGCACCGCCCCCGCCGATGCGGTGCTCGCCGCAGCTTGACCCCGCCACACCACACGAGGAAGGCCAACCGATGAACGCCCCCACTCCCATCACTCCTCGCGTGCTACGCGTCGAGGAAGCCGCCCGAGCGCTCGGTATCGGCCGCTCGCTTGTCTACGACCTGATCCGCTCCGGTCGCCTCCGTTCCTTCAAGGTCGGAAGCCGCCGGCTCATCCCCGCCGCCGCCATCGACGAAGCCATCACCACACTCACGAAAGAAGCCGCCTGATGCCCAGAGAACCCAAGCAACGCCAACCCGCAGCCCGCCGCAATCCGAACGGCGAAGGCTCGATCTACCAGCGGTCAAGCGACGGCCGCTGGGTCGGGCAGGCATACGTACTCACCACCGACGGCACCCGCAAGCGGAGGTTCGTCTACGGCGCGACCTGGGAAGATGCCCACGCCAAGCTCATTGACCTGAAATCCCGCTCCCAGCGCGGCATTCCTGTACCTGATCAGGCCTGGAAGCTGGCCGACTATCTGCCCTACTGGCTGGCCGCATACGTCAGCGACCTCAAGCCCACCACGGCTCGTGGATACGAAAGCGCGGTACGGCTGCACCTCGTTCCGGCCCTCGGCACCAAGCGTCTCGACGGGTTGCAGGTCCAGCATGTCAAGGCTTTCATGGATGGCTTCCGTCATAAGTGCCTCTGCTGCACCAACGGCCTCGACAAGATCCGTCCGGTCGAACGCCGCTGCTGCTCCGTCGGCCGCTGCTGCCAGCACTACCCCAGTGCCCGCCAGATCCAGTTCGTGCACGCGGTGCTCCGCAACGCACTCCAACACGCGATGCGGGAAGAGCTGGTCTCGCGCAACGTCGCCAAGCTAGTCCGAATCCCGTCACCTCGTTACAAGGTCGGCAAAGGGCTGTCCGTCGACCAAGTACGAAAGATCCTGGCCGCCGCAGTCGGTCACCGGCTCCACGCGCTCTACGTCGTGGCGGCGACTATGGGCCTTCGTCGAGGTGAGCTGGTCGGCCTCCGTTGGTCGGATATCGACCTGGACGAGGGCACGCTACGGGTGCAGCAGACCGTGCAGCGGGTCGCCGGGCAGCTCCACGTCCAGGACGCGAAGACCGAGGACTCGGAGGCTGTGTTGCCGCTGCCCGAGATCACCTGGCTGACGCTTCTCGAACACCAGGAGCGGCAGCAAGCAGAGCGGGCCGCTCTGGCCGAGGTGTGGGAGGACCACGACCTCGTCTTTCCCTCGGGGCGGGGCACCCCCATCGAGCCCACCAACCTCAGCCGCTCGTTCGCCCGGCTCCGCGAGACCGCCGGTCTGCCTGGTGTCCGCCTGCACGATCTACGGCACACCGTCGTATCGCTACTGATGGAGATGGGCGTCCCGCCGCACGTCGTCCAGGCCATCGCCCGGCACGCCGACGTGAAGATCACCCTCAAGGTCTACGCTCACGCCAACCTCGACGCGATGCGTCAGGCGCTCGGCAAGCTCGACGACAAGCTCTCGTAAGTCCCGTTGCTGTCAGCGTTGCTGTCAACCGGTCGACTCACGGCAATGCCCGTCGGGAAAAGCCTGGTGGAATTGGAGCCCCCGGCCGGGATCGAACCGGCGACATCTCGCTTACAAGGCGAGTGCTCTGGCCAGCTGAGCTACAGGGGCGCGCGCGTCGAAGCCAGCATAGCGACTGACGTCCGGATATCCCGCTCGCGAGGCCTCCCGAGCATGGGAAACGTCAACAACCCGACGCTGATCCATCGTCGTGCGGTCGAGCCGTATGTCGATTGATGTCCGACCGTGCCCGACTGACCGGATTGTGTAGGCAATGGGCCGCGTCCGGCGCTCCCGCGCCTTGGCAGCGCGGGGAAAGCCGTTTACCGTGCAGTGACACGGACGACAGGTCCGGCCGCCCTCGCGACCGACCCGCCGTCCGTTGGCCGACACGGATACGTGTCGGTCGCTCCTTCACTCGGATCGTCCGGCACGTTCCTGCCGGTGAAAGGAAGCGCTTCACCATGGCTACGGTCACTTATTCCAAGGCGTCCCGGATCTACCCGGGCACCGAGCGTCCCGCCGTCAACGAGCTGGACCTCGAGATCGGCGACGGCGAGTTCCTCGTCCTGGTCGGCCCCTCCGGTTGTGGCAAGTCCACCAGCCTGCGGATGCTCGCCGGCCTGGAGGACGTCGACGCCGGCTCGATCTACATCGACCAGCGTGACGTCACCCACCTGCCCCCGAAGGCCCGCGACATCGCCATGGTCTTCCAGAACTACGCCCTCTACCCGCACATGACGGTGTACGAGAACATGGCGTTCGCCCTCAAGCTGCGCAAGACCTCCAAGTCGGAGATCGACCGGCGGGTCAAGGAGGCAGCCGGGCTGCTCCAGCTGGAGGAGTACCTCGGCCGCAAGCCGAAGGCGCTCTCCGGTGGTCAGCGTCAGCGTGTGGCGATGGGCCGGGCGATCGTCCGCGAGCCGCAGGTCTTCCTCATGGACGAGCCGCTGTCGAACCTCGACGCCAAGCTGCGCGTGCAGACCCGTACCCAGATCGCGTCGCTGCAGGCCAAGCTGGGTGTCACCACGGTCTACGTCACGCACGACCAGGTCGAGGCCATGACGATGGGTCACCGGGTCGCGGTGCTGCTCGACGGTGTCCTCCAGCAGGTGGACACCCCGCGGGCGCTCTACGACACCCCGGCCAACGTCTTCGTCGCCGGTTTCATGGGCTCCCCCGCCATGAACATCAAGACCGTCCCGCTGAACGAGCAGGGCGCCGAGTTCGCCGAGCTGCACATCCCGCTGACCCGCGAGCAGGTCGAGGCGGCCCGCGCCGAGGGCGGCGACGGCAAGGTCACCGTGGGCTTCCGCCCGGAGGACTGCGAGCTGGTCAGCCCGACCGAGGGCGGCATGCCGGTCGTGGTCGAGCTGGTCGAGGACCTTGGCTCTGACGCCAACGTCTACGGCCACGCCGCGCTGGGTGGCAACTCGGAGCGCTTCGTCGTCCGCACCGACCGGCGCACCATGCCGAACATGGGTGACACCGTGTTCGTCAAGCCGCGCACCGGTCGGAACCACGTCTTCCACGCCACCACGGGCGCCCGGATCTGACGTAACGCCGTACCAACAGGGGCGGTCCGCTTCGGCGGGCCGCCCCTGTTGTTTGCCTGAACCCGTCAGATCCCTCGGCCCGGACGCGACGAAGCCCCGCCCCCGACAAGCGGGAACGGGGCCTCAAAG
The DNA here is from genome assembly GCF_040608515.1 of Micromonospora sp. NPDC005173. Taxonomy (NCBI): domain Bacteria; kingdom Bacillati; phylum Actinomycetota; class Actinomycetes; order Micromonosporales; family Micromonosporaceae; genus Micromonospora; species Micromonospora sp. NPDC005173. The sequence goes on from NZ_JBEXIK010000002.1 coordinate 322,067, forward strand.
ACGCGTCGTTACAGTTCCGCGGCGCGGCGGCGGGAGACCTCGGCCAGGGCGACCGCTGCGGCCACGCTGGCATTGAGCGACTCGACCTCGGAGATCATCGGAATGCTGACGGTCAGGTCGCAAGTCTCCCCGACCAGCCGGGACAGCCCGCGCCCTTCCGAGCCGACCACGACCACCAGGGGGCCGACCGCGGCCTCCAGGTTGTAGAGGTCGGTGTCACCGTCGGCGTCCAGGCCGACGACCGTGAAGCCGGCGTCGCGGCAGGCCTTCAGCGATCGGGTCAGGTTGGTGACCTGCGCCACCGGCACCCGCGCGGCCGCGCCGGCACTGGTCCGCCAGGCGGTCGCGGTGATCCCGGCGGCCCGCCGCTCGGGTACGAAGACACCCTGCGCGCCGAACGCGGCGGCCGACCGGATCACCGCACCCAGGTTGCGTGGGTCGGTGACACCGTCCAGCGCGACCAGCAGCGGGGCCTGCTGCTCCAGGGCCGCGGCGACCATGTCCTCGAACGGCTGGTACGCGAACGGCGGCACCTGCAGCCCAACGCCCTGGTGCAGCACCCCGCCGGTCATCCGGTCCAGCTCAGCCCGGCTGATCTCCAGGTTGGCGATGCCCCGGTCGGCGGCGGTCCGGATGATCTCGTTGATCCGGTCGTCCATGTCGATGCCCTGGGCGGTGTACAGCGCCGTCGCCGGCACCTGGGCGCGCAGCGCCTCCAGCACCGGGTTGCGCCCGACCAGCAGCTCCGGCGAGTCCCTGGCCGGGTTGGACTTGCGCCCCGGGGCGACCCGGGGGCCGGACCGGCCGCCGGGCTTGCCGCCCCGGCCGCCAGTGCTGCCACCCCGGTTCGCCGGAACGCCACGGCCGCCACCCTTGCCCCAGGTGGTGTCCTTGGTGCCAGGCAGACCGATCTTGGGGGCACGCCCCTCCTCGGCCGCCGCGCGGCGCTCCTTGTCCTGCTTCCAGGCGGTGCGCTGGGGCAGCTTCTCGGTGCCCGAGTACCCCTTGTGCCACGGCCGCTCGTCGGCGGGCAGGGTGCGGCCCCGCCCGGTCAGGGAGTCCTTGTTTTTGCCGCCGGTGCCCTTGGGGGCGCCCGCCTTCGGCGTCAGTCGCCGGCCACGGCGCTGCGAGTTGCCGGCCATCAGTCCTGCTCTCCAATAGTCCAACGGGGTCCCTGGGGGGTGTCCTCGACCACCACGCCGGCCAGCTTGAGCTGGTCCCGTACCGCATCGGCGGCGGCCCAGTCCTTGCGGCCCCGGGCCTGCGCACGCTGCTCCAGGGCCAGCGCGATCAGGGAGTCCACCACGGCACGCAGATCATCGGATCGGCCGCCACCGGTCCAGGCCGGGTCGAGGGGGTCGATCCCGAGGATATCCAGCATCGCCCGTACTGCGGCCAGCGTGGTGCGGACGGTCACATCGTCGCCGGTGCTCAGCGCGGTGTTGCCGTCCCGGAGCTGCTGTTGCAGCACGGCCAGCGCGGCGGAGGTGTTGAGGTCGTCGTCCATCGCCGCGACGAAGCCGGTCGGCAGGTCGCCGAGGTGCCCGGCACCGACCCGCTCGGCCGCCCGCAGCACGAAACCCTCGATCCGGCGGTACGCGGTGGCCGCGTCGCGCAGCGAGTCCTCCGAGTAGTCGATCACCGAGCGGTAGTGCGCGGCGGCGTAGTAGTAGCGCAGCTCCACCGGCCGCACTCCGAGCGAGTCCACGTACCTCAGGTCCAGCGCGTTGCCGGCGGACTTGCCCATCTTGGCCCCACCGATGCTGAGCAGCCCGTGGTGCACCCAGTAGCGGGCGAACGGCAGCCCGGCCGCCTGGGACTGGGCGATCTCGTTCTCGTGGTGCGGGAACGTCAGGTCCAGCCCGCCGCCGTGGATGTCGAACTCCGGGCCCAGGTAGCGCCAGCACATCGCCGAGCACTCGATGTGCCAGCCCGGTCGACCCAGCCCCCACGGCGACGGCCAGTAGGCGTCCGCCGGCTCGTCCGGCTTGGCGCCCTTCCAGAGCGCGAAGTCGCGCGGGTCCCGTTTGCCCCGGTCGGGGGCGTCCCCGGCCGACTGCATCGCGTCCGGCGACTGGCCCGACAGCGACCCGTAGGCCGGCCAGGACGCCACGTCGAAGTAGACGTCGCCGGAGCCGTCGGTGGCCGGGTAGGCGTGCCCGTCGGCGATCAACTTCGTGATCAGCTCGTGCATCTCGGGGATGTGCCCGGTGGCGCGCGGCTCGTAGGTGGGCGCCAGCACGTTCAGCGCCCGGTACGACTCGGCGAGGATCAGCTCGTTGGCGTAGGCGATCGACCAGAACGGCCGGCCCCGCTCCCCCGCCTTGACCAGAATCTTGTCGTCGATATCGGTCAGGTTGCGGATGAAGGTGACCTCGTAGCCGGCGGTCAGCAGCCAGCGGCGCAGCACGTCATAGTTGACACCGGAGCGAAGGTGACCGATGTGCGGCGGGGCCTGAAGGGTGAGACCACACAGGTAGACCCCCACCTTGCCGGCTTCCCGCGGGACGAAGTCCCGCACCGATCGGGTGGCGGTGTCATACAGGCGTAGCGTCACCGTACAAGGGTAGCCGTCCGCGCATGTTCGAGTCCGCCGGTGCCGGGTCGTACGCTGCCAGGCGTGGATGCGACCGCACGCCCCGGTGAGCCGCCAACCCTCCGCGGTGCCGGTGCCCGGCTCGACGCGGCCACCGCCGCGCCTACGGGAGCGTCCGACGTCGGTTCGGATCGGACCGTCCCGGGCGGCGGACGGTCCGGGGAGACGGCGCAGACCCTGGACCGGGGGTTGCGGCTGCTGCACCTGGTCGCCGACACGCCAGGCGGACTCACCGTCACCGAGGTGGCGAACCGGCTCGGCATCGGCCGGGCCGCCGTCTACCGGCTGGTCGGCCCGCTGACCGGGCACGGCATGCTGCGCCGCGACGGCGACGGGCGGCTCCGCCTCGGCGCCGGGGTGCTGCACCTGGCCCGACGCGCCCAGCCGCTGCTCGCCGACGGGGCACTGCCCGCGCTGCGCCGGCTCGCCGAGCAGGCCGGCGCGACCGCACACCTGACCGTGGTGGAGGGCGGCGAGGGTGTCGCCCTGGCCGTGGTCGAGCCGAGTTGGACGTCGTTCCACGTCGCGTACCGGACCGGGGCGCGGCATCCGCTGGACCGGGGCGCGGCGGGTCGGGCCATCCTGGCCGGCCGGTCCGGGGCGGCGGAGCCGGTGAGCAGCAGTGGCGAGTTGCAGTCCGGGGCGTACGGGGTTGCCGCGCCGGTGCTCGGCGTACCCGGGTTGGAGGCCAGCGTCGGCGTGGTCGCGCTCGCCCCGTTGGACGTCGACACAGTCGGCCCTCAGGTGCTGGCCGCTGCCACGGCCATCGCCGCCGCCCTCCGCTAACCACCCGCCGCCCGGCTTGATCGACTCGGCATCGGCGATATTGCGGTATCCCCATCGCTCTACACCGCCACATCGCCGCCACGGTGATGATCTCGCCGTATACCACGCCAAACTGGCATCCGGCGGTCGTCCACAGGCGCACGGCACGAGACCGCCGGCCGCTGTCCACAGGGGTGTCGGGTGCCCAGCCTGGGGTCGGAGGCTGAGCACATGCCTCCTCGCCCCCACCGACCTCTCGCCCTCGCCTGGCAGGTCTTCCGCGGCTCCGACGTGATCCGGCAGGGCCTGGTGACCAGACATCAGCTACGCGGCGCGTCCTGGGTCCGCCTTCGGCACGACGTGTACGCGGACGCGCGGCTCGATCGCGACCACGAGTTGGCCTGCCGTGCCGCGGCGTTGCGGCTGCCAGCGGAGGCGCTGATCGCCGGTCCGTCCTCGGCCTACCTGCACGGCATCGAGCACGCCGCCGGCTTCGACGACGACGTGCACGTCCTGGTGCCGAGGACCGCCCGGGTCGACTCTCAACGCGGCCTTCGCGTGCACCTGGTCAGCGCCAGCGCACCGACGTTCCCGGTCCTGCGTGAGGCAGCGTTGCCGCCCACCGCCCCTCCCGCGAGGAGGGCCCAACCCACACTCCGCCGGACCGACCCCGCCTCCGCGGCCTGGGAGGCGGCGGCCTGGTTGGAGCCGCTGCGGGCCGTCACCATCGTCGACTCGCTGCTCGGCGTTGGCCTGACCAGCCGGTCCGCGCTGGCCGCCGTCGCCACCGCCAACGCGGAGCGCCCGGGTGGCCGGCGGGCGAACTGGGTGTTCGACCTGGCCGATCCGGGTGCGCAGTCGCCGCCCGAGTCACAGCTACGGGTACGTCTGGTGCTGGGCGGGTTGCCCCGGCCGATTGCTCAGCACCCGATCCGGCTGTCCGGAGGGCTCGTGCTCCACCCCGATCTGGCCTGGCCCGAGTTCCGGGTGGCGGTGGAGTACGACGGCCGATGGCACTCGGACCCCGAGCAACTGCATTGCGACCGCCAACGGCTCAACCTGCTCGTCGGTGCCGGCTGGCTGGTGCTGCACGTGACCAGCCGCCGGTTGCAGAACGACTTCCCGGCCGTGCTGGCCGAAGTCCGGTCGGCTCTGATCTCTCGCGGCTGGCGCCGCCGATCATCCGGGAGCTGATCGACTTCAGGTCGCCGACCTGGGGGCATCGGATGAGCCTGATACCGCCACGCCGGCGACCTTGAGTCGATCAACCCGCGAGATCGCGCCACGCACGGTCGCGCCACGCACGGCCGAGGCCCGCACGGCCGAGGCGCGGGAATGCGTCGGGGCCCGGTCGACCGTGGTCGACCGGGCCCCGATGCGTTGCCTTACGGACGGGCGTTCGGCTTGAGCGGGGTCTTCACCGCCGCGTAGGCGTCGACGATCCCGTACCCGTAGAAGCCGTTGAAGTTGACCCCACCGGCGCAGTAGGCGTCGTAGGTCTCGTCCCGGCCCTCATTGCGGTACTGCTGCAGCCGCGGCTCCGGGCAGGCGTGCTCGGCCGCCGTCCGGTAGAGGTGCTGCTCGACCAGGTCCGGCGACATGCCGAAGCCACCCCGGCGCTCCGCCTTGCCGAACCGGCTGACGATCAGCGCGGCCACGCCTGCGGCGTGCGGGGACGCCATCGAGGTGCCCTGCAGGTAGGTGTAGTAGCCGCAGTCACCGTTGGCCTTGCACTGCTTGAAGACGAGCGTGGCCACCCGCGGGTCGATGTTGCCGTTGGCGTCCACCCGGGGGTCCGGGATGGTCGGGGAGATCGGCTCCTCCTGGAGCACCTTCAGCGGGTACGTGGAGAGGATCCGGTTGCCCGGGCTGTTGTACGTCGGGGTCCCGAAGCCGTCCCGGGCGAAGCCACCCGGCGCGGCGACCGAGATCTGCTCGGTGCCGTAGTTGGAGAAGTCCGCCTTCTTGCCGGACGGGCCGACCGACGACACACCGATCACGTGCGGGCCCTCGACAGGCAGGTCCCAGCAGCTGTTGTTGTCGATCGGCCGGGGGTACGGAGCGGCGCCGTAGTCCGGGCTGCTGATGTCCGTGCGCGGTGCGCCCAGGTCCTCGTTGTTGTTGCCGAGCGCGCCGACCAGGGTGACGCCCTTGTTGTGGGCGAAGGTCAGTGCCCGCTTCATCGCCTTGATGATGGCCCGCTGCTCGGCCTGGCTCGCCGGGGAGTCGGCCGGGTTGGCGTTGCAGTTGTAGAGCCACGGGTCGACGTAGAACGACATGTTGACCACGTCGATCCCGGACCGGCCGGCGTAGACCAGAGCGTTGACCACCGGGTTGAGGAAGAAGTAGCCGGAGTCCTGGCCACCCTTCAGCTCGACCAGGGAGATGTTCGGGGCGACGCCGGAGAGGCCGAGGCCGTTGGCGGCCGCGCCGATGGTGCCCGCCACGTGGGTGCCGTGCCCACCGTCGTCGGTGCCCACCGCGTCGAGGCAGCTCGGCACCTCACACGGGCCATCCACGTCGGTCAGGTCCGGCGCGAAGTTGCGCGACAGCGACCAGTTGAAGTTCGGCGCGATGTCGGGGTGGCTGGCGTCGACGCCGGTGTCCAGCACGCCGACGGTCACCCGACGGTCACCCGGCTCGATCTTGCGGGCCTGGTCGGCCCGGATCATCTCCAGGCCCCAGAGCTTCTCGTCGAGCGGGTCCAGCTTGGCGCCCTTCTTGGCGGCGGCACCGGCGGCGGCCGTGTTGGCCAGCACCTGCTCCTGCTCGACCCGGTCCAGCTTCGGCTTGCGGCCGATGGCCTTCTGCTCGGCGGCGCCGATCAGCGTCGGGGCGGCGGTCGCCCTGACCGCGAAGTCAGCCCGGTCGCTGGTCACCTGGAACATGCCGACCTCGTCGGACCGGGACACCACAGTGCCGCCAGCAGCCCGGATGGCGGCGACAGCCGTCTCGGCGGCGACGCCATCCTCGGCGACTACGGTGAAGGTTCGGAAGCTGGTCGGCGCGGCGTTGGCTGGTACACCCAACCCCGTCACCGTAAGTGCCAGCACAGCCGCGGTCGCGACGGCACCGGCGGTGAAGCGCTTGCTCACCACATCGGATCCTCTCGTTGAGGGACGTGGCAGCCATCACACAACACTCGGCGGGTTTGCGCCAGGTCAGCGTCCGTTATGGCGGTGAATCTCTCCATCATCCGCCCAGGTCGGCGCAAGCCTCGCCCAGCTAGGCGCGAGCCCCGGGTAGATCGGCCCGCACCACCGGCCGGTCGGCCGGCTGCACGGGCAGGTCAGCCAGTATCGCGGGCAGGTCGGCCAGCGCCGCTGGAAGATCGGCCATGGTGGACACCTCGGCGTCGGGCGCACCCCCGACCGGGCGGGGCAGGCCGTGCCGGTTCAACCACACCGATCGCAGGCCGGCCCGCCGCGGTGCCAGCACGTCGTGCTCCCACGAGTCACCGACGTAGACGATCTGCCCGGCCGGCACCCCGGCTGCCTCGACCACCGCCGCGTAGAACTCCGGGGCTGGCTTCTTCGGCAGGCCGTTCTCGTGCGCGTACACCTCGAAGGCGAACTCGCCGGCGAGCCCGCAGCGTTCGGCACGGCTGTTGCCGTTGGTGGCGAAGCCCAGCGTGTACCGGTCGCGCAGCCTGGCCAGCGCCGGCGGCACGTCCGGAAACGGTCGGGTGAGGGCGAATCGGCGGGCGAAGAAGAGGGCGGCGACCTCGTCCAGGTGCGCGTCCAGTCCGGCGCGGGCCAGCGACCGGGCCAGCGCGGCGCGCCGGATCTCCGCCACCGGAGCGGCGCTCAGCTCCCCGAAGACCGCGCCCCAGTCCGACTCCAGCTCGGCGAGCGACACCTCGGCCGCCGCCGGGCTGCGCCGCCGCATCTCGTCGAGGACGGCCAGCAGCCCGCCGGTCACCGCCGGGCGCAGATCCAGCAGGGTCTCGTCGGCGTCGAACACCACGGTGGTCAGCACGGGGACCACTGTCTCATCGGCCGTCGCGGGTCAGCGCGGGCTCAGGCGAGGCGGGCGCGGGCGCGGGCTCTGGCCCTGACGACCCGAGCAGCTCGTCGAGGCGCACGAGTGCGACCCCTGCGACGATCATCGCGCCGCCGAACAACTGCCAGGCGGTGGGCAGCTCGTCCAGGAGCAGCCAGGCGATCAGCACCGCGAAGAGCACCTCGGTCAGCCCGACGAACGACGAGAGCCGGGGGCCGAGGATCCGCGTGCCGGCGATGCCGGCGAGGTACGCGATCACGGCAGCCACCAGGGAGAGCCCGACGATTGGCAGCAGCCAGCTGGTGCGCTGCCCGGCGAAGGTGACCTCACCGAAGGTGGCCCGCAGCGGCAGCAGACCGGTCAGCCCGATGATGAGCAGCGTTGCGGCGCCGACAGCCATCCCGCCGCTGGCCATGGCGACCGAGGGCAGGCGGGGATCGACCCGGCCGGCGAGCACGTAGTAGCCTGCCAGGCCGAATGCGGCGCCCAGCCCCCAGAGCACGCCCACCGGGTGGAAGCCGGCGGTGCCGGTGACGTCCAGCACGAACGCCAGCCCGGCCAGGGCGGCCACCGAGCCGGCCACGGTGAGCCGGCGGGGGCGCTGCCCGTGCCGCAGCCACATCCAGCCCACGACGAGGATGATGCCCAGGTACTCCAGCAGCAGTGCGATGCCGACCGGCAGGTAGCGCACGGCGTTGAAGAAGCAGACCTGGGCCAGCGCCACGCCGAGAAGGCCGAACATCCCGATCGGCGTGGCGTTCTGCCGCAGCACGTGCCACCTGCCGCGTAGCGACAGCAGGGCGGGGATCGCCAGCACCAGGGCAGCGATGCCGACCCGGGCGATCACCGCGGCCTCGGCCGACCAGCCGGCCTCGATGAGTGACCGGGCGAAGGTGCCCGAGGTGGCGAAGGTGACCGCGGAGAGCAGCGCCAGCGCGGCGCCTGCGGCGGGTCGTGACTGCATCTCGCGCTCCTCGGGACGACACGGTGTCATGAGCAAACTATCCTTGTACCCATGACGCTATGCGGCCCCTGTGACAGGAGTCAAGTTGCTGTTCGCTCATGACACCGAGTGTTCGCTGATCGCCGCCGCCGCGCTGGTCAACACCGCGGGCCGGGACGGCGAACTGCTGCCCGACATCGCCGCGCTGGACACGTTCTTCGTCCGGCACACCTACAGCGGGCGGCACGAGCGCACCGACGCCGAGTTACGCGCCGTCCGGGAGCTGCGACCCCGGCTGCGCCGCATCTGGTACGGCGAGCCCGCCGAGGTCGTCGCCGTGGTCAACAGCCTGCTGCTCGAGCACCGGGCGCTGCCGCAGCTCATCGAGCACGACGACGAGCCGTACCACCTGCACGCCGTGCCCCGCGACGCGCCGCTGGCCACCCGGATCGCGGTGGAGGCGGCGATGGCGATGGCCGACCTGGTCCGAGCCGGGGAGCTGAGCCGGCTGCGGATCTGCGAGTACCCGGACTGCGACAACGTGCTCGTTGACCTGTCCCGCAACCGGTCGCGGCGGTTCTGCGAGGCCGGCTGCGGCAACCGCGCCGCAGTGACCGCCTACCGCGCCCGTCGGGCCGCCGGCCACTCCTGAGCGGCGGCCGCCCACTCCTCGGCCCGCAGCTCGTACTCCACCTCGCCGTGCTCGGTGCCCGGGATCGGGTCGTCCCACTGCAGGTGGAAGGTACGCAGGTAACGCAGGCCGGCCTTGGCCATCACCCGTCGGGAGCGGTCGTTGACGGTCATCGTCTCGGCCCAGACCCGGCGCACGCCGACAGTGCCGAAGGCGTACCGGACCAACGCCCGGGAACCCTCGGTGGCCAGCCCGCGCCCCCACGTCGAGCGGCGCAGCCGGTAGCCCAACTCGGCCTCGGTGCCGTCGGCCGACGGGTCGAGCGCGAACCAACCCAGGAACCCGCCGGTCTCAGGGTCGAGCGCCGCCCAGCGGCCCAGCCCCGGATGCCGGTCGTACTGGGCCAACAGCTTCGGCAACTGCTCGTCCCGGACCGTGGCCATCGGGGTGGCGACGCCACCGGTGAGGAAGCGCATCACCTCGGGATCGCTGTCCAGCTCGACCAGCGCGTCCACGTCGGCCATGGTGAGTCGCCGCAACCGCAGCCGCTCGGTCACCGGCGGCAGGCCGGCCGCACCCTGAAGGTCACCATTCGACACCGCAGGATCATCCCGCCCACTCCGCGCCCCGGTCGACCGACTTACTCCCCGCCGCCCTGGGGCGTCAGGGGTGGGTCATCCGGAGCAGGTCGAGCGCCTCGTCGAGTTGGGTCTCGCTGAGCTTGCCCGAGTCGATGTGACCCCGGGAGATCACCACCTCGCGGATGGAGGTCTGCTTGGCCAGCGCTTCCTTGGCGATCGAGGCGGCCTCGTCGTACCCGAGGTGGCGGTTGAGCGGCGTGACGATCGACGGCGAGCCCTCGGCGTACGCCAGGCAGACCTCGGCGTCCGCGACCAGGTCGACCACCAGGCGGTCGGCGAACAGCCGACTTGTCGCCGCCAGCAGCCGGATCGACTCCAGCAGGTTGCGGCCCATCACCGGGAGCATCACGTTGAGCTCGAAGTCGCCCTGCGAACCAGCGAAGCCCACCGTCGCGTCATTGCCGATCACCTGGGCGCAGACCTGCCGCATCGCCTCGGCGACCACCGGGTTGACCTTCCCCGGCATGATCGACGAGCCGGGCTGGAGGTCGGGGATGCGCAGCTCGCCCAGGCCGGCCCGGGGACCGGAGCCCATCCAGCGGATGTCGTTCGCGATCTTGTAGAGCCCGACCGCCACGGTCCGCAGCTGCCCCGAGGTCTCCACCAACGCATCCCGGGCGCCCTGCGCCTCGAAGTGGTTACGCGCCTCGGTCAGCGGCAACCCGGTCGACTCGCGCAGCTTGCCGATCACGGCGGCGGCGAAGCCGAGCGGAGTGTTGATGCCGGTGCCCACGGCGGTGCCGCCCAACGGCAGCTCTGCCAGCCGGGGCAGCGCCGACTCCAGCCGCTCGACGCCGTACCGGACCTGGGCGGCGTACCCGCCGAACTCCTGGCCCAGGGTGACCGGCGTGGCGTCCATCAGGTGGGTACGTCCCGCCTTGACCACGGTCTCGAACTCCGCCGCCTTGGCCTCCAACGCCGTGGCGAGGTGGATCAGTGACGGCAGCAGATCCTCCACGATGAACTGGGTGGCGGCCAGGTGGATCGAGGACGGAAAGACGTCGTTGCTGGACTGCGAGGCGTTGACGTGGTCGTTCGGGTGCACGTCCCGGCCCAGCTCCCGGGTGGCCAGGGTGGCGATCACCTCGTTGGCGTTCATGTTGGACGACGTTCCGGAGCCGGTCTGGAACACGTCGATCGGGAACTGGTCGTCGTAGCCGCCGTCAGCCACGTGCGCGGCGGCGGCGGTGATCGCCGCGGCCACGTTCGGGTCGATCACGCCCAACTCCCCGTTGACCTCGGCCGCTGCGCCCTTGATCTGGGCGAGCGCCTTGATCTGGGCCGGCTCGATGCCCCGGCCGGAGATCGGGAAGTTCTGCACCGCACGCTGGGTCTGCGCCCGCCACAGCGCCTCGGCGGGCACCTCCACCTCACCCATCGAGTCGCGTTCGATCCGGTAACCGGTCGCTTCTGGAGTCGTCACGCGTACCATCCTGCCGCGCTCGTCGCCGACGTGCAGATGATCCGTCAGTCCAACTCGGCCAGCAGTCGCTCCACCTCGTGCTGGTCCGGCGACTCGATCTGCCGGAACAGCGCGAGCGCCCGGACCCAGTGCGATCGAGTCGCCGCCGGATCGGTCGGGCGCAGGCAGCGGGCGATGCCGTCCAACGCCCGGGCCTGCTCGTAGCGCGCGTTGATCCGCGTGGCGTCCCCCAACACCCTGCGGTGCAGGTCCAGCGCGCTGGCCACGTCCCCCTGATCGAGGATCGCCTGGGCCAACAGATTCCGCGAGGCGCACTGGCCGATCCGGTCGCCCACCCCGGTCATCTCGACGAGCGCCGCCCGGTACAGGTCGGCGGCCCGTTGCGGGCGGCCCGCTTCCCACTCCATCATCCCGATCTCGGTGAGCACCTCGCCCTCGCCGAACCGGTTGCCGGCCTCGCGCTTGAGGCGCAGCGCCACCCGCAGCAGCCGGCGGGCCGGCTCGCCGTGGCCCATCCGGTGCCGGATCATGCCCAGGTGCCCGATGGCATTGCCGACCTGCCGGAGGTCGCCGATCTCCCGGCCCAGCGACAGGTGGCGTCGGGCTGTACGCAGGGCCTCCTCGTGCCGGCCCCACAGCAGCAGCGCGATCGACAGATTGTTGAGCGCGTTCGCCAGCGGGACCTGCTCCTGCATCCGCCGCGCCAGCGCGGCGGATGCGTGGTAGCACTCCCGGCCCAGGCGGTAGTTGCCATTGGCGACGTGCGCGGTACCCAGGTTGCCCAGGGTGTTGCGGACATCGCGACGCGACCCGAGCCGGCGGTAGAGGTCGACCGCCCTCTCCATCAGCCGGATCGACTCGGAAAACCCGCCCAGCCGGTAGTGGGCCGAGGCGAGGTAGTTCAGCGTCATCGCCACCGCCGCGTCGTCACCCAACTCCTCCGCGGCGCGAAGGCCAACCGCGTGCGTTTCGATCAGCTCGTCGAGGCGACCGCCCTCGAACTGGGCGTACCAGCAGGCCCGCGCCAACTGCCAGCAGAGACGCGGAAATCCCTCGGTCTCGGCCAGCCGGACCAGGGCACCCAACGCGGGCATGTTCTCGTCGAACCAGACCCGACCCTGGGCCGCGATGGGCGCGACCAGGTCGGGGCAGGCCGGCTCAGGCAGCAGGATGAGCGAGTCGCCGGCGGAGAGCTCCGTCCTCCGGGCGATCGCCGCGGCGACGTGCAGGTGGTGGCCGAGCAGGCGCTCGATAGCGTCGCGCCGCTCGGCTGCCCGCTCCGGCGCGGCGACCAGCGTCCGCGCGTACTCCCGGACCAGGTCGTGCAACCGGTAGCGGTCCGACTCCGCCTCTTCCACCAGATGCGCGTCGACCAACTCGTCGAGCAGGTCCTGTGCCTCGGGTAGGGGAAGCTGCGTGAGGACGGCGACGATCGGGTTGTCGAAACGTACCCCCGGGTGCAGGCCCAGCAGCCGGAACGCTCGTTGCGCCGCAGGTGACACCTGGCCGTACGACAGGGCGAAGGCGCGGCCGACGGACCGCTCACCCGCCTCGAACTCGGCCAGCGGATCCCGCCGGGAGGTCAGCCGCTCGGCCAGGTCGGCGATCCGCAGGCGGGGCCGGTGCGCCAGTCGAGAACCGGCCAGCCGGATGGCGAGGGGCAGGTGGCCACAGCGGCGGACCACCTCGGCGGCTGCTTCCGGCTCCGCCGCCACCCGGTCCGCACCGGCCACCCGCCCGAGCAACTCGACCGCCTCGTCGGCGTCGAGCACGGGCAGCGACGACGGTCGTCCCTCGTCCACCCCGACCAGCCGGCGGCGACTGGTGATCAGGACAAGGCAGTGCGGGCCGTTGGGCAGCAGCGGATTCACCTGGTCGGCGCTGGCCGCGTTGTCCAGCACCACCACTGCGCGCCGACCGGCCAGCTCGGTCCGCCAGAGCGCCAGCTGGTCGTCCAGGTTCACCGGCACCCGCTCCGCCGGCACGCCCAGCTGACGCAGCAGGGTGGCCACGGCCGCGCCGGGCGTCAACGGGCTGCGCTCGCTGTGCCCGTGCAGGTCGATGAAGAGCTGGGCGTCCGGGTAGCGGTCGGCGAGAGCCGTGGCGACGTGCACGGCGACGGTTGTCTTGCCGCTGCCGGCCATCCCGTCGATCAGTTGGATCTGGGCGACGTTCTCCTCCACCTGCTTGACCAGGCGGCCAACCGTGTCCTGCCGGCCGGTGAAGTCACCGATCGCGCGGGGCAACGAGCGGACCGGGGCGATCGACCGGGTCTGCCGGCCTGACAGGGCCAGGTCGCCGGCGAGCACCCTTTGGTGCAGCTCCTGCAACTCGGCGCCCGGCTCGATGCCCAACTCGTCGGCGTAGAACCGCCGGCCCTCGCGGTAGACCACCAGCGCATCGGCCTGCCGGCCGACCGAGGCGAGGGCGAGCATCAGTTGGGCACGCAGCCGCTCCCGCAGCGGGTGCCGGTCGACACTCTCGGTCAGCTCCTCGATCAGCTCGTCGGCCTGCCCGAGGCGCAGCTCGACGTCGACGCACACCTCCAGTGCGGTGAGGCATTGCTCGTCGAGCGCCTGCGCGCGACGGCGGACGCTGCGGCTGGGGATACCGGCCAGCGCCGGCCCCCGCCAGAGCGACAGCGCGGCGCGGAATTGCTCCCGCGCGTCGGTCAACCGGCCTGCCGCCACGGCGGCCCGGGCCGCCTCCACTCCGCGGGTGAAGACCTCGGCATCCAGGTCCGCTGGCGCGGTACGGATGCCGTACCCCGCTGGGTCGGTGACGATGGTCTCCGGTGCCAGCCCGAGCTCGGCGAGCCGGCGCCGCAACCGCGACACGCAGGTCTGCAACTGTGCCCGGGCGGTGGCCGGCGGGCGATCCTCCCAGACCGCGTCGACCAGCTCCTCGACCGGCACCAGCCGGCCGGCACGGAGCAGCAGCATGGCGAGCACGATCCGGTCGCGACCAGCGGTGACCGTGGACTCGCCACGGCCGATCCGCAGAGGCCCCAGGATCCCGAACCGCATCTGCTCCCCCGCATCGACAGTGCAACTTCCAGCAGAGTAGCCCGACGATCACGGATCGCCCCGATCCGCCGAGAGTGATCTGAGAGTGGATCGACAGCGGCGCACCGAAGACTCACTCCGGGTTGTCGGTGACGACATCCGACGGGGGCGGTGCGCCCGTTCCACCTCAGCGGGCGGGCGCACCGATGTCGGTGGAGCGCGGACGGCGACAGGGGGCACCGGGCGGAGACGCCCGGTGCCCCTTTCGCTGTCTGTCGGGTCAGCGACGGCCGACGGTGAGCACCGGCTTGGTGACCTCGGCGAAGAAATCGTTGCCCTTGTCGTCGACCACGATGAAGGCGGGGAAGTCCTCCACCTCGATCTTCCAGACCGCCTCCATGCCCAGCTCCGGGTACTCCAGGACCTCGACGTGCTTGATGCAGTCCTGGGCGAGGCGGGCCGCGGGGCCGCCGATCGAGCCGAGGTAGAAGCCGCCGTGCTGCTGGCAGGAGCGGGTCACCTGGCCCGACCGGTTGCCCTTGGCCAGCATCACCTGCGAGCCACCGGCGGCCTGGAACTTCTCCACGTACGCGTCCATCCGGCCGGCGGTGGTCGGGCCGAACGAGCCGGAGGCGTAGCCCTCGGGGGTCTTCGCCGGGCCGGCGTAGTAGACCGCGTGGTCGCGCAGGTACTGCGGCATCGGCTCGCCGGCGTCCAACCGCTCGGCGATCTTGGCGTGCGCGATGTCCCGGGCCACCACCAGCGGGCCGGACAACGACAGCCGGGTCTTCACCGGGTACTTGGACAGCTCGGCGCGGATCTCGTCCATCGGCCGGTTCAGGTCGACCCGGACGACCACCTCGGCGTCGAGCGAGTCGTCGGTGACGTCGGGCAGGAAGCGTGCCGGATCGGTTTCCAGTCGCTCCAGCCACACGCCCGACGGGGTGATCTTGGCGACGGCCTGCCGGTCCGCCGAGCAGGACACGGCGATCGCCACCGGGCAGGAGGCGCCGTGCCGGGGCAGCCGGACCACCCGTACGTCGTGGCAGAAGTACCGGCCGCCGAACTGCGCGCCGATGCCGAAGTTGCGGGTCAGCTCCAGCACCTCCGCCTCCAGCTCCAGGTCGCGGAACCCGTGGGCGCTCAGCGAACCGGCGGTGGGCAACGCGTCGAGGTACTTGGCGCTGGCGTACTTCGCGGTCTTCAACGCGTACTCGGCGGAGGTGCCGCCGATGACGATGGCCAGGTGGTACGGCGGGCAGGCGGCGGTGCCGATCAGCCGCAGCTTCTCCTCCAGGAACTGCATCATCCGCGTCGGGTTGAGCAGCGCCTTGGTCTCCTGGTAGAGGTACGACTTGTTGGCCGACCCGCCGCCCTTGGCCATGAACAGGAACTTGTACGCGTCGGGGTGCCCGTCCGGGTCCTCGGCGTACAGCTCGACCTGGGCCGGCAGGTTGCTGCCGGTGTTCCGCTCGTCCCACATGGTCAGCGGAGCGAGCTGGGAGTAGCGCAGGTTCAGCTTGGTGTACGCCTGGTAGACGCCCCGGGAGATGGCCTCGGCGTCAGCGCCGTCGGTCAGCACGTGCCGGCCGCGCTTGCCCATCACGATCGCGGTGCCGGTGTCCTGGCACATCGGCAGCACTCCGCCGGCGGCGATGTTGGCGTTGCGCAGCAGGTCCAGCGCGACGAACCGGTCGTTCGGCGAGGCTGCCGGGTCGTCGATGATCGCCCGGAGCTGGGCCAGGTGCGCCGGGCGCAGGAAGTGCGCGATGTCGTGCATCGCTTCGGCGGTCAGCGCGGTGAGCGCGGCCGGTTCCACGGTGAGGAATCGGCGGCCTCCCGGGCCGTGTACGACGTCCACGCCCTCGTCGGTGACCAGGCGGTAGTCCGTCTGGTCGGGGCCGGTCGGCAGCAGGGGGGCGTACGAGAATGCGGCGGCACTGCTCATGAGCGGCAAGCCTAGGGCAGACCGGTCGATCATTCTCACCCGCCGGGCGGTCCTGGGACGCCGCTCTCACCCGCCGGGTCCGCCCGCGCTTCCGACTCGTCCCGGCCACCGCCGCTGATGGCGGGGCACGCCCTGCCGACCCGCCCGCTCAGCCGTCCTTGCCGCTGCCCGGGTCGGGGCATTGTTCCCGCTTGGGGCCGCAGGTGCCGTCGTCGCCGGGGTTGGGGCCGGTGCCGCCTGGGCCGGTGCCGCCCGGGCCGGGGGTGCCGCCGTCGCCGGGCCGCGGGGCAGGGGTGCCGCCGGTGGCGCCGCCGCCGAAGCGGACGTACCCGATTTCCCGGCCCTCGCCGATGATCATGCCTTGCGGCCCGACCGCGAGGGCGTTCGAGGAGGTCCGCAGGGCGGCCAACTCCCGGCCGGTCCGCGGGTTCACGGCGACCAACCGGGTCGGCTTCTCGTCGGCGACCACGGCCGCGTACGGAGTGAGCGCGGCACCGGACTTGCCGCTGGCGGGCCGGGTCCACATAACCCGGTCGGTGCCGAGCTCGCGGGCCACCACCGAGCGCTTGTCGGCCGCCCGGAATAGGGCGTAACGGTCGTCGACCGCGATCAGCCGGGTCCCTGGTTCGCCGACCCAGAGCAGCCGCCCGTCGTACCCGTCGATGACCGCCTCGCGGCCATCAGGGCCGACCCCGATCAGTACGTTCCGTGCGCCCTGCGGGTCCTCCCGCTGCACGCAGCCGGCACTGTCGGCGGTCCGCAGGTTGACCCCGGCGCGCTGCCAGGCCTCCTGACCGGTCGCCGGGTCCCGCGCGGAGATGGCGAAGTAGCAGGTGCCGTCCTGGGAGCGGGCGGTGATCCGCAGCATCCGGCCACCCACCACCGAGAGCCGCTCGTCCTGGCCCGGCTCGACGTTCTGCAGTACCCGCCCGGTGGCGGTGTCGACCACGTGTACGCGGCCGTCGACCGGGAAGCCGAGCAGCGGTGGCACCGGTTCGGGCCCGGCCACCCCGTCGTCGATCCGGGTGGTGGTGATCCGGCGGGTGCCGCGCAGTCCTGGGTTGTCGGCGAGCAGCCCGCTGTGCACCCCGGGCAGGAAGGCCGTCCACAGTGGTGCGGTGCCGCGGGGGTCCCAGGCGCTCAGCGTGCAGTCGGTGGCGTCCGTGCAGTGGGCGTCCAGCAGCAGGTTGCGGTACGTCCAGACGGCCACCGCGTCGTCGTCGCGCCGCCGGGTCACTCCGGTGGTCGGGTCGAGCAGCTCGTACCCCTTGACCAGCAGCTTGCCCACGGCGACGACCGGGTCCCGGTCACCGCCGGCGACCGCCGACCAGTCCGCCTTGCGCTCCCAGAGCTTGGCGCCGGTGGCCAGGCTTCGGGCTTCGACCCGGGTGCGTTGCTCGACCACCACGGCGTCGCCGGCGATGGTCACGCTGCGCGGGGTGCCGCCGACCCGCTGCTGCCAGACCACGTCCGGGTCGGAGATGGGTTGGCTGCGGTCCAGCCAGTCCCACAGGCCCGGAAAAGGGTTCCACACGCCGGTGGCGGCGAGGGCGACGACCACGGCGAGGCCAAGCAGCAGCCCGCCGCGCACGCTCCCCTTCGCCACACCGCACACCGTAGCCACGATCACGGATCTTCCGTACGCCCGCGCCGCCGTGTCGCCGCGCTTTCTGGGCCCGGAGGTGTTATCAGAGGACCGTTCCTCCGCCGGAGGCGCTGCTCCTTACTGGCGTATCGCGCTGCGGATCAGGGGGAGGGTGCGGTACGGGATCTGTTCGGCGAGCGCGATTATGGTGCTGGCACGGGTGATGCCCGCGGAGGAGACGATCTGGTCGATGACCCGTTGCAGGTCGGTGTTGGAGCGGGCCACGATCCGGCAGAGCAGGTCGCTGGAGCCGGTGATGGTGTGCGCCTCCAGCACCTCGGGGATGGCGGCGAGGTGGGCGGTGACCGGGTCGTGGCCGTGCCGCTGACTGATCTCCAGGGTGACGAAGCTGGTCACCGCGAACCCGATCGCGGTCGGTGAGATGTCCGGGCCGAAGCCGCCGATGACCCCCCGGTCGACCAGCTTGTCCAGCCGGGCCTGCACGGTGCCCCGAGCCACCCCGAGCCGCCGGGAGCACTCCAGCACCCCGATCCGTGGCTCCTCGGCGAGCAGTTCGATCAAGCGCACGTCGAGCGCGTCGAGCTGTACAGCCTGCTCACCGTTCATGGGTTCAGACCATACCGAATGCGCAACCTGACCAGCGTTTACTCCGACAGTTGCCCACTCGGGGGTGGCGGCGCGATCCTCGCCACAGAAACCAACCACGGCGGCCCACGAGGCCGGCCGGTACGCGAGGGAGGCCACCATGACCCAGGCGATCGACCGACCCCAGTCGACCGAGGACGTCGATGTCGACGTCGACCGGCTCGTCGGCGCTGTCGACCACGACATCAGCCACGACCCGTTCCCGGTCAAGGGCCTCGACCACGTGCACTTCCTGGTCGGCAACGCCAAGCAGGCCGCGCACTACTACTCCACCGCGTTCGGCATGACCTGCGTGGCGTACCGCGGCCCGGAGCAGGGCTACCGGGACCACGCCCAGTACGTGCTGACCAGCGGCTCCGCCCGGTTCGTCCTGACCGGCGTGGTGCGCCCTGACGCCGACGGCGCCGAGCACGTGGCCCGGCACAGCGACGGGGTGAGCGACATCGCGCTGGAGGTGCCGGACGTCGACACCGCGTACGCGCACGCCATCGCGCAGGGCGCCACCAGCGTGGTCGAGCCGCACGAGGTGACCGACGAGCACGGCACGGTCCGGCTGGCCGCCATCGCCGCGTACGGCGACACCCGGCACACGCTGGTCGACCGGTCCCGCTACACCGGCCCGTTCCTGCCCGGTTTTGTGGCCCGCGGCCCGATCGTGGACCGGCAGCCGATGATCGACGCCGGCATCCAGCCGAAGCGCTTCTTCCAGGCCGTCGACCACGTGGTCGGCAACGTGGAGCTGGGCCGGATGGACGAGTGGGTCGAGTTCTACAAGCGGGTGATGGGCTTCTCCAACATGGCGGAGTTCATCGGCGACGACATCGCCACCGACTACTCGGCGCTGATGAGCAAGGTCGTGGCGAACGGCACCCGCAAGGTCAAGTTCCCGCTGAACGAGCCGGCGGTCGCCCGCAAGAAGTCGCAGATCGACGAGTACCTGGAGTTCTACCAGGGGCCGGGCGCCCAGCACATCGCGGTCGCCACCAACGACATCCTGGGCAGCGTCGACGCGATGCGGGCCGCCGGAGTGGAGTTCCTCGACACCCCGGACTCGTACTACGAGGACCCGGAGCTGCGCGCCCGGATCGGCAACGTGCGGGTGCCGATCGAGGAGCTGAAGGCTCGCCGGATCCTGGTCGACCGGGACGAGGACGGCTACCTGCTCCAGATCTTCACCAAGCCGGTCCAGGACCGCCCGACCGTCTTCTTCGAGCTGATCGAGCGGCACGGCTCGCTCGGCTTCGGCAAGGGCAACTTCAAGGCGCTCTTCCAGGCGATCGAGCGAGAGCAGGAAGCCCGCGGCAACCTGTAACACTTGCAAGCGTGACGCAGCCTCCGTCGTACCCGACGCCGCCGGTCGGTGGGCCCCCGCCTGCCGCCGGCGGCGTCGTGCCGCCCAGCCCACATCCCCAGGGGTACGCCGTGCCGCCGCAGTACGCCCCGCCGGGGTACGCCGTGCCGCCGGGGTACGCCCCGCCCGGGTACGCCCCGCCGCACTGGTACGCCGGACCACCCCGACCGGTGACGCCGCCACCGACGCTGAGCCCGGGCGGGCAGCCGCTGGCCAGCTTCTCCGACCGGCTGCTGGCCGCCCTGATCGACGCTGCGGTGTTCATGACGATCGGCATGGTGCTCGCTGTGCCCGCGGTGATCATCTTCTTGATCGTCGTCATGCCCGACCTCGTCCAGGTCACGCCGGACGGCACCGTCAGAGAGCCCGACTTCCTCAACGACTTCCTGGTGCCGATGCTGTGGCTCGACCTCGCGATCATCGTGGTCTCGATCGTGATCTCGTACATCTACCACGTCGAGATGATGTTCAAGACCGGCCAGACCCTCGGCAAGAAGATGATGAAACTGCGGATCGTGCCGCTCGACCCGGCCCGCACCCTCGACCGTCGGGCAGCCGCCAAGCGGTACCTGGTGCAGCAGGGCGCCGGCCTGGTTCCCGGCCTGAGCTACCTCGACGGGCTGTGGCAACTGTGGGACAAGCCCTGGCAGCAGTGCCTCCACGACAAAGCCGCCCGAACGGTCGTCGTTAAGGTGTCCGGGTGAGCGTGCAACCCGGCTGGTACGTGGACCCCGCCGACCCTGAGACCCGGCGGTACTGGGACGGTGAGGGTTGGCTCGGTGCACCCATCCCCGTCGACGCCACCCCGCCGGAGGGACCGCCCCCGGTCGAACCCCCGCCCGCCCCGGTCGAACCCACGGCGCCGGCCGCCCCGGTGACCGCCCCGCCGGGCTTGCCGCCGCACCCCGGGCCGGGTTCGCAGCCGGGGCACGGCCCGGGTTGGGGACCGCAGGCCGGTCCGCCGGGCTGGGGACCGCAAACCGGTCCGCCCGGCTGGGGACCGCAGGGTGTTCCGCCGGGCCAGGGACCGCAGGGTGTTCCGCCCGGCTGGGGACCGCAAGCCGGTCCGCCCGGCTGGGGACCACAAGCCGGTCCGCCCGGCTGGGGACCACAGGGTGTTCCGCCCGGCTGGCCCGGACGGCCGCCCGAGCCGCGCCCGCACGGCCTGCCGCTGGCCGGCTATGGCGCCCGTTTCACCGCCCGGCTGATCGACTTCGCCATCGTCTTCGCGCTGAACGCTCTGGTCAATGGCTGGTTCGTCTGGCGACTGATCCGGGAGATGCTGCCGTACATGCGGGAGGTGTATCGGCGCCAGTTGGCCGGCAACCCGTCCACCGAGGGGCTGCCGGAGGTCGGCCCGCAGGCTGGCAACCTCATCGTGGTGATCCTGCTGATCGCCACCGCGCTCTGGCTGGCGTACGAGGTGCCCGCCATGGCCGCCGGCGGGCAGACCGTCGGCAAACGGCTGATGCGGATCCGCGCGGTGCCGCTCACCGCCGACCAGCCGCTGGGCTTCGGCCGGGCGCTAATCCGGTGGACGACGCTGGGCCTGCCCACCCTGGCCTGGTACTGCCTCGGGCTCGGCCTGATTCTGCAACTGGTCGACGCCCTCTCCCCACTCTTCGACCATCCGCTGCGTCAGGCGCTGCACGACAAGCGCGCACAGACGGTGGTCGTCCAACTCCCCGCCATCGCTTCCGCCACCCCGAACGACCGCACCCAGCCCTCGGGAGACACCCCATGACCGACCCCGGACGTCAGCAGCCGGCGCAACGGCTGACCCGCGCCGACCTGGACGCCCTGCCCAGCTACGTACCAGGGCGCAGCCCCGCCGACCTGGCGCGGGAGCTGGGTCTGCCGGAGGCGATCAAGCTGGCCAGCAACGAGGTGCCATACGGGCCGCTGCCCGGCGTGGTGGAGGCGGTCACCGAGGCGGTCACCGCCGCGCACCGCTACCCGGACATGGGCGTGGTGGCGCTACGCGACGCGCTGGCCCAGCGGTACGGGGTCGACGCCGACCGGATCGCCACCGGCTGCGGGTCGGTGGCGCTCGCCGACCACCTGGTCCGGGCCACCTGCCTGCCCGGCGACGAGCTGCTCTACTCGTGGCGGTCGTTCGAGGCGTACCCGATCATCGCGGCGACCAGCGGCGCGACCAGCGTGCGGGTGCCCAACGACGCCGGGCACGGGCACGACCTGGCGGCGCTGGCCGCGGCGGTGACCGACCGGACCCGGATGATCCTGGTCTGCAACCCGAACAACCCCACCGGCACGGCGGTACGCCGGGCCGAGCTGGACCGGTTCCTCGACGCGGTACCGGACGACGTGTTGGTGGTCATCGACGAGGCGTACCGGGAGTTCGTCACCGACCCGGACGTGCCGGACGGGCTCGGCTACCTGGACCGGCCGAACGTGGCAGTGCTGCGCACCCTGTCCAAGGCATGGGGCCTGGCCGGGCTGCGGGTCGGCTGGCTGGCTGCCCAGCCGGTGGTCGCGGCGGCGATCCGCAAGGTGGTGACTCCGTTCTCCACCAGCACCGCTGCCCAGGCCGGGGCGCTCGCCGCACTCACCCAGGCCGAGGAGATGGAGCGCCGCTGCGCCCTGGTCGTCGCCGAGCGGGAGCGGGTCACCGAGGCGATCCGGAAGTTCGTGCCCGACGTGCCGACCAGCCAGGCCAACTTCGTCTGGCTACCGCTCGGCGAGCGGGCGGTGGCGTTCGGTAAGTCGTGCGAGGCGCGCGGGGTGATCGTCCGACCGTTCGCCGGGGACGGGGTCCGGGTCACCATCGGCACCCCGACCGAGAACGACGCGTTCCTGGCCGCCGCGGAGGCGTCGCTGACCTGACCCGACCGATCTCGCCGTGCTGGCCCGCCGATCCGTCGGGTCGCCGGCGAATCCCGGCCGGCCGTTGAGACCCCGCCGGCGGCCGTGCGTCAGCTCGGCCGTCGGCGGCGAGCGGCCAGCCAGCCGGCGAGGCCGGATGGCCGACTCGCCACGATCAGGTGGCGGCCAGGATCACCGCCTCGGCGGTCAGGTAGTACCGCTGGTCGTCCCCGTCCGGATCGACCGGCTCGCGGAGCCGCTCCACCGCGAGGTAGCCGTCCGCCGCCGCCACCGCTCCGGGCGCCCAGCCCGTACCGTCCGAGCCGACGTTGAGCGAGAAGCGGGAGAGCTGCGTACCGGTCACCGGATCCAGCGTCACCAGGTCGTTCGCCTCGGTCAGCAGGTGCACACGCCCGGGTTGGACGGCGAGCACCCGGGCCGTCGTCCCCAGACCCTCGAACCGCCACAGCTCTTCGCCCGACCGTGCCGACCGGCCCACCGCCACCCCGTCGAGCACGGCGACAGCCTGCTCACCGATGAGGGTTGCTCCGGTCGGGTCCAGCGCGGGGGCGGCGGTCGGCTCGCTGGCGCCCAGCAGCCAACCCCGGCCACCCGCGTCGCCCGGCCCGGCGGTCCGCAGGGCCGGGCAGACAGACCGTCCGGTGCGGCATCCGAGTGGGGTCACCAGCAACCCGTCCGGGGCACCCGACGGGCGCCAGCGGTCGCGCACCGCACCGGTCGCCGCGTCCCGGAACTCGACCGTGGCCAGGCCGGCGCAGCTGTCCAGGCCGATCAGCTGCCCGGACACGGCGGTGCCGACGTCGCTGCGGCAGCGCCCAGGCAGGTCGACCCTCCACAGCTCACGGCCGCCGGCCAACTCCACACCGCGCGCCTGGGTGTCGCTGGTGACCACCAGCACCGTCCGGCCGTCCGCCAGGTCGGTGAGGTAGAGCCCGCGCGGGTCCCAGACGGTGGTCGCCCCGGTACGCCGGACCACCGCCCCGCTCTCGGCGGGCACCGGCCCGTCGGCCCTCCACAGCACCCGGCCGGTCGGTGCGTCGAGCGCGACCAGCCGGCCGTCGGACCAGCGGCTGACCACCGTGCTGCCGCTGGCCACCACCCCGGTCAACTCCGCCGGCCAGCGCCGGTAGGACCAGTACGGGGTGGTCCGGTGCCGGCCGTCGACCGGCCGGTCGGCATAGACCTGACGGTGCGCGGCGTACACCCGCAGCCGGGCGTCCACGATCAACGGGGCGACCGGCAGCCGACCGACCACCCCGACGGGTGGCTGGGCCGCGGCCGGGTACGCACCCCGGGCCACCGTGCTCACCTCGGCCGGCGCGAGCACCCGGTGGACGATGACCGCGACCACCGCAGTGGCGAGCAGCGCCGCGACCGCCGCCACCAGCCGTCGTCGGCCCTTCGGGAACCCCATGCCCCACCTCCGCCCGGCACCCTACCCAGCGGAACCGGCCGGACCCCGGTCAGGTCACGCCGTGCTGGGCGTGGTCAGGCGGGGTGATCGTCGCCGCCGCCCGGGACGGGGGAATCGACGGACCGAGCTGGCCGGAACGAGGTCAGGCGGCTTCGACGGAGCCGGTGGCACCGGCCGCGACGGCCAGATCGGCGAGATCACGCCGGAGCGCCACCTCGACCGCCCGGGCGGCGAGCCCGCCGAGCAACAGCGCCACCACCCGGCCGTACGGGGCGGTCGGCACCGCCTCCTGGGTGACGGTGATCGCCGTGCAGCCACGGCGGCGACGCTGGACCTGCCGCAGGCTCCAGGTGATCCGGTATTCCGCGCCGGCACCGGATGAGCAGAGCACCAGCCGGTGGGGGGCGAGCGCCTCCACCACCAGGAACTCCTCGGTCAGAGTGCCGCCGCCTGGCTGGACACGCTCCTCACGCCATGCGGTGCCCGGCCCGAACGGACCAGGGGTGAGCAGCTCGACCGGGCCGGCGGTGGTCAGCCGGGCCGCGCGGCCGGGCAGGTCGGTCAGCAGACGCCAGACATCGACAGCGTGCGCCTCGATGAACCCGGTAACCGCCACCGTCGACATGCCACCCTCCCGTGTCGTCGACGGTACGCGGCGTAAGGGCCGGACGGGGCCTCCGGGACGGAATTTCCACCGCCCGGAGGCCACGCTGTCCATTTCGGTGGCTGCTCGACGCCGGTCGTCGACCGGCCCGGCGACGGTCAGCGTTCGAAGCGACCCGCCCGGATCGCGCCGATGAACGCCGTCCACCCCGGCGGGCTCACGGCCAGTGTGGGCCCGGACTGGTCCTTGGAGTCGCGGACCGCGACCAGACCGAGGACGTCGACCAGGTTGTCCGCCACCTCCACGCAGAGCCCCTGGTCATTGGAACGGCTGCTGGTACGCCAGACCGCGCCCGCGAAATCGTGCATCGTCGTTACCTCCGTGTGCGATGGGATGCCCCACCGCTGCCGGCCAGGTGCCCGGCCCGTTCCGCACGGTGGGGCGACGGAATCCGCGACGATCAACGGGGAAACGCGGATCGGTGATCGCACAGCCGGTGCGATCACCAGTCCCATCAATGAGACGGTCGGCCGACCGGGTGAACAACCCGGTCCGGCAGTACCGAGGGCCCGGTTCACACGACCGCCGGGCCCGGTCCAGCGGGCGGTACGCCCGGTCGGCTCAGCGGGCCGGACGGACCGTTCCGGTGACCTCGCCGAGGGCGATGGTGGTGCCGTCCGGGCCGGGTGCGGTGGCGGTGATGGTCACCGTGTCGCCGTCGACGAGGAAGGTGCGGCTCTCGTCGCCGAGCTTCACCGGCTCCGCCCCGCCCCAGGTCAGCTCCAGGAACGACCCGACCTGCCCCCGGTCCGGGCCGGAGACGGTGCCCGAGGCGTACAGGTCGCCGGTGCGCAGGGACGCGCCATTGACGGTGAGGTGGGCCAACTGCTGCGCTGGCGTCCAGTACATGGTGGCGAAGGGCGGCTCACTGACCCGCTCGCCGTTCCACTCAACCACCAGCCGGAGGTCCAGCCCCGCATGCGGCGCGTCACGCAGGTAGTCGACGACCGGCGGGTCCTGGTCGGGGGCCGGCACGAAGGCGTCGGCGAGCGCGTCCAGCGGCGTCACCCAGGCCGAGACCGAGGTCGCGAAGGACTTGCCCAGGAACGGGCCGAGCGGCTGGTACTCCCAGGCCTGGATGTCCCGGGCCGACCAGTCGTTGACCAGCACGACCCCGAACACGTGCTCGGCGAAGTCGTCGACGGACACCCGGGCGCCCAGCCGGCTGGGCACTCCGACCACGAAGCCGACCTCCGCCTCGATGTCGAGGCGTACCGACGGGCCGGTGACCGGACCCTCGGCGGAGGCGCGCTGGCCGCTCGGACGGATCACCGGCGTACCGGAGACCACCACCGTGCCAGCCCGCCCGTGGTAGCCGATCGGCAGGTGCTTCCAGTTGGGCAGCAGCGGCGGCTGGCCCGGGCGGAAGATCTGCCCGACGTTGGACGCGTGGTGCTCCGAGGAGTAGAAGTCGACGTAGTCGGCCACCTCGAAGGGAAGCAGCAACTTCACCTGGTCCAGCGGCACCAGCAGCGGCTCCACGGCCGCCCGGTGTGCCGGGTCGGTCAGCAGCTCGATGATCCGCTGCCGCACCGCCGTCCACTGCGGACGGCCCAGCGCCATGAACTCGTTCAGGGTGGGCCGCCCCAGCGCACCGGCGGCCAGCACCAGATCGGCGGCCTCCGCCCCGGCCAGGTCGAACACCCATGACCCGATCCGCACGCCGATCCGCGGCCGGCCCCCGTCCTGCCGGAAAACCCCGTACGGCAGGTTCGTCACCCCGTACGGCGAACCGTCAGCACCGGTCACCCAGGTCATGCGTCGTAGCCCCCGTTCACCAGCCCCAGCCGGATCAGATCGG
This sequence comes from Micromonospora sp. NPDC005173, assembly GCF_040608515.1. NCBI lineage: Bacteria > Bacillati > Actinomycetota > Actinomycetes > Micromonosporales > Micromonosporaceae > Micromonospora > Micromonospora sp. NPDC005173. Next base: position 348,346 of record NZ_JBEXIK010000002.1, read on the forward strand.
TCAGTGGTTCCAGGATGCTGCACGAGCCGAAGCCGACCCAGAGCGGGCGGGGCACGTCCAGCCGCCCGTCCGTGCGCTCCAGCAGCGGGCGCGGGTCGACCACGGTCAGCAGCTCGGCGACCGCACCCACGCTGTCACCCTCGGCGGCCGCCAGCGTCGCGGCCAGCACGTTCGCGTACCCGTGGTGGGTGAAGCCGGTCTCCGGGTCAAGGTGCCGGACCGCCTGGTGCAGCCCGGCGGTGAGCTTGAACGGCAGGTTCCGGTCCCGGCAGGCGCAGATCACCGCGGCCAGCTCGGCCGGGGTGGGGAAGAGTTCGGCGGCCAGCCCGCCGGTGCGGAACTTGGCCGCGACCGGCACCCCGTCGTCCCGAGCGGCGGCGAGCGCGTCCAGCGCACCCATCAGGCCAAAGGTCAGCGGCAGCTCGGCGTAGACGGCCTCGACGCCCGGCATGGTGCCAGCCAGCCGGCGCAGCTCGCTGATGCCGGGCAGTGGGTCCTCGCCACGCCTGGCGACCGCCACCTCGACCTGGCGGGCGGTGACGCCGTCCGGTGCCAGGAACGAGAGCGCGAAGGGCAGGCCCCCGATCCCGGTGTCACCGATCACGCCCACCACCAGGCCCTCGGCCGGGTCGACGAGACCGCTCAGATCCCCTGCGGCAATGGTCGAGGCCGGGACCAGCAGCGGGCCGACCAGGTCGGCGTACCAGGCGGTGCGATGCCGGCGGTGGGCGGCCAGCGCATCGGGCAGCGCGGCGCTGCCCGGAGGGAAGACGGCGGCGTCGTCCACCAGGCCGTCGAGGAGTGCGGGCACCTGCGTTGACACGGAACAAGAATGTACGGGACGCTACAAGGAACGGACAACCGCGTCCGATAATCGGACGCCCCCGGCCGGTGAACGGGACATATGGGAGGCGAGATGCCGTACTACCGCAGCGTCGGCGAGGTGCCGCGCAAGCGCCACACCCAGTTCCGTCAGCCCGACGGCAGCCTCTACGCCGAGGAGCTGATGGGCCAGGAGGGTTTCTCCTCCGACTCGTCCCTGCTCTACCACCGGCACGCGCCCACCGCGATCCTGGCCGCCGACGAGTTCACCCCACCGGGGTTCGCCCGGACGCCGAACCTGCCGCTCAAGCCGCGCCACCTGCGCACCCACAAGCTCGACACCGGCGGTGCCGACCCAATCCTCGGCCGGCAGTACCTGCTCGCCAACGACGACGTGCGGATCGGTTACGTGCTCGCCGACCGGCCCTCGCCGCTGTTCCGCGACGCCACCGGCGACCACTGCCTCTACGTCGAGGCGGGCTCGCTGCGGGTCGAGTCCCCGTTCGGCGTGCTGGACGCGGTCGCCGGGGACTACGTCGTCATCCCCACCTCGACCATCCACCGGCTGGTGCCCACCGGCGAGCAGCCCGTCCGGCTGCTCACAATCGAGGCGGCCGGGCACATCGGCCCGCCCAAGCGCTACCTCTCGGTACGCGGCCAGTTCCTGGAGCACTCGCCGTACTGCGAGCGCGACGTCCGCGGCCCCGACGCCCCGCTGCTCGTCGACGGCGAGGAGGCGGAGGTGCTGGTCCGCCACCGGCGTGGTTGGACCCGTTACGTCTACGCCCACCACCCGTTCGACGTGGTCGGCTGGGACGGGCACCTCTACCCGTGGGCGTTCTCGATCCACGACTTCGAGCCGATCACCGGCCGGATCCACCAGCCCCCGCCGGTGCACCAGACTTTCCAGGGCCCCAACTTCGTCATCTGCTCGTTCGTGCCCCGCAAGGTCGACTACCACCCGGACTCGATCCCGGTGCCGTACAACCACCACAACGTCGACTCCGACGAGATGCTCTTCTACACCGGCGGCAACTACGAGGCCCGGCGCGGCTCCGGCATCGAGCAGGGCTCGATCTCACTGCACCCGTCCGGCTTCACACACGGCCCCCAGCCGGGTGCCGCCGAGCGCTCCATCGGCGCGGATTACTTCGACGAACTGGCCGTCATGGTCGACACCTTCCGCCCACTGGACCTCTGCGACGCGGCCCGTAGCTGCGAGGACGACGGCTACGCCTGGACCTGGGCGCGTCGGGCCTAGTCCCCTGGGCCTGGTCGAGCCAGGCGGCGCCCGTTGAGCTGCTGGTGGTCAGCGGATGGCGGTGCGGGTGAAGATGGCGAACTCGGCGACCGCGGTGGCGGCGATGGCCAGCACCAGCGGCCACGGCGAGCCGACCACCGCGTACACCAGCAGCAGCACCGGCGCGGCGGCCACCGCGTAGATCGCCAGGGCGAGCGTCCGGTCCGAGTGCAGCAGTTCGGGTAGGACGGTCCGCGTCAGCCCCGGCAGCCGGGCCGCGAGCTGCCAGACCACGACCCCGCCGGTGAGCGCGGCGAGCACCGCCAGGACACGGGAGAACCCGTCGCTCGCCGAGGCCGCGAACGCCACCAGCACCGCGGCCACCAGCGACCAGCCCGCGCCGTAGAGCACCAGGCGGTGCAGGCCGTAGGCGATGGTTCGCCCCGAGTCCATCCGTTTCGGGCTGATCGTGGCCGCCTCGGCGAGGTGCTCCAGCGCCTCCGACCAGCGGCGCTGCTCCAGCCGGATGACACCCACGTCGTGCCGGGCCTCGGCGAGGCGCGGGTCGAGCCGCAACGCCTCCCGGTAGGCCCGCTCGGCCAGGTCGAACAGCTCCAGCCGGGCGGCGACCAGGCCGAGCACCAGGTGCGCCTGCGGTTCCTCCGGGGCCAGTTCGACCCCGCGCCAGGCCGCGTTCAGCGCCGGCTGGCCGTTGCGCGCGCCGGCCAGGATCGCCGCCGCACTGCGTTGGGCGTACGCGTCCGCCGGGCCGAGCGCGAGGATCCGGTCGGCGGTCGCGGCCGACTCGGGGTAGCGCTCCAGATCGGCCAGCGCCATGCCCCTGGCGACCAGCGGTGGGAGCGCCTCGGGTGCGGCGGCCACGGCCGCGTCGGCGGTGGTGAGCGCATCAGCCGGCCGGCCGGCGGCCAGGTGCACCCGGGCCAGCATGGTGAGCGCGTCCGGGTCGTCGGGCTGCAGGGCGAGCCCGTAGGTCAGCTCCCCGGCCGCTTCGTCGTGGCGGCCGAGCTCGGCGAGGAGTTGGGCCCGCTGGAGATAGCCATCGGCGGCGGACCGGTCGGGGGCGGGGTCGCTGGACATCGCGGCGAGCCTAGGTGGCCGGGGCGTCGTACACCAGGGCCACCGCGATACCGGCCAGCCCCTCACCGCGGCCGGTGAAGCCCAACCCGTCGGTGGTGGCGGCGGAGACGGTGACCGGGGCTCCGACGGCGGCGGAGAGCACCCGCTGGGCCTCCTCGCGGCGCGGGCCGATCTTGGGGCGGTTGCCGACGATCTGCACGGACACGTTGCCGATGGCCAGGCCGGCGGCCCGGACCCGGCGGGCCGTCTCGGTCAGCAGGGCCACCCCGGACGCGCCGGCCCACTCCGGCTGGCCCACTCCGAAGGTGGAGCCGAGATCGCCGAGACCGGCGGCGGAGAGCAGTGCGTTGCAGGCGGCGTGCGCGGCCACGTCGGCGTCCGAGTGCCCGGCCAGGCCGTCCTGATCGGGCCACAGCAGGCCGGCCACCCAGCACGGCCGGTCGGGCGCGAACGCGTGCACGTCGGTGCCGACGGCCACCCGGGGAACGATCATGATCAGAGGGTACGCGTCAGCCGGCGGCGGCCAGCAGGTGCTCCGCCAGCGCCAGGTCGAACGGACGGGTGATCTTCAGCGCGTACTCCGAGCCCGGCACGCAGCTCACCGTGACGCCCTGCTTCTCGACCAGACCGGCGTCGTCGGTGAGCGGATCGCCGGCCGCGGCGTGCGCGGCGGTGAGCACGGACCGGCGGAAACCCTGCGGGGTCTGCACCGCGCGCAGGGCGGACCGGTCGACGGTGCCGAGCACCACCTCGCCGGCGCCGACCTCCTTGATCGTGTCGACGACCGGCAGCACCGGGATCACCGCGTCCCGCCCCTCGCGGACCGCCGCCGCGACGGATTCGACCAGCTCCGGCGGGGTGAGCGCCCGGGCGGCGTCGTGCACCAGGATGATCGCCGGACCGGCGGGCACCGCGGCCAGCGCGGCGGCCACCGACGCCTGCCGCTCCGCGCCGCCGGGCACCACGGTCACCGGCGCCACCGGAGCGAGCAGCTCGCGTACGGCCGTCACCTCGGTGGCCGGCGCGGCCACCACGATCGTGTGCACCGAGGGCGCTGCGGCCAGCCGGCGCACGGCGTGCACCAGCAACGACTCGCCAGCGAGCAGGCGCAGCGCCTTGGGTCGGCCGGGGCCGAGCCGTACGCCGGCACCCGCCGCAGGAACGAGGACCGCGACGTCACCGCGCGGATTGAGCTGCGCGGTCACGTCACGGTCCTCGGTGGTTTCTTCGCTACGAAGTGGGTACGACGATGCTGTGCGGACTAGGCCTCGGTGAGCACCTTGTCGAGCAGCATCTCCGCCTCGTCCTTGGTGCTCTTCTCCGCCAGCGCGACCTCGCCGACGAGAATGTCACGGGCCTTGGCGAGCATCCGCTTCTCACCCGCGGAAAGGCCCCGCTCCCGCTCCCGGCGCCACAGGTCACGGACGACCTCGGCGACCTTCAGCGGGTTTCCGGAGGCCAGCTTTTCCAGGTTGGCCTTGTAACGCCGCGACCAGTTGGTCGGCTCCTCGGTGTGCGGAGCCCGAAGAACGTCGAAGACAAGGCCGAGGCCCTCTTCGCCGACCACCTCGCGCACACCCACGATCTCGGCGTTCTCGGCCGGCACCCGGACCGTCAGGTCACCCTGAGCGACCCTCAGGACGAGGTACTGCTTGGGCTCGCCCTTGATGACCCGAGTCTCGATTGCCTCGATGAGTGCGGCCCCGTGGTGGGGGTAAACAACGGTCTCGCCGACACTGAAAACCATAGGTTCGAAACCCCTTTCGCTGTGTCTAGGGTAACACGCTCAGGCACCGATGTCTCACCGATGTCCTGACCGTTGGCGCAGCTCAGGGGCCCTGTGAGAGGTCTTGCTTCAGCTTGACAGGCGGTCAAACCAATGGTTTGAACACGCTCCGTAACGCACGGGTGACTTCCCGGTACGGGTGAACAGAACGTCGAGATCAAGGGCTATGCGCTCCCCCCATGGTATCCCTCCCGGCGGGACTGCGCCCAGATCTAGCGGGAGGTGCCCCCAGTGCGGGACGCTGGAGGCAGACCCGCACGCCGCTCTCGAGACGCTGTCAGGGGGTCCGATGGGCAAACCAGACGCAGAGGGCCAGGGGCCGTCCGACGGCCTGCCCGACCTGCCACCCGAGTGGGGTCGGGTCGTGGTGCCCGACGATGCCTCCGAGCTCGCCTACGAGGCGGCCCAGCTCCGCCGTGAACTGCGCCGGGCCCCCGGTCAACCCGGTGACGGCCCCCGGGCCCTGGCCCTGCCGCTGCTGGTCCTGCTGGTGGCGCTGCTCACCACGCTGGCCGGCCTGCTCGCGGTCACCTGGCCGCGCGCCAACCGCGGCGCCGACCGCCCGACCCCCGCTCCCTACTCACCACCCGCCGCCCTCACCGGGCGGGCGCTGCCCGCACTGGACCTGGTCGACGCCGGCCAGGCGCCGGTGCCGCTGCGCGGCCTACTGCCCGCCATGATCATCTTGGTGGACGGCTGCACCTGCCCGGACCGGGTCGCCGAGGCGGTGGTGGCGGCGCCCGCCGGGGTGGCCGTGGTCACCGTCACCGGAGGGCGGACGGTGCCGGCCCCACCGCCGACCAGACGAGACGCACGCGCGCTGGCCGATCCCGCCGGCGGCCTGCGCTCGTTCGTGGGCCAGCCGGCCCGCTCCGGCACCGCGACCGGACTGCTGGTCGACCGAACCGGCGTGGTGACCCGCGTGCTGCCCGAGCTGGGCCCGGTCGACGCGTACCGCGCGGACCTGACCGCCCTCGCCGCCTGACGCGGCCGTCCGTCGCTGGACGGACGGGTTGCCGGGACCGGTGCACCCACGGTCAGGGCAGCGCGGCCAGTTGCGCCTCGACCTCGACCGGCTGCTCCCCCGCCGTCGACAGCGACACCCGGATCAGCCCGCCGGTGGTGTCCACCTCGCTGACGCTGACCGTGCCGTCGCAGTCGACCCGGGGCGACCCGGCGATCTGGGCGCCGGTGATCACCAGCAGCATGGCACCCGGCCCGGTGCACCGGTACTGGAGCAGATAGCGGGCGCCGTCGTCGGCGGACTGCCGGGTCACGGGCTGCCCCGGGGTCAGCGTCGCCCGCTCCCGCCAGATCGTCTCGCTGAACCGGGGCAGCCCACCCGACGCGTCCCCCTGGAAGAAGAACTCGCCCGAATCACCGTCGATGTCGGTGATCCAGCCCGTCTCCGGGTCGATCGACACCCCCGGCGCGCGTCGCACCTCGGTGGCCTCGCCCGTCTCGGGATCCACCAGCGCCGTCACCCCCTCACCCGGCACACCGCTGGCCATGACGCGGTCCAGTGCCGTGCTGACGGTCGGCCCAGCGGTCGGAGCGGCCGTCGCCGGATCAGCCGTCGGGGCGGGAGCAGCGGCCCGCCACCACCAACCGCCGACGGCCAGGGCAGCCAGGGCCACCCCGGCCAGCACCGCCGACCGCAGCCGATCATCCGCCTCCGAATCCATGCGGCGAGCGTACCGGCCGGGCTGCGGGACGCTCAGCCCTGTCGATCCAGCAGGGCGGCGTACAGGGTGAGGCCGGGACCGAACGCCAGCATGACGATCCGTCGAGGCGCCGACGCCGCGCGGCTCAACCGGTCCAGGATCAGCAGCACGGTAGGAGACGAGCAGTTGCCGTGCTCGTCGAGCGTCGCCCGGGACGCCGCCAACGCCTGCGGCGGCAGGGCCAACTCCCGCTCGACCACGTTGAGGATCCGCGGCCCGCCCGGGTGCACCGCCCAACCGTCCACCTCGGAGCCGGTGGTGCCATGCCGGGCCAACAGATCGTCGACCAGCCCACGGACATGCCTGGAGAGCACCTGCGGCACCTTCGGCGACAACCCCATCCGGAAGCCGGTGTCGGTGACGTCCCAGGTCATGTGGTCGGCGGTGGACGTGTCGGTCACCGCCGTGACCTCGCGCAGCGCGTACCCCGGGCCGCCCGGCACCACCACGGCGGCGACCGCGGCGTCCGAGAAGAGTGCGTGCGAGACGATCTGCTGGGTGTCCACCCGGGCGCTGGACGGCTGGATGTGCAGGCTCGTCAGCTCCGCGCAGAGCAGCAGCGCCGGACGACCCCGTGCGGTGACGAAGTCGCTCGCCGCGCCCAGCCCCGGCAGCGCCGCGTAGCAGCCCATGTGGCCGACGAACATCCGCTGGGTGTCCGGGGCCATGCCGAGGTCCCGGGCGAGCAGGATGTCCAGCCCAGGGGTGGCGTACCCGGTGCAGGAACAGACGATGAACAAACCGATGTCACCGGCACCCAGCCCGGCAGCGGTCAACGCGCGGCCGACCGCCTCCTTGCCCAGCGGCAGCGCCTCAACCTGGTAGCGGCGCATCCGTCGCTCGGTCGGCCAGTCCGAGGCGTCCTCCAGCAGGGGATTGACCGCCGCCTGCCGCCGCGTCACGCCCGAGTTCGCGAAGATCCGCTGGGCCAACGACCGGGTGGTGCCGGAGAAGTGCCGGGAGAAGAAGCCCTCCCACAACTCGTCCTGTGAAGCGGACGGCGGTTGCGCCGTCCCGAGCCCCGCGATCACTGGTACGGACACGATCCCCACCTCTCGTCCGACGCTGTCCTCCCCCTTGCCGTCCCGCCGGCCACCCGCCCGGCCCATCCCCCGTGGCAGTCGAGCCGCTGCGGCTCACCAACGCGGGGCCGATCCGTCGCGGTCCGGGTCTCCGCCCAACGCGGCGATGCCGAGCCAGTCGGCGCAGACGTCCGAGGTGGCCGGATGCAGTGAGCCACAGCGGGCGTCCCGGTAGAGCCGCTCCAACGGATGGCCGCGCCGGGTCGCCGAGGTGCCCGCCGCCTCCAGCATCGACGCCGCCACCTCGGCGGCCGTGGTGCCGGCCAGCAGCTTCGCCCGCCACACCCAGCGGTTGGTCTCCGCGTCGCCCGGCGTCTCGTCCACACGACGGGCCGCCTCGGCCACCACCAGTTGGGCCGCCGCCGTCGCCGCGTCCGCCCGCCCCAGCCGGGCCCGCACCGCCGGCAGGCCGGCCAGATTGCGGGCGTTGAGATGCTCGACCGCCGCGTCGATCGCCGCCCGGGCCACCCCGACGTAGACCGCCGCGTAGCTCGCCACCAGCCAGTGGGGCATCAGCTGGGCGACCACCAGGGCCAACCCCTCCACCCCGCCGAGCAGCCGGTCGGCCGGCACCGTGACGTCCAGGTGCAGGTCATGGGAGGAGGTTGCGCGCATGCCGAGCGCGTCCCAGGTCGGCTCGACGGTCAGCCCGTCCGGGCCGGACGGCACCAGGAACTGGGAGACCACCGACTGGTCGGCGGAACTGCGCGCGGCCACCAGGTAGCCATCGGCGTGCCCGGCACCGGAGCAGAAGGTCTTGCTGCCCTTGAGGTGCCAGCCCTCGTCGGTCGCCTCGTAGACCGTGCTCAGCTGGGAGAGCCGTGCACCCGCGCCGCGCTCACTCATGGCGACCGCGTACCAGGAGCCGTGCGCCGCGGCGGTGAGCAGCCGGTCCCGGGCGGCCAGCGCCTCGTCCGGCACACCCAGCGCCTCGGCCAACTCCTCGGTGACCGCGCCGAGCGCACCCGTCACCGAGGCGTGCATGTTGAACACCAGGGCGGTGGCGCCGTTGCCCCGGGCAAGCTCGGTAGCCACCGCGGCGTACTCGGCGAAGCTGGCGCCCAGGCCACCCAGCGCCCGGGGCACCATCAGCCCGAACAGGCCGGCCTCCCGCAGGTCACGAAAGTCCTCGACCGGAAAGGAGCCGTCCCGGTCGTGCTCCGCCGCTCGCGCGGCGAACCGCGGCGCCAACCGGCGGGCCGCCTCCAGCGCGTGCACCGTCATATCGCCCCCTCCTCGGCGTCCCATACCCCCGCCACGGCCCGACTATCCGTTGCGGACCCCCCGGCCCTGGTACAGCACTGCGGTGGACCAGGTCGGCACGATGCGTGGGGCACGGCCGGCGGCCGCGCCGGGCGTCCGAGACGCGCGAGCCCGCCGCAGCAGCCAGGCGAGCATGCCACCGAACTGGGGTCGGATGCCGCGCAACCGCAGCTCGACACCGTGTCGCGCGCACTCGGTCACCAGCGCGTGGGCGTCCACGAACAACTGTGGATCGTGGATGCCGCGCGGCACCGCCGGCAGGCGCTCCGCGATTCGCACCGCGACCAGACGGGCCAGCACCGTGTCGTTCAGAGTGTCCAGCACCAGTACGCCGCCCGGGCGCAGCAGCCGGCACGCCTCGGCCACCGCGCGCGGCCAGGCCGGCACATGTTCCAGCAGCTCACCGGCGGAGACCACATCGGCGCAGCCGTCGGGGAGCGGGACCGCGGTGACGTCGGCCTGGAGCACGCGTACCCCGTGCTCCGCGGCCTGGACCAGCGCCGAACGGGTCAGGTCGACGCCGACGTGCCGGTATCCCTTGCCGGCCAGGTGTGGCGCGAGCAGCCCGGCACCGCAGCCCAGGTCGACCAGGAGCGCGTCGGGGCGGGTGGCGGGCGGCACCATCGCCGCGCGGGCCTCGGCCAGCCAGTGCAGCATCGCGAACGCGCCATCCGGCCGCCACCACTCGCCGGCCAGGTCGTCGTACTGGCGCGGATCGTTACGCGGCAGCACCCGGGGGCCGGTGGACGCCGCGGCCGCAGCCACGTCTCGCATGGCACCGAGCGTGGCACGACTGCTCGGTAACGACCAGACTTCCCTTATGTCGTCGAGGGTGTTAGGGCTGGTCAGGGCGAGCCATCCGGAACCGGCCGCAGCGGTGACCACGGTGGCCGGTCTGCTGGCCTGGGGAGTGGGGCACCGGCCCGCCGGAATCGCCTCGGTGGTGCTCGCCGTGCTGGCCAGCCAGCTCGCCGTGGGCTGGACCAACGACGCGCTGGACGCCGAGCGGGATGCCACGGTGGGGCGTACCGACAAGCCGGTCGCCGCCGGCGCGGTCAGCCGACGCACCACGGCCTGGGCCGCGACGGCGGCCGCGGTGGCCTGCCCGCTGCTGGCGCTGACCACCAACCCCACGGCAGCGTTCTGGCTCACCGTCGCCCTGGTCTCCGCGCTGCTCTACGACTGGCCGCTCAAGGCCACCGCCTTCTCGGTGCTGCCGTACGCGGTCTCCTTCGGCGCGCTGCCCGCCTTCGTGGTGCTGGCGCTGCCCGGTGAGCCGACCCCGCCGGCCTGGCTGCTGGCCGCAGGTGCCTGCCTGGGCGCCGGCGCGCACTTCGCCAACGTGCTCCCCGACCTGGCCGACGACGCCCGCACCGGGGTGCGTGGCCTGCCGCACCGACTGGGTGCGGCAGGCAGCCGGGTGGCCGCGGCCGCGCTGCTGCTCGCGGCAACCGCGGCCCTGGTGCTCGGGCCGCCCGGGCCGCCGTCGGCGATCGGGGTGGCGGCGATCGGCACGGCCGCCGTGGTGCCGCCGCTGAGCTGGTACGCCGGACGCTCGGCGGTCCGGGCCGGACGGCGGCCGGTGGCCGCCTTCCGCGCGGTGATGCTGGTGGCCCTCATCGACGTGGTCCTGCTGGTGGCGAGCGGTCGGGTGGTGTGACCGGTACCCGGGGAGGTGGCATTGCCGGGTCCGCGTGCGGGCCTCGATCAGCCCCAACTACCCTGGAGCGCGGTCTGCGCGGGTATGGCCACCGTGCCCGGCGTGCGGCCGGGTGGGGATCGTGACGAGGAGGACCGACGTGACGCGCTCGATCAGGGGATCCCGGCGGGCGGCCCTGCTGCTGTCCGGGATTGCGGCGGCCACCAGCCTGCTGGTGTCCGGGTGCGGCGCCGGCCAGATCGCCGAGACCGCCAAGAAGGCGCCGTCGGTCCAGGGCGTCAACCTCTCGGCCGGCAACGGCGCCTTCGCGGTACGCGGCCTGCTGGTCGAGTACCCGGGCGTCGAGGGCTACCGGGCCGGGCAGGACGCCGCGCTCAACGCCGTGATCTACAACGACTCGAAGGAAACGGTGACGGTCACCGTCACCACCGAGAGCGCCCGCGAGGTGGTGATCAGCGGCGGCTCGGCGAGCGCGTCGCCGTCCGCCTCGGCGTCGCCCTCCGCCAGCCCGTCCGCCTCCGAGTCCGGTACGCCCAGCCCGTCGGCCTCCGAGTCCGGCTCGGCCAGCCCTTCGGCGACCCCGTCCGAGACCGGGTCGTCCTCGGCCACCCCGTCCGCCCCGGAGTCGGCGCGGGCGTCGGGCTCGGCCAGCCCCTCCACCCCGGGGGAGCCCGCCCGCATCGAGCTGGCACCGCTGAGCTACCTCCAGCTCAACTCCGAGGCCACCACGCAGCTCCGGCTGATCGGCCTGACCGAGGCGCTGCGCTCCGGCCAGAACGTCTTCGTGACCTTCGACTTCGGCAACGGCAACGCGGTGACCGGCCCCGCGCCGATCGCGGTGCCGCTCACCCCCGCGGCACCCCCGTCGCCGATCATCGAGCGCGAGGGTGGCTACGAGGGTGAGGAAGAGGGCGGCTCCGGCCACGGCTGACCAAACCCCGGCATCGACAAACACCCCGGCGTGGTGACCACCACGCCGGGGTGTTTTCGTCGTACGCGAGGGCTAGCGTCCTGATGTGACCACCTCCCGATCGACCTCTCCGCGCGGCGGCACGGCCAGTGGCGCCCGCGGTCGGTCCACCGCCCGCGAGCCGCGTCCGGCCTACGAGTGCGACGCCTGCGGCCACCAGCCCCCCAAGTGGGTCGGGCGCTGCCCGGAGTGCGGCGAGTGGGGCGCGGTGGTCGAGAGCACGGTGACCGGTCCGACGGTTTCCGGTCGGGTGGTCAGCTCCCGGCTGCCGGCCGAGCCGGCTCGGCCGATCGCCACCATCAGCGCCGCGCCGGCCCGCGCCCGGCCCACCGGGGTGAGTGAGCTCGACCGGGTGCTCGGTGGCGGCCTGGTCCCGGGCGCGGTGGTGCTGCTCGCCGGCGAGCCCGGCGTGGGCAAGTCGACCCTGCTGCTGGACGTGGCGCAGCAGTGGGCCGCCGGCTCCGGCACCCCCTCGCTGGTGGTCAGCGGGGAAGAGTCGGTCAGTCAGGTGCGGCTGCGCGCCGAGCGGATGGGCACCCTGCACGACCAGCTCTACCTGGCTGCGGAGAGCGACCTGGCGGCGGTGCTGGGGCACCTCGACGCGGTCAAGCCCGGCCTGCTGGTGCTCGACTCGGTGCAGACCATCTCGACCACCGCCAGCGAGGGGGTTCCCGGTGGCGTGACCCAGGTCCGGGCGGTCACCGCCGCGCTGGTCGCGGTGGCCAAGGAGCGGGGCATCGCCACCGTGCTGGTCGGGCACGTCACCAAGGACGGCCAGGTGGCCGGGCCCCGGGTGCTGGAGCACCTGGTCGACGTGGTGCTGCACTTCGAGGGTGACAAGCACTCCTCGCTGCGGCTGGTGCGCGGCGTCAAGAACCGGTTCGGCGCGGCTGACGAGGTGGGCTGCTTCGAGATGCACGAGGGCGGCATCAGCAGCCTGGCCGACCCGTCCGGGCTGTTCCTGACCCGCTACTCGGAGCCGGTGCCGGGCACCTGCGTGACCGTGGCGATGGAGGGGCGCCGTGCCCTGGTCACCGAGGTGCAGGCGCTGATCGGCGCGACGGTGGCCGGCTCACCCCGACGCACCGTCTCCGGCCTCGACTCAGCCCGGTTGGCAATGGTTCTCGCGGTGCTGCAACGCCGCACCGAGCGGCTGACCCTGCATGACCGGGAGGTCTTCGCGGCCACCGTGGGCGGCATCCGGGTCGTCGAGCCGGCCGCCGACCTGGCGGTCGCGTTGGCGGTCGCCTCGGGCGGGCTCAACCTGGCCATCGCGCCGCACCTGGTGGCGATCGGTGAGGTGGGGCTGACCGGCGAGGTGCGCCGGGTCGGGGCGGTGCCGCGCCGGCTGGCCGAGGCGGCTCGGCTGGGGTTCAAGGTGGCCCTGGTCCCGCCCGGTTGCGGCCCGGCCAGCACCGGTGCCGGCCCTGAGCAGATGCGGGTGACCGAGGTCACCGATGTCCGCTCGGCCCTGCACCATGCGGCCCGCGCGTCCGCCGAGTGACCCACCGTGTCGACGTGGAGGGCGATACCGGACAGCGCGCCGCAAGCGGGAAACGGTTGGAAGGGCGGCATCGTGACACATCACAGTAACCACGACAGCACCCACCGCACCGCAGTCCGTAGACTGTGCCCGTGCCGATCGACCGCGATACCACCAAGCCTGCCGGCGCGCCGCCTCACGCCCGCACCGGTGGCATGGGCTCGCCCGCCCGCCCGATCAGCGTGAACGTGACCGCGGGTGCCACCGGGAGCGCCGGGGATCCGCTGCGCGCCAACCTCGCCCTGATGGCACCCGGCACCGCGCTGCGCGACGGGTTGGAGCGCATCCTGCGCGGCCGCACCGGCGCGCTCATCGTGCTCGGTTACGACAAGATCGTCGAGGGTCTGTGCACCGGCGGCTTCCCGCTGGACGTGGAGTTCTCCGCGACCCGGGTGCGGGAGCTGTGCAAGATGGACGGCGCCGTGGTGCTCTCCAGCGATGGCACCCGGATCGTGCGGGCAGCGGTGCACCTGATGCCCGACCCGTCCATCCCGACGGAGGAGTCCGGCACCCGGCACCGCACCGCCGAGCGGGTGGCCCGGCAGACCGGCTACCCGGTCATCTCGGTCAGCCAGTCGATGCGCATCATCAGTCTCTACGTCAACGGTCAGCGGCACGTGCTCGACGACTCGGCGGCCATCCTCTCCCGGGCCAACCAGGCGCTGGCCACGCTGGAGCGCTACAAGCTCCGGCTGGACGAGGTCTCCGGGACGCTCTCCGCACTGGAGATCGAGGATCTCGTCACCGTGCGGGACGCGGTGGCGGTGGTGCAGCGGCTGGAGATGGTCCGCCGGATCGCCGACGAGATCGCCGGTTACGTGGTCGAGCTGGGCACCGACGGCCGACTGCTCGCACTCCAGCTCGACGAGCTGATGGCCGGCGTGGACGCCGACCGGACACTGGTCATCCGGGATTACCTGCCGGTCGGCCGCAAGTCCCGCACCCTGGACGAGGCGCTGGTCGAGTTGGATCTGCTCGGCGCGACCGAGCTGATCGACCTGGTGGCGGTGGCCAAGGCGATCGGTTACCCCGCCGCATCGGACGCACTGGACGCCGCCGTCAGCCCCCGCGGATTCCGGCTGCTGGCCAAGGTGCCCCGACTGCCGGTGCCGGTGGTCGACCGCCTGGTGGTGCACTTCGGCAGCCTCCAGCGGCTGCTGGGCGCGACGGTGGAGGACCTGCAGGCCGTCGAGGGGGTTGGTGATGCCCGGGCCCGGGGCGTCCGCGAGGGGCTGTCCCGGCTCGCCGAGGCATCGATCCTGGAGCGGTACGTCTGACCCGGCTCAGCCGGTGATGGTGATCTTCAGCGGTGCGCTCAACTTGGTGCCGACCCGGGCGAACACCTGGTACGTCCCGGCCGGCGGGAAGGGCCCGGCAGCCAGCCCGCTGTTGTCGCACCGGGTGGTGTCCCGTCCGTTCCAGCCCACCTGGTAGGAGCGCACGAAGTTGGGGGTGAAGGACTGCACGTCCGACCCCTTCACCTTGCCGCAGGTGTCCGACGACCAGATCTTCTCGGCACCGGACTTGATGAAGATCTCCTGGAGATCGGCGCCGACGTTCCGGCTGCACGTCCGGTCCGACGTGTTCCTGATCTTGAGCTGAAGGTCGACCACCGCCCCGCGCTGCACCGAGGTGGGCTGCGCCACCGAGGTCACGCTGATCTCCGCGTCGGTGCAGGTGCCGTCGTCCACCGATCCGGCGGCCGCGTCCGGCGGCACCACGTTGCTGGTGATCTCGGGGCTCGGCTCCCCCGTATCAGGATCGGCGGACCCGGACGCTGGCGGAGCCCCGGTCTGCGGTGTCAGCACCGACCCCCCGGGACCCGGGGTCGCGGCGGACGTCGGAGTCGCCCCCGCCTGCGGTTTGCCGCCCGAGCGGCCCGAGCCGGTGCAGGAATAGAGCAGGACAATCAGGAAGAGAAGCCCCGCTCCGAGTACGACGACACGACGCCGCCAGTACACGGCGGGTGGCAGGGGGCCGACCGTCAGACGCATGATGCCCCCCACCGTAGCGGCGCGGTCCCCGCCAGGCCGGCGCGACGCGCCGGAACGTCACCGACTCGACCCACCGCGCGTCCACTAAGGACGGACAAGTCGATCGTCCCGTGCCCGATCAGAGGTAGACCTTGCGCTGATAGACCGCATGCGCGCCGGCCACCCGGTCCAGGAAGAGCAGCCCGGCGCAGTGGTCGATCTCGTGCTGCAACGCCCGCGCCTCGAAGCCGTCGGTCACCAGCCGGACCGGCTCCCCGGTGCCCGGCAGGTCCCCCTCCACCACCAGCCGGCTGGCACGCTTCACGTCCCCGGTCAGGGCCGGCACCGACATGCACCCCTCCCGGCCCGGCTTCCACCGGGTCGCCTCGACCACCCGGGCGTTGCAGAGCACGAAGGTGCCGTGCACGGTGACCGCCTTCGGATGCCCGGTGACATCGACAGCGAAGACCCGGGCACCCACCCCGATCTGCGGTGCGGCCAGCCCGACGCAGCCCGGCGAGACCCGCATCGTGGCGACCAGGTCGGCGGCCAGCCGGACCGTCTCCTCGGCGGTCGGATCGACCTCACCGCCGACCCGACTCAGGACCGGGTGCGGGGCCGACACCACCGGCCGCACCTCGCCCGGCACTGCCAGCGACTCCGGCGTCCAGTCGCCCAAACCGGCGTACGTCTCGACGTCCCGGCCGGTGTCCGCCCCGCTCCGCTCGCCGGTCACAGCAGGTCCGGATCCGCCGGCCGGAGGGTCACCTCGACGCCCAACTCGGTGGCCGTACGGTGCAGCCGGCCGATCAACGTGTCGGCGACTCCAGCCGGCAACTCGACCTCGGCCAGCACCACGTAGAGCGAGCCGGCCAACCGGGTGCTCAGGTCGGTGACGTTCCCGCCGGCGTCCACCAGCACCCGGGTCATCGCCGCGACGATGCCCATCCGGTCCGACCCGTGCACCGCCATCACGTACGGCTCGCCCACCGGAGGCACCTCGGCGTCCGGGGTGACCGCGCGTACCGTCGCCAACAGCTGACCCTCGGCGGCCAGCGGCGCCAGCGCGGCCTCGACGTCGGCGGCGGCCGGGCCGGTGCAGATGAGGGTCATCGCGAAATGCCCCCGCAGCCGGGTCATCGTGCTGTCGGTGAGATTCGCGCCCAGTCGGGCCAGCACCTCCGCGACGTCGGCCACGATGCCCGGCCGGTCCCGGCCGATGACGGTGATCGCGAGCTCGTTCATCCGCGCATTCTGCCCGATCCGTCCGCTGCCGCAGTGGCACCCCGCCCGAGCCGCCCATCCAGCGGGAATGCGCCGCGTGACATCATCGACGACGCGATGACTGAGCCCGATTTCGCCACCATGGTCAGCCGGTGGTACCAGCAGCACGCCCGTGACCTGCCATGGCGCGAACCCGGCGCCAGCCCGTGGGCCATCCTGGTCAGCGAGGTCATGCTCCAGCAGACGCCGGTGGTCCGGGTGGTACCCGCCTGGCAGGCCTGGCTGGCCCGCTGGCCGAACCCGGCCGCGCTGGCGGCGGACAGCCCGGCCGAGGCGATCCGGATGTGGGGACGCCTCGGCTACCCCCGCCGCGCGGTCCGGCTGCGGGAGTGCGCGGTCGCGATCGTGGACCGGCACGGCGGCCAGGTGCCGGACCGGCTGGAGCAGCTGCTGGCGCTGCCGGGAGTCGGCACGTACACGGCGCGGGCGGTGGCCGCGTTCGCGTACGGGCAGCGGCACCCGGTGGTCGACACCAACGTGCGCCGGGTGGTCTGCCGGGCGGTCGCCGGCGAACCGGACGCCGGGCCGGTCACCCGACCGGCCGACCTGGTCGCCACGGAGGAGCTGCTGCCGGTGGAGCCGGCCGCCGCGGCGCTGGCCAGCGCCGCCTTCATGGAGTTGGGTGCGGTGATCTGCACGGCCCGGTCACCACGCTGCGCGGCCTGCCCGGTCGAGTCGGTCTGCGCGTGGCGGGCCTCCGGGCAGGAGGCACCGGCCGGACCGACCCGCCGGCCCCAGCGGTACGCGGGCACCGACCGGCAGGTACGCGGACTACTGCTCGGGGTGCTCCGGGAGTCGACCGGGCCAGTCCCGCACCAGCGGCTGGACCAGGTCTGGACCGACGACGTGCAGCGCGCCCGTGCCCTGGCCGGCCTGGTGCACGACGGACTGGTGGAACCCGCCGGTGCCGACTCCTTCCGCCTCGTCGGCGACGGCCCGTCCCTGCCGACCCCCGACCTCAGCGCCTGACCCGTGGACCGGCCGGTGCGGCGGTGATCGACTCCATATCGCGGACATCGGGGCCTACCGACGCCAGGACACCGCGACATCGCCGACACCGAGTCGATCATCGCAACGATCCCGGCCGAGGCGGACGACGACCGCCGAGTTGAAGCCGCGCGCGGTGTGGCGGACGGACAGCGGAAAAGGCGAGGCCCCGGTGGCTTGCGCCACCGAGGCCTCGCCCTCGCTGCTGGTCTTGCTACTCGTCCGCGCCTGCGGCGGCGGTGCCGCCGAGATCGGCCGGTACGGCGTCCGGAACCTCGACCGGCTTATCCGCGCCATGGAAGACGAGCTTGGACTTGTCGATGTCGTTCGGGTCGCCCTCGCAGTCCACCACCACGATCTGACCCGGGGTCAGCTCGTTGAACAGGATCCGCTCGGAGAGGTTGTCCTCGATGTCGCGCTGGATCGTGCGACGCAGAGGACGGGCACCGAGCACCGGGTCGAAGCCCTTCAGCGCCAGGTACTTCTTGGCGTTGTCGGTCAGCTCCAGACCCATGTCCTTGTTGCGCAGCTGCGTCTCGATCCGCTGGATCATGATGTCCACGATCGAGAGGATCTCGTTCTGGCGCAGCTGGTGGAAGACGATGGTGTCGTCGATCCGGTTGAGGAACTCAGGCCGGAAGTGCTGCTTGAGCTCGTCGTTGACCTTCTGCTTCATCCGGTCGTAGTTGGACTCGGAGTCCTCCGACGCCTGGAAGCCGAGCGACACCGCCTTGGCGACGTCCCTGGTGCCCAGGTTGGTGGTCAGGATGATGACCGTGTTCTTGAAGTCCACGATCCGACCCTGACCGTCGGTGAGCCGACCGTCCTCCAGGATCTGGAGCAGCGTGTTGAACACGTCCGGGTGGGCCTTCTCGATCTCGTCGAAGAGAACCACCGAGAACGGCCGACGCCGCACCTTCTCGGTCAGCTGCCCGCCCTCGTCGTAGCCGACGTAGCCGGGAGGGGCACCCACCAGCCGGGAGACCGTGTAGCGGTCGTGGAACTCGGACATGTCCAGCTGGATGAGGGCATCCTCGCTGCCGAAGAGGAACTCGGCGAGCGCCTTGGACAGCTCGGTCTTACCCACGCCGGACGGGCCGGCGAAGATGAACGAGCCCGACGGGCGCTTCGGGTCCTTCAGGCCGGCCCGGGTACGCCGGATCGCCTTCGAGACCGCCTTGACCGCGTCCTCCTGGCCGATGACGCGCTTGTGCAGCTCGTCCTCCATGCGCAGCAGGCGCGAGGTCTCCTCCTCGGTCAGCTTGTAGACCGGGATACCCGTCCAGTTGCCGAGCACCTCGGCGATCTGCTCGTCGTCGACCTCGCTGACGACGTCCAGGTCACCGGCCTTCCACTCCTTCTCCCGCTGCGCCTTCTGGCCAAGGAGCTGCTTCTCCTTGTCGCGCAGCTGGGCGGCGCGCTCGAAGTCCTGCGCGTCGATCGCGGACTCCTTGTCGCGACGCACCTGGGCGATGCGCTCGTCGAAGTCGCGCAGGTCTGGCGGCGCGGTCATCCGGCGGATCCGCATCCGGGCGCCGGCCTCGTCGATCAGGTCGATCGCCTTGTCCGGCAGGAAGCGGTCGGAGATGTACCGGTCGGCCAGCGTGGCGGCTGCCACGAGAGCGGCGTCGGTGATCGAGACGCGGTGGTGGGCTTCGTAGCGGTCGCGCAGGCCCTTGAGGATCTCGATGGTGTGCGCCAGCGACGGCTCGCCCACCTGGATCGGCTGGAACCGGCGCTCGAGCGCGGCGTCCTTCTCCAGGTGCTTGCGGTACTCGTCGAGCGTGGTGGCACCGATGGTCTGCAGCTCACCACGGGCCAGCATCGGCTTGAGGATGCTCGCCGCGTCGATCGCGCCCTCGGCGGCACCCGCACCCACCAGGGTGTGGATCTCGTCGATGAACAGGATGATGTCACCGCGGGTGCGGATCTCCTTGAGCACCTTCTTGAGGCGCTCCTCGAAGTCACCGCGGTAGCGGGAACCGGCGACCAGCGCACCGAGGTCGAGCGTGTAGAGCTGCTTGTCCTTGAGCGTCTCGGGCACCTCGCCCTTGATGATCTTCTGGGACAGCCCCTCCACCACGGCGGTCTTACCGACGCCGGGCTCACCGATCAGGACCGGGTTGTTCTTGGTACGGCGGGAGAGCACCTGCATGACCCGCTCGATTTCCTTCTCGCGCCCGATGACCGGGTCGAGCTTGCCCTCGCGGGCGGCCTGGGTCAGGTTGCGGCCGAACTGGTCCAGCACCAGGCTGGTCGACGGCGCGGCCTCACCCGGCGCGGCGCCAGCGGCGGCCGGCTCCTTGCCCTGGTAGCCGGAGAGCAGCTGGATCACCTGCTGGCGGACCCGGTTGAGGTCGGCGCCGAGCTTGACCAGCACCTGGGCGGCGACGCCCTCACCCTCGCGGATCAGACCGAGCAGGATGTGCTCCGTGCCGATGTAGTTGTGGCCGAGCTGCAGCGCCTCGCGCAGCGACAGCTCCAGCACCTTCTTGGCCCGCGGCGTGAACGGGATGTGCCCGCTCGGCGCCTGCTGGCCCTGGCCGATGATCTCCTCGACCTGCTGGCGGACGCCCTCCAGGGAGATGCCGAGGCTCTCCAGGGCCTTTGCCGCGACGCCTTCACCTTCGTGGATCAGGCCCAGCAGGATGTGTTCCGTACCGATGTAGTTGTGGTTGAGCATCCGGGCCTCTTCTTGGGCCAGGACGACAACCCGTCGCGCTCGGTCGGTGAACCGCTCGAACATGCCCTCGTGCTCCTCACGTGCCGTGCGCCTTGATGGTCTAGATCTTGGCGGGGCCGGTGCACGAACGTCCGGGACGGGCGTCCGTGCCTCCTTACTCTATCGTCGCTGACCGACTCAGCTGAGGTCGTGTGTCTCCGGTGTGGGTCGGTTCCACGTTGTTTTGGACAACCGTCCGCGCTCAGGAGGTGTTCCGGTACCCCTGTCGCTACGCGCAGAGCGAAATCCGACTGGCGCGACGGAAGCCCTCTCCCGGCCCTGAGAGGCTCCGAGAGGGGGGTCAGCGCTGGCGACGAACGCCGCGCCCGACCCTGGGGGAAGTTGTCCACAGGCTGTGGATAGCTGCTCCACTGGTTGTGGACAACGTCGGGCGGGCGGGAATGCTTCCCGGACGCTCCGCTGGCCCGACGACCCCCGCCGGCGGCCGTGGATACGGCGACGCCGGCCCGGAGAATGCTCCGGCCCGGCGTCGTGTCGCCCTGCGGTGGTCGATGCCACCAAGCTGCTGACGGATCAGCGCTTCGCGTGGAACTCGTCGACGATCTCCTGCGGGATTCGACCCCGGTCCGAGATGTCCTTGCCGGCCTTCTTGGCCCAGTCCCGGATCGCCTTGTTCTGCTCCCGGTCAGCGGTCGCGCCACCCCGACCGCGGGCAGCACGCCCACCGATCACCACGCCGCCCCGGCCCACCTTGGTGCCGGCGGCCACGTACGACGCAAAAGCGTCGCGCAATTTCGCGGCGTTGGAACTCGACAGGTCGATCTCGTACTGGACGCCGTCGAGGGCGAACTTGACGGTCTCGTCAGCGTCCCCGCCGTCCAGGTCATCGACCAGCTTGTGAATGATCTGCTTGGCCACGTCCCACATTCCTTTCGAGCAGGGTCTCCTGCTAACGAGAGCACAATAACCCGTGCTCTGCTCGCCCCGTCAATAGGATGCGGTATCGACCCGACGCGAGCCGCCGAGACTACTCGGGGCGCACCAACGGGAAGAGGATCGTTTCCCGAATTCCGAGCCCGGTCAGGGCCATCAACAGCCGGTCGATTCCCATTCCCATACCGCCGGCCGGCGGCATTCCGTACTCCATCGCCCGGAGAAAGTCCTCGTCGAGACGCATCGCCTCGTCGTCGCCACGAGCGGCGAGCTGCGCCTGGGCCAGCAGCCGGTCCCGCTGCACCACCGGGTCGACCAGTTCGGAGTACGCGGTGCCCAGCTCGAACCCGAGCACGTACAGGTCCCACTTCTCCGCCAGCCCCGGCTCGTCACGGTGGGCCCGGGTGAGCGGGCTGGTCTCCTCCGGGTAGTCCCGGATGAAGGTGGGCGCCTCCAGGCCGGGAACGACCAGTTCCTCGAACAGTTCCTCGGCCAGCTTGCCCGGGCCCCACTTCGGGTCCACGGCCAATCCCACCTTGTCCGCGTACTCGACCAGTCGGGACCGTTCGGTGCGGACCGTGACCTCCTCGCCGAGTGCCTCGGAAAGCACCCCGAACAGGGTTACCGACCGCCACTCCCCGCCCAGGTCGAACTCCCGCCCGTCGGCGTGGGTCACCACGGTCGAGCCGCTGACCGCGACCGCCGCCTGTTGCACGAGATTGCGGGTCAACTCGGCCATCGTGTTGTAGTCGCCGTACGTCTGGTACGTCTCCAGCATCGCGAACTCCGGCGAGTGCGAAGAGTCGACACCCTCATTACGGAAGTTGCGGTTGATCTCGAAGACCCGGTCGACGCCGCCGACCACTGCGCGCTTGAGAAACAGTTCCGGAGCGATTCGCAGATACAGATCAGTGCTCAACGCATTGCTGTGAGTCACGAACGGTCGGGCCGCCGCGCCGCCATGCAGCAGTTGCAACATCGGCGTTTCCACCTCGATGAAACCCTGTCCGTGCAGCGAATCGCGCAGGCTGCGCACCGCCGCGGCCCGGGTACGGACCATCTGTCGGGCCTGCGGCCGGACGATCAGGTCGACGTAGCGCTGGCGGACCCGCGCCTCCTCGGAGAGCGGCTTGTGCGCCACCGGCAGTGGCCGCAGCGACTTGGCGGTCATCTCCCACCGCTCGGCCAGCACGGACAGCTCTCCCCGGCGACTGGTGATCACCTCGCCGGTGACGCCGACGTGGTCACCGAGGTCGACCAGGCGCTTCCAGTCCTCCAGGCGTTCCGGCCCGACCCGGTCCAGGGAGAGCATCGCCTGCAGCTCGGTGCCGTCCCCGTCGCGCAGGGTCGCGAAGCAGAGCTTGCCGGTGTTGCGCACGAAGATCACCCGACCGGTGACCGAGGTCTGGTCGCCGGTGGCGGTGTCGGTGGGCAGGTCGGCGTAACGGGCCCGCACCTCCGCCAGGGTGGCCGTGCGGGGAAATCCGACCGGGTACGGCTCGACGCCGTCGGCGAGCATCCGGTCCCGCTTCTCCCGGCGGACCTTCATCTGCTCGGGAAGGTCGTCGGCGGGGTCCACTGGCACGGCGTTCTGCTCGGTCACGGCACGCTTCCTCGTCACGGAGATACAGGGGGTCAGGCCCGAGCGTACTCAAGCGCCTGGGGGGCTGTTACCGGATAACCTGCCCGCCATGGTCGATCACACTCATGCCCTCTCCTTCGGCGCTGCGGCGAGCGATTATGACCGGTTTCGCCCCACCTATCCGGAGGAGGCGGTCCGCTGGGCGCTCGACGGGCTGAACGACGCCGCCCAGGTCGTCGACCTCGGCGCCGGCACCGGCATCCTGACCCGCGTCGTACGGGCGCTCGGCCACCAGGTCCGGCCGGTGGAGCCCGACCCCGGCATGCGGGCCCAACTGGACGCCGCCACCCCCGGTCTCACGGCCCTGGCCGGCAGCGCCGAGTCGGTGCCACTGCCGGACGGCATCGCTGACGCGGTGCTGGTCGGCCAGGCCTACCACTGGTTCGACAAGGAGCCCGCGCACGCCGAGGTCGCCCGGGTGCTTCGGCCGGGTGGGACGTTCGCCCCGATCTGGAACGTTCGGGACGACCGGGCGGCCAGCTGGATCGCCGAGTTGAGCCGGATCGCCGACCTCCGGGACAACTCCGGCGACCTGCTCCAGCAGGTCACCGGCTTCGGCCCGGCCTTCGGGCCGGTGGAGCTGGCCCAGTTCGCGCACCGGACCCGGCTCACCCCAGAGCAGCTACTCGGCATGGTGCGCACCCGCTCCTACTGGCTGACCGCCAGCCCCCAGGAACGGGACGAGGTCGACCGGAAGGTCCGAGACCTCCTGGCCAGCCACCCGGACCTAACCGGCCGGGAGACCATCGAGCTGCCGTACCGGACGCTGGTCTTCCGCGCCCGACGGCGCTGAACCACCGGGGTCACAGGTTGCGGTCGTAGACCATCCGCAGGCCGATCAGGGTGATCATCGGCTCGTGGTGGGTGATGCTGCGGCACTCGTTGATCACCAGGGAGGCGAGACCGCCGGTGGCGATCACCGCCTTCACCGTGCCCAGCTCCTCGGTCATCCGCTCGACGATGCGGTCCACCTGCCCGGCGAAGCCGAAGTACAGGCCGGACTGGAGGCATTCCACGGTGTTCTTGCCGATCACCGAGCGGGGCTTGGTCGCCTCGACCTTGCGTAGCTGGGCGGCGCGCGCGGCGAGCGCGTCGAAGGAGATCTCGATGCCCGGTGCGAACGCCCCACCGAGGAACTCGCCCCGACCGCTGATCACGTCGAAGTTGGTGGTGGTGCCGAAGTCCACGACGATCGACGGCCCGCCATAGAGGGTGTACGCGGCCAGGGTGTTCACCACCCGGTCGGCGCCCACCTCCTTCGGGTTGTCGATCGCCAACTGCACGCCGGTCCGCACTCCGGGCTCGACGATCACGCTCGGCAGGTCGGCGTAGTAGCGGCCGAGCATGGTGCGCAGTGACCGCAGCGCGGCCGGCACCGTGGAGCAGGCGGCCACGCCGGTGATCTCGACGTTGTCCCCGGCGAGCAGGCCCCGGAACATCAGACCCAGCTCATCCGCCGTCGAGCGGGCATCGGTCTTGATCCGCCAGGAGTGCACCAGCTTGTCGCCGTCGAAGGTCGCCAGCACGGTGTTGGTGTTTCCGATGTCGATGCAGAGCAGCACGCACGCAGCCTAGACAACGACCGTACGGGCGGGTGCGGACCGGGTTGCGGACCGTATCCTTGTCGCATCGCGACATGAACATGGGTCAATCCACGGCGCGGCCGGACGGGGAGCGGACATGTCGGGGACGTGGTGGGTGCGGGGCCGTAACACCCTGCGCCGGCGTAGGCGGCACGTGCTGGTGCTGGTCGCACTGGCCGGCGGCGCTATCTGGATGATCGTGCAGGCGTGGCGGGCGTCCCTGCGGGAGGCCGGCAGCTTCGCCGGCGATCTCTACCTCAACATCGGCGCCGCGCTGATCATGACGCTGCTGACCTACGTGGTGCTCAACCCGCTCTTCCGCGAACTCCAGACGGTCAGCATCATCGAGCACCCGCGACTGGACCGGGACGCGCTGATCGAACGGGTCGCCCAGTCCCGGGAGATCGTGGCCATCCTGGAGACCTGGACCAGCATGCTGGAGGGCCCGTACGCGTCCCGGTTCGTGGCGGCGCTCCGCTCCGCGCTCGTCAACGGCGCCGCCGTCAAGGTGCTGCTGCTCGACCCGGACTCGCCGGCGGTCCGGCTGCGCGGCGAGGAGCTGCGCCGGCGGGACGCCTCGGTGGCCATCCTCAACAACATGTGGCACCTGGCCCGGCTCGCCGAGGAGCTGCCCGAGTCGGCCCGGGCCCGGCTCCAGGTCCGGGTCTACAGCGCCGCCCCCTCGGTGCAGATGTACCGCTGGGACGGCAAGGCGTTCATCTCGTTCTTCCCGGTCCAGGGCAGCACCTTCGACACCCAGCAGATCGAGGCGTTCGTCTCGACCCCGCTCGGCGAGTTCGTTGACGACCGGTTCGCCGAGCTGTGGGAGACCGCGCCGGTGGAGGACCTGGCGGCCTGCCTCACCCTGCGGCTCTGCCTGCGCCAGGCCGGTCGGGACCTGGAGACCTGCGAGGCGCTCTACGTCCGCTCCGACGGCGACTGGTACATCGCCGGCACCGACCTGGTGCGCAACGTGGCCCGGCACGGCCTGGCCGGGCTGAGTGTGGTGCTGGACCGGCCCGAGGCGGAGGGCGAGACCTTCGCCATCGGCGAGGCCGACGAGCTGCCGCCCGAGATCTACAACCGGGTGCTGGAACTCTTCCGGGCCAAGTACGGCCTGGACGGCCGGCAGGACACCGAGAACCGGGTGATCTTCAACCTGGCCACCACCTCACTGACCACCGTCTGAGGCCCGGCCCGCCGCGAGTAGCGCCGGGCCGGACACCCGTCACTCGATCCGCAGGTCCATGGCGATGTCCAGAATGGGCGACGAGTGGGTCAGCGCGCCCACCGAGAGGAAGTCGACACCGGTGGCCGCGTACCGGCCGGCCACCTCCAGGGTCAGGCCGCCGGTCGCCTCCAGCTCCGCCCGGTCCCCCACCGCCGTCACCGCTTCCGCGAGCGTCTCCGGCGTCATGTTGTCGCAGAGCAGGAAGCCCGCACCGGCCTCCACCGCCTCCACCGCCTCGCCGACCGTGGTCACCTCGACCTGCACCGGCACCTCCGGGAACGCCTCCCGGACCCGCCGATAGGCCGCGGTGATGCCCCCGGCGGCGAGCTTGTGGTTGTCCTTGATCATGGCCACGTCGTAGAGGCCCATCCGCTTGTTGGTGCCGCCGCCGGCCCGCACCGCGTACTTCTCCAGCTGCCGCAGGCCCGGCGTGGTCTTGCGGGTGTCCAGCACCATCGCCTTCGTGCCGGCCAGCGCATCCGCCCAGGCACGGGTGTGGGTGGCCACCCCGGACATCCGGCAGAGCAGGTTGAGCGCGGTGCGCTCGGCGGTGAGCAGCAGCCGGGTCGGCCCGGTCACCGTCGCCAGCACATCGCCGCGCGCCACCCGCTCCCCGTCGCGGGCCAGCACCGACACCTCGACGGTACGGCCGAACCCGGTCACCTCGCCGACCAGCTCGAACACGGCGGCGGCCACCGCCATCCCGGCCACCACGCCGTCCGCGCGGGCCACCAGGTCGGCGGTGTCGGTCTGCTCCGCCGGGATGGTGGCCACGCTCGTGACGTCCAGGAAGTCCGGCCCCAGGTCCTCGACCAGCGCGTTCTCGATCACCCGCCGCACCTGCGCGGGGTCCAGTCCGGCCGCCCGCATCGCCTGCCGCGTCGACTCCGTCATGACCTTCTCCGTTTCCGACTGCGGGGCCTGCAAAATCGGCTCACTCCTCGCGCTCACCGCATTCCCTCCCACTGCTGCGTCAACCGGCCCTGCGCCCCGACCGACCCGACCAGGTGACCCAGCCACCGCTCGTCGGCCGTGGGGAAGTCCTCCCGCCAGTGGCAGCCCCGGGTCTCACCGCGGGCGTACGCGGCGGCCACCAGCGTCGATGCCACGGTGAGCAGGTTGGTCGCCTCCCAGTCGGCGGTCCGCGGTCGGCCTCGGGCGGCACCCACCTCGGTCAGCGTGCCGGCCGTCTCGGCCAGCGTCGCGGCCGAGCGAAGCACCCCGGCGCCCCGGGTCATCGCCTGTTGCAGGGCCGGCGTCGTCTCGGTCGGGAGCACCCAGCCCGCACCGCCGCGCCAGGCGCCGGTGTCCGCCGGTTGGACCTGCTCGGGGAGGCCGGCCGCGATGTCCTCGGCGATTCGCCGGGAGAAGACCAGGCCCTCCAGCAGCGAGTTGCTGGCCAGCCGGTTCGCACCGTGCACGCCCGTGCAGGCGACCTCGCCGCAGGCGTACAGGCCGGGGATGGACGTGCGGCCGCGCAGGTCGGTGCGGACGCCGCCGGAGGCGTAGTGCGCGGCCGGGGCGACCGGGATCAGGTCGGTGGCCGGGTCCACGCCGATCGCCAGGCAGGACGCCACGATGGTCGGGAACCGGGCGGCCAGGAAGGTCCCACCCAGGTGCCGGGCGTCGAGGAAGACGTGGTCCGCGCCGTTGGCCAGCAGCACCCGGTGGATGCCCTTGGCCACCACGTCCCGGGGGGCCAGCTCGGCCAGCTCGTGCTGGCCCACCATGAACCGCTTGCCGTCCGCGTCCACCAGGTACGCGCCCTCGCCACGCAGCGCCTCGGAGACCAGCGGCTGCTGCGCGTGGCCGGTACCGGGCACGCCCACGCCGGACGGGGTGATCAGGGCGGTCGGGTGGAACTGGACGAACTCCACATCGGTCACCGCCGCGCCGGCCCGCATCGCCAGCGCCACGCCGTCCCCCGTGGAGACCGCCGGGTTGGTGGTGGCGGCGAAGATCTGCCCCATCCCGCCGGTCGCCAGCACCACGGCCCGGGCCAGCAGCGCGCCCACACCATCCTCACTGCCCTCGCCGAGTACGTGCAGGGTGATTCCGCAGGCCGGGCCGAGCCCGTCCGGGCCGTCGCCGGGGGCACGCAGCAGGTCCAGCACCAGGGCGTGCTCGACCAGCCGGATCCACGGGTCGCGTTGCACCGCCTCGTGCAGGGCCCGCTGCACCTCGGCTCCGGTGGCGTCTCCGCCGGCGTGCACGATCCGGTCCGCCCGGTGCCCACCCTCACGGGTCAGCATCAGCGACCCGTCCGGGTTGCGGTCGAACTCGGCGCCGATCCGGATCAGCTCCCGCAGCCGGAGTGGGCCCTCCTCGACCAGCACCCGGACCGCCGCCGGGTCGCAGAGCCCGACACCGGCGATCTCGGTGTCCGACGCGTGCGCCGCCGGGGTGTCTCCCGAGTCGAGCACGGCGGCGATGCCGCCCTGCGCCCACCGGGTCGAGCCGTCGTCGATGTTGACCTTGGTGACCACCGTGACGTGCAGGCCCGCCTCGCGCAGGTGCAGCGCCGCGGTCAACCCGGCCACCCCGGAACCCACCACGATCACGTCGGTGGTCTCCACCCAGCCGGGCGCGGGCGCGGCCAGCAACGGGGGCAGCGCCGGCAGGTCGACGGTCGGAAGGTCCATCCCCCCAGTCAACCCGAACCGTCCTCGCCCCGGGCGGCCGGGGCACGACGAGTGGTATGGGCTACCCCGTCCGGCGCCGGCCCTGCCGCGCCGGACGGTTGGCCGTGGTCACTTCGTCCGAACCGGCAGGCCGGCCGGGCCCGCGCCCCGCAGCGAGCCGGTCGCCGTACGGTCGCTGAGCCACAGGTAGCAGCGGATCCCCCGGTCGCCGACCCGCCAGCGCCCCGCACCCGGCGGGCGGACCACCACACCGCTGCGGAATCGCAGCTCGGCGTCGTCCGGCACGCCCACGTACCGGCCGAGGATCGTGCGGCAGCCGGTGTAGAGCGGAGCCCAGTCCGCGTCCCGGGTCGGGTACGGCGTGTCCGGTGCCCGCCACACCCCGACGAACCCGGCGTCGTGGCGGACACCGCACTCCACCGGGACCAGCGTCTGCGCGCCCCGGACGGTCGCGCCGCGGGTCTGCTGGCAGCCCAACCGCAGCGCGGAGACCCCCTTCAACGCGTCCCGCAGACTGCCCGACCGGACCACCACGGCGGCCGCCGCCTCGACCGTGGTCAACTCGCTGAGATCGCACCGGTACCAGCGGGAACCGGCCGCCCAGCCCGGCCCGGAGGGCAGCGCCACCGACAGCCGCAACCGACCGGCCCTCCAGTCGTCGCCCACGTACCCGGTGGCCCGGGTGTCGCACTCGGCGAACGCGCCGCGCAGCTCGGCAGAGCCGCCGGCCGGGGCGGTGGCCCGCTCGACCGGGAACGCCCCCACGTGCACGGTCTCCACCCGGTGCGGGCCGGCACAGTCCACCGGCTGATAGCCGGCCAGGGTGACGACGTCGGTGAAGTCGGCGGCCTGACACACGCCGGCAGCCGGGGTGAACGGCACCGCCGACGGCAGCGCCGCCCAGTCGTCGGTCAGATCACCGTCCAGGCCGCCGGCCCCGGCGCAGCCGACCAGCAGAACTGCCGTCACAGCAGCGGCGAACAGGGTCGTCATCGCACGGCGCATCGCGGCCTCCCCCAGCCACCGACCAGCTTCCGACGGCGTGCCAAGGGTAACCGGAAATGACCTTACGGTGACAGACCGGAATCGCCGTGCGTGGGATCAGGCGCTCGCCACGGCCAACGGGCTGGGCACCGGGTCGCCGGCCGTGCCCGGTGCCGCCGCCGCCGGGTCGGCGCCCAACTCGACCACCCGGTTGTCCGCATCGACGTGCACCACCCGTGGCCGGTACGACCGGGCCTCGGCGTCGTCCATCTGCCCGTACGAGATCAGGATGACCAGGTCACCGGGGTGCACCAGGTGCGCGGCGGCGCCATTGATGCCGATCACGCCGCTGCCCCGCTCGCCCGGGATGACGTACGTCTCCAGCCGGGCCCCGTTGGTGATGTCCACGATCGCCACCTGCTCGCCGGGGAGCAGGTCGGCAGCGTCGAGCAGGTCCTCGTCCACCGTCACCGAGCCGACGTAGTGCAGGTCGGCCTGGGTCACGGTGGCGCGGTGGATCTTCGACTTGAGCATGGTCCGCAGCATCGGGGTGGCCTTTCGCGATGGTGGTGAAGGGTGCGGCCGGGTCAGGGGCGGGGGGCGAGGTGGATCGCCGCGTTGTCGATCAACCGGGTGCTGCCCACCCACGCGGCGATCACCAGCCGCGCCGGCCCGGACACCGGCCCCGGCTCCAGCTCGGGATCGGTGAGTACCAGGTAGTCGAGCCGGGCACCGGGCGTACCGGCGCCGAACGCGGCGTGCGCGGCGGACAGCACCGCTCCCGCGTCCAGGCCGTCGTCGGCGGCCCGCGCACCGGCCAGCAGCGCGGCGGACAGGCTCAACGCGGCGGCCCGCTCGGGCTCGCTCAGGTAGCGGTTGCGGCTGGACAGCGCCAAACCGTCCGGCTCCCGGACGGTCGGCACGCCAACCACCTCGACCGGTACGTCCAGGTCCCGGGTCATCCGCCGGACCAGGGTGAGCTGCTGGTAGTCCTTCTCGCCGAAGAACGCCAGGTCAGGCCGGGTTAGCTGGAGCAGTTTCAACACCACGGTGAGTACGCCGTGGAAGAAGCCGGGGCGGCTCGCGCCCTCCAGTTCCGCGCCGCGCGGGCCCGGGTCGAGCCGCACCCGGGGCTGGCCGTCCGGATACATCTCGGCCACCGACGGGGCGAAGACCAGGTCGGCGCCGGCCCGCCGGCACACCTCCAGGTCCGAGTCGAGCGTCCGCGGATAGCGGTCGAAGTCCTCGTTCGGCCCGAACTGCAACGGGTTCACGAAGATCGTCACCAGCACGTGGTCGGCCCGCGCTCGGGCAGCGCGCAGCAGCGTCTCGTGCCCGGAGTGCAGCGCGCCCATGGTCATCACCACGGCGACGGTGCCCTGCAGCGCGGCCCGTGCCTCGGCCAGGTCGGCGCGGGTGTGCACCAGTTGGGTCACAGCGCCACCTCGGTTCGCGACTGCGGGGCTCGCAAGACCGGCTCACTCCTCACGCTCACGCCGCCACCTCCCGGCTGGTGCTGGCGAGCACGCCGAGCAGCGACTGCGCGTCCACCGGCCGGAGCCGGCCGGCGGCTATCGCCCGGTCGGCGGTACGCCGGGCCAGCGCCAGATAGGCAGGGACGGACTCCGGGGCGGTGGCGGCCAGCCGGGCCAGGTGCCGCTGGACGGTACCCGCGTCACCGCGGGAGACCGGGCCGGTCAGCGCGTCGTCGCCCAGCCGCAGCGCGTTCTCCAGGGCGGCCCGCAGCAGCGGGGCGAGCACCTTCTCCGGCTGGGCCACACCGGCGTCGCGCAGCCGATCGGTCGCCTCGTTCACCAGGGTCACCAGGTGGTTCGCGCCGTGCGCCAGCGCCGCGTGGTACAGCGGGCGGTCCGCCTCGCCCACCCACTCGGGCACGCCGCCGAGATCGGCGACCAGCCGGGCGGCCAGCGGGCGCAGCTCCGCCGGGGCGGTCACCCCGTACGAGATGCCGGCCAGCCGGGCCAGGTCGTCCGGCGTACCGGTGAAGGTCATGGCGGGGTGCAGGGCGAGTGGCCGGGCGCCGACCGCCACGGCGGGCTCCAGCACGGCCAGCCCGTGCGCGCCGGAGGTGTGCGCGACCACCTGGCCCGGGCGCAGCGCGCCCCGGTCGGCGAGGTCGGCGACCACCCCGGCCAGCGCGTCGTCCGGCACCGCGATCAGCAGCAGATCGGCGGCGGCGTGGGCGGCGGCGGCGACCGGACGGCGAGGTACGTCGGGCAGCAGCAGGGCGAGTCGGGCGCGGCTGGCCCCGGAGCCGCCAGCGACGGCGACCACCCGGTGCCCGGCGGCGGCGAGCGCGGCGCCCAGCACGGCACCGACCCGTCCGGCGCCGACGACACCGACGGTCAGGAAGCGAGAGGAAACGGAAGTCGGGGCGCCGGTGACGGCGCGGCCCTGCGGTACGGCGGCCCCGCGCGGGGCGGCCGGACGCGGGCGCAACGGTGCGCTCATGACGACGATCCAGTCCTCGAGAAGGGGTACCGGTCGATCGCAAGTATGCGCCCGGGTCAGGGAACCGGGACAAGCATGTGTGAAAACCTTCACGACCCCCGCCGGGCGGGATCGGCGCGGTGGCCCCCGAACGTTTCTGGAGGCCACCGCGACGGTCAGCGCCGGGGGCGGAGGAATCCGGCGTCGAGGAACTTGAAGTCGGTGTCTGGACGGGCCTCGCCGTCCTCACCCAGGGTCTCCGGGGTGTTCCGGCCGTCGTGCACCACCAGCAGACCACCCGGGTAGCCGGGCAACGGGGTGGAGACCACGGCCGCGCCGTCACACTCCTGCGACCCGTCGACCCGGCCGTCGACCACCGCGAACCGGCCCGTCGGCCGATCGGTGCGCCGGTCGTAGGTGTAGAAGGTGTCGTCGCCCTGGCTGGACACGAGCAGGGTGCCGGTGGAACGCCCGGTGGGGTAGATGGTCAGTCCCTCGACGTCCTGGGCGATCCGGCCGCCGAAACCGGGATCGGCCGCGTAGTCGGTCACGCAGTCCTCCTCCTCGGCGTCGTACGTCGCCGGCACGCCGTACTCGCGGACCCGCTCCACCGACACCGGTGCGCCCACGAACCGGCCGTGAACCAGTCGGGTCCGCCACAGCCCGACCTTCTCCTGGGCCAGGTGCACCACCCCGCTGTCCGGGTCCACCACCGTCCCCTCCACCTGCGGGCCGTCACCCGGGTCGGTGCACGGCGACCAGGCGGTGCCGTCGCGCAGGGTGAACGTGCTGGGCAGGGTCAGCCGGTCCACCCGCCGGTAGCTCACCTTCCCGGCCCGCTCCACCAGCCGGAACACCCCCACCTCCGGGGTGCTGCGCCGGCTCACCACGGCGTACACGCTGCCGTCGGTGTCGGTGTACGTGCCCAGCCCGTACGCGGTGCGCTGCTCGTTGACCCCGGCCTGGTCGGCGTTGAACGCGAACGGCACGTCCGGCGCGGTGACGTCGGTCAGCAGCCGGGTGCGCGGTTCGATCCGGTAGAAGCGCAGGTGGTCACGCCCCCGGTCGGTGACCACGGCCAGGTCCGCGCGCCGGCCGGCCAGCCGGAACCCGCCGACCAGGTCGACGTTGTTGAACCGGCCAGCCTCGTCCTCCGGTCCGGGTGCCGGCGGGGTGGCGATCACCTGTCGTTCGCGGGCCCGCAGGTCGTACACCCGCAGACCGCCGTTCTTCGCGGTGGCGATGACCAGGCTGCCGGCCCGGTCGGTCGGGTTGACCCAGATCGCCGGATCGTCCGCGTCGGCGTCCCCGCCGGCCGCGTCGTCAAAGAGGGAGGGGGTCTCGACCACCGCGCGGACCGGGCGCGGGGTGTCGGTCCCTGCGGGGCGCGGCGCGGCGGTCGCGGGAGCGCCGGCCATCAGCAGCGGTACGACCGCCAGCGCGGGGATCACGAGTCGTCTCATACCCGGTGACCGTAGGGTCGGCACGGTGACGCACCCTGAACACGGAATGAACTGATGTCGATTCCCTGGCGTGACGCGATGAGCCGGGCGCTCTACGGGCCGGGCGGCTTCTTCGTGGCCGGCGCCGGGCCGGCCGACCACTTCCGGACCAGCGTGCACGCCTCCCCGGCGTTCGCCAGCGCAGTGCTGCGCCTGATCTCCGAGGTGGACACGGCCCTCGGCCACCCTTCCCGCCTCTCCGTGGTCGACGTCGGCGCTGGGCGAGGGGAGCTGCTCCTTACCCTGCTCAGGCTCGTCTCATCCGAAGACGCCGCCGGGTTCGCCGCATCCGAGACCGCCACCGCCGCTGCCCGGCCGTCGGGCGACGATCCGTCGGCGGACGCCGTCCGTCCGTCGCTCGCGGAACGCGTGCGGTTCACGGCGGTTGAGCTGGCACCGCGCCCCGAACACCTGCCTGAGGAGATCGGGTGGGTGTCCGCGATTCCTGCTGGCATCAACGGGGTGCTGCTGGCAACCGAGTGGTTGGACAACGTTCCGTTGGACGTGGCGGTGCACACCGGACATGACTGGCGGTACCTGCTGGTCGACCCGAACAGTGGGGCGGAGACCGTTGGGGAACCCGTCAGCCCTGATGATCTCGACTGGTTGACGACATGGTGGCCAAGGCCCACGAGCCTGCCTGGTGCGGACCGTGACCTGAATCCGGCGGCGGCCGGAACTGCCGCGACCAGCGGAAGCGAGTCGGGTTTCCGGGCAGCCCGGCCGGCGCAGGGATCAAGCCTGACCGCCCGGAGCCGGCCGGGCTGCCCGGAAACCCCCCACAGCGACCACACACGAGCCGAGATCGGGCGGGCAAGGGACGCAGCATGGGCGGACGCGATAAGCAGAATCGAGCGAGGGATGGCCGTGGCCGTGGACTATGGGCACCTGCGGGACGGGCGGCCGGTGGACGGGACGCTGACCGGGTACCGGGGTGGGCGGCAGGTGCCTCCGGTGCCGGACGGGTCGGCTGACGTGACCGCGCACGTGGCCATGGACTCGGTCGCCTCCGCTGGCGCGGCGGTCGCCCGGTGTGCGTACTCCCTGGTCTCGCAGCGGGAGGCGCTGCGGGCGCTCGGGGCCGACGGCGGCCGACCGCCGCTGAGCCTGGCCGGCACCGACCCGGCGGGGTACGTGCGGGCACTGGCCGCCGCGTCGGCGGTGGCCGAGCTGACCGACCCGGCCGGGCTCGGCGGGCACTGGTGGCTGCGCCAACCGGTCGGCATCCCGCTCGGGCCGGCCGTGGCACGATGACGGGCATGACCACCGACGCCGGGGACCTCCGTGAACTGACCGTCGGCACCGGGGCCGGCCTGGTCGCCGACACCGGCGGTGAGCAGCTCGGCACCGACATGGTGCTGAACATCGGCCCACAGCACCCCTCCACGCACGGCGTGCTGCGGCTGAAGCTGGTGCTCGACGGCGAGCGGGTGGTCGCCTGCGAACCGATCGTCGGCTACATGCACCGGGGCGCGGAGAAGCTCTTCGAGGTGCGCGACTACCGGCAGATCATCGTGCTGGCCAACCGGCACGACTGGCTGTCCGCGTTCTCCAACGAGCTGGGTGTGGTGCTCGCGGTGGAGCGGCTGATGGGCATGGAGGTGCCGGAGCGGGCCACCTGGCTGCGGATGGCGCTGGCCGAGCTGAACAGGGTGCTCAACCACTTGATGTTCCTCGGCTCCTACCCGCTGGAGATCGGCGCGATCACGCCGATGTTCTACGCCTTCCGGGAACGGGAGACCATCCAGGCGGTGATGGAGGAGGTCTCCGGCGGCCGGATCCACTACATGTTCAACCGGGTGGGCGGGCTCAAGGAAGAGGTGCCGTACGGCTGGACCGGACGGGCCCGCGGGGCGATAGGCGAGGTACGCCGGCGGTTGCCCGACCTGGACCACCTGATCCGGCGCAACGACATCTTCCTGGCCCGGACCGTGGGGGTGGGCGTGCTCTCCGCCGCCGACGCCGCCGCGTTCGGCGCGTCCGGGCCGGTGGCCCGGGCCTCGGGGCTCGACCTGGACCTGCGGCGCGACGACCCCTACCTGGCCTACGACGAGCTGGACGTGCCGGTGGTGACGAAGACCGCCGGCGACTGCCACGCCCGCTTCGAGGTGCTGCTCGACCAGGTGTACGCGTCGCTGGACCTCGCCGAGCAGTGCCTGGACCGGGTGGATCAGCTGACCGGGCCGATCAACACCCGGCTGCCGAAGGTGCTCAAGGCGCCGGAGGGGCACACCTACGCCTGGACCGAGAACCCGCTCGGCATCAACGGCTACTACCTGGTCTCCCGTGGCGAGAAGACGCCGTGGCGGCTGAAGCTGCGCACCGCGTCGTACGCCAACGTGCAGGCGCTGGCCACCCTGCTCCCCGGCTGCCTGGTGCCGGACCTGATCGCCATCCTCGGCTCGATGTTCTTCGTGGTCGGGGACATCGACAAGTGACCTGACCGGGTCAGCGCCAGCGGTCGGTGGGCGGGGCGCCGCCAGCGCGCGGCGCATCGTCCTGCGGCGGGTAGCCGTACTGCTCCTCGACGCGGCGCCGGCCGGCCCGCTCGGGTGCGGGTTCCGCCTGGTGGCCGCGCTGGCGCGGGGGGCGCCACTCGTCCGGCACCGGCACGCCGCCGACCGGCAGCGCTGGCCGGTCCTCCGGTTCGGCCCGCCAGCCGCCGTCGCGGTCGTGTCGGCGCGCCGGCTCGTCCCGGTGGTACGACTCGCGCTCGTCGTAGCCACGCGGCTCGTCGTACCGACGGGCGTCCTCGTACCGGCGCGCGTCCTCGTACCGGCGGGGCTCCTCGTGGCGGACGGTGGCCCATCGGTCGGCCACCTGGTACTCGGTGCCGGTGGCACCCGCGTGCATTTCGGCCCGGCGCTCACCGACCCGCAGCTCACGGCCGTGCTCGTCGTCGCGGACGGCCGCCCACCGGTCACCGGTGCGCAGCTGCGACCAGTACTCGCCGGTGTCGTCCGCTCGCAGGGCCGGCCCGGGCTGCGGCGCTGCCGTCCGGTCCGGCTCACGCTGCTCCGACCAGCCGCGGTCGTCGTGGTGGTCGTCCGGGTTCGGCCAGGAACCCGGGTGCTGCCGCTCGGGCGCGCGCTCGGGTCGGGCGCCCCAGCCGGGCTCACCCCCGGTCGCGGCCTGCGCGGTCCAGGGCCGGTCGTCGCCGGAGCGGCGATCGTCGGCGGGGCGGGCACGGTCGTCGTAGCCGGACCGGCCGCGTTCCTCGGGCTCACCCCACGAGCGGTCAGCCGGCCGGGAAGGCTCCTCCGCGCCGCCGCGCCGGGCCCACTCCCGTGCCGGCGGGGTCCACTGGCCGGCGTATCCGCCGCCGTACGGCGCTCCCGGCTCGGCCGGACCGCCGTCCACCACGGTGTGCCGGGTGGTCACGTGCACGGTCTCGGTGTGCCGGACCACGCCGTGCGGCCGGTGCGCCGGCTCGGGGCGGTCCTGCTCACGAGGGCGAGGGGCCGACCCGTACCCGGCGGCGGCTGGTCGCTGCGCGCCGTACACCCCGCCGGCTGTCGGCGGCTCGGCACCGTACAGCCCGCCGCTGGCCGGCGACTCGGCGCTGGCGTCGGCGGCCGACCGCGGGTACGCCGGCTCGTCATCGTCGGCGCGCTCGGGACGGCTCCACCGGGGGGTGGCGTCCTCCGGACCTGGCACCCGGCCCCGACCGGCCGGGGCGTCGCCGGGCACCGGCACCCGGCTGCGGGCGACCGGAGCGGCGTCCACCGGCTCGGCGGCTGGCACCCGTGCCCGGCCGGCACCGGCCGGGTCGACGGAGGGGGTGGCACCGGCGAGGGCGGCGCCGCTGGCGTCGAGGCGGCGGCGGACCGCGGCGACCCCCTCCTGGGCCCGCTGCGCCTGGTCGAGCGCCTGGTTGCCGCGCTGCGCGGCGGCCACGATCTCGGTGCGCAACTCCCGGCGAAGCTCCTCGATCTCGTCCAGCAGCTCGTCGGCCCGCGCCGAGGCACCCTCCCCATCGGTCCGCAGCGCGATGGAGAGGCCGATCAGCACCACCGCCAGGATGGCGAGCACCGCCGCGAAGCGCAGCGGCCCGTTGCCGTCGGCGACCAACAGGATCAGCGCCGCCACCGGGGCGAGGGCCACACCGGCCCAGAAGAGCATGGTCAGCAGCGGCGATTGACGCCGGGCGTCGGGGGTGACCGGGGCTGGCATGGCTGTGCAGCCTACCGACGATCCCCACCTGAGGGAACGGGTCCCCGGAACGCGCGGACGCCCCCGCCCCCGGGTGGGGGCGGGGGCGTCGTCAGCACGCCACGCGGTGGCTCAACTGGTGGCGAAGGCGCTGTCCGAGGAGAAGATCAGGCCGACGCTGATGGCACCGGTGCGCAGCCCGTTCTTGGTCAGCGGCCCGCCCTGGTCCAGCGAGGAGAACGAGCCCACCGACAGCCCGTACGTCTTCTCCAGGCCCGGCTTGCAGAACGGACGCTGCTGGCACTCCGGCGGGCCACCCAGCACGGTCGCATTGCCGGAGCACTTCGCCGCCAACTCGGAGAGGGTCCGCACGCCGTACTTGTCGGCGAAGGCCTGGGTCACCGCGAAGGCGTTCTGGTCCTGGGCGGCAGCCGGGGCACCGAAGGTGATGCCCGCCTTGTCGCCTTCGGCCTTGAGCGCGGCCACCGTGTTGTTGATGTCGGGCGAGGAGACCGGCGGGGGGTTGGCGCCGTTGGCCTTGGTGTTGAGGAACTCGGCCATGGTCGCGGCGTACTCCGGGACAACCTGGATCTCGCCCTTCTCCAGTGCCGGTTCGTAGAGCTCCCGGTTGCCGATCTGCTGAACCTTGACCTGGTAGCCGGCGGCGGTGAGTGCGATCCGGTACAGCTCGGCCAACGTCTGGCTCTCGCTGAAGTTGCCGGCGCCGACGACGATGTCGCCGCCCGGTCCCTTGGCGATGCCCGCGGTGAGGTTGTTCGCGGTGGCGAACTCCTCGGCTGCCACCTTGGGGGTCTTGCGATCGGTGTCGACCGCCTTGTTGAGCAGGACCAACTTCGGCGTGTCGAGCGCGGCGGAGACCTTGTCCAGTGCCGCGATCAGCTGCGGGTTGGCCACCTTGCTGTTGACCGCGGGAATGACGTTGTCGGAGTTCTGGAGCTTCTTGTCGTCCTGCAGAGCGATGAGCTGCTGGCCGGCGACCGGGGCGCACCCGGCCCCGGAGGCACCCGCCTGCGGCGCGTCGGTGCCGGACGAGCCGGCGTCACCGCACCCGGTCAGAAGCCCTGCCGCGGCGATGACGCCGACCGCGCCGATCGCCAGACGTGTTTTTGCGCGCATGTGCCCGCCTTCCGTGTCCCGGCGCGACCCGTCCCGGGCCGGCCGCGTGTCCGACGGGCGATCCTGGCTGTCGGTCGCCCGCGAATATCCACCCAACATGGTCCGCAACCGACCGACAACTTGGGGAGGGCTTCGTCACCGCATCGTCACCGGCCGGCCCGCCGTCGGTCGCCGGCTCGGCGACCGCTCACCCGGACGGGTAACCCGCCGAACGGGCCTGGGTGGGTCAGGCGCTGCCGGTGGCGTCGGCGGGTCGGGGCCGCCCGGCGCGCTGCTGACCGCGCCGTAGCGGACGGGGGGTGACCAGCCGTTCGACGCCGCCCAGGATCACTTCGGCCAGCAGCGCGAGCCCGGCCACCAGTACACCGCCGGCCACGATCTGACCCCCGCCGGCCGCGATGCTCAGGCCGAAGCCGGTGCGGATGATCTCGCCGAGACCGCCGCCGTTGACGAACGAGGCCAACGCTGTGGTGGCGATCACCTGCACGGCGGCGGTCCGGAAGCCGGCGGCCAGGTAGGGCACCGCGAGCGGCAACTCCACCCGACGCAGCAACTGCCCGCCCGACAGGCCCATCCCGCGTGCCGCGTCGCGGGCCTCCGGGTCCGCCTGACGTACGCCGGTGTAGGCGTTGGCCAGCAGCGGCGGTACGGCGAAGACGGCCAGGGCCACCACCACCGGCGTACGGCCGAAGCCGAGGAAGGTCAGCGGCAGGATGGTCAACAGCGCCAGGGTCGGGATGGCCAGGGTGGCGTTGGACACCAGCACCACCAGGCCGCCGCCCCGCCCGGTGTGCCCCAGCCAGAGCCCGAGCGGCCAGGCCACCAGACAGCCGAGCGCCACCGCCGCAGCCGAGATCGCCAGGTGCTCGCCGAGCCGGTCCAGGATGCCGCCGGGGTTGGTCCAGTTCAGTGGGTCGTTGAGCCAGAGCACCGCCTGGTGCACCGGGTTCGCGGCGGCGCTCACCGCGCGCCCCGGACGGACCACGGGGTGACCAGCCGGGCCACCAGGACCAGCAGCAGGTCCAGCAGCACCGCGAGCGCCACACAGAGCACTGTGCCGGTCATGATCTCGGCCTTGTAGAGGTTGTTCTGGAAGCCCGCGAAGATCAACTGCCCGAGCCCGCCGTGCCCGACCAGCACCCCCACGGTGACCAGCGCGACCGTCGACACGGTGGCCAGTCGCAGCCCGGTCAGGATGCCCGGGATCGCCAGCGGCAGGTCGATCCGGAACAGTCGCCCCCACCGGCCGTAGCCCATGCCCTCCGCGGCCTCGCGGACCTCCGGCGGCACCTGGTTGAGCCCGGCCACCACGTTGCGCACGATCAGCAGCAGCGCGTACAGGACCAACCCGACCAGCACGGTGGTGGCGCCGGTGCCCAGGTAGGGCGCGATGAACGCGAACAGCGCCAGCGACGGGATGGTGTAGATCACACCGGTGATGCCGAGGATCGGACCGGCCAGCGGGCGGAACCAGTAGGCGACCACGGACAACGGCAGGGCGATCAGCACCGCGATCAGCACCGCCCGCCCGGTGAGGGAGGCGTGTTCACGCACCGCGGCGAGGATCGTGTCAGAGTTGTCCCGCACGTACTGCCAGGAGAACCAGGGGTTACCCGGGTCGGCCCGGTAGCTCAGGCGGAAGGACATACGTGGACGTTACCCCGGAGGCCGCCGGCCTGGCCGAGTCCCCTCGCGCGGCGTCGATCTCCCTGCAGGGCATCCAGAAGCGCTACCCGAACGGCACCGAGGCCGTCCGGGAGCTGAGCCTGGAGGTCAAAGCCGGCGAGTTGGTGGTGTTGATCGGACCGTCCGGCTGCGGCAAGTCGACCGTGCTCCGCATGATCAACCGACTGATCGAACCGACCGCCGGCCGGATCATGCTCGGCGACGAGGACGTCACCGACGTCGACCCGGTGCGGCTGCGCCGTCGGATCGGCTACGTGATCCAGAACGTCGGGCTCTTTCCACATCAGACGGTCCGGGCGAACGTGGCCACCGTTCCCGGGCTGCTCGGCTGGTCGCGGGACCGGACCCGGGCCCGCGTCGAGGAACTGCTTGACCTGGTCGGGCTGGACCCGGCCCAGTTCGGTCGCCGCTACCCGCACGAGCTGTCGGGCGGCCAGCGGCAGCGGGTCGGGGTGGCCCGCGCGCTCGCCGCCGACCCGGTGGTGCTGCTGATGGACGAGCCGTTCTCGGCCGTCGACCCGATCGTCCGGGCCCGCCTCCAGGAGGAGTTCCTCCGCCTCCAGGCCGAGGTCCGCAAGACGATCGTGCTGGTCACCCACGACCTCGACGAGGCGGTCCGGCTCGGCGACCGGATCGCCGTGCTCTCCGAGGGCGGGCACCTGGAGCAGTACGACACGCCGGCGGCCCTGCTCGGCGAGCCCGCCACCCCGTTCGTACGCGAGTTCGTCGGGGCCGACCGGGGCATCCGCCGGCTGGCGGTCACCCCACTCGACCGGGAGTCGCTGGACCCGGTGCCCGGCGACGCCCCGGCGGACCTGCCCACCGTGCCGCTGGACGGCTCCGCGTACGACGCGCTGGCGGTGCTGCTCACCTCGGGACGGGACCGGCTCCTGGTGACCGACGACGGCCGACCGGTGGGCGCGCTCAGCCGACAGCGTCTCCTCGACCTCGGCCGCTCGACGGGCTGACCGGCGCCGACCGACCGTTCGAACGGGCGGCCCCGCCGGTGTCCGTCCGAGCGCGCCGGTCAGATCAGGCCAGCACAGCCGGTCGGGTCACGCCCGGCCGCCGAGGCTGGCAGTGCCGATGATCCAGCCGGAGAGGAAGCCGTAGCCGGCGCCGGCGCTGGCGTCCTGCAACGCCCCCAACAGCGACGGGTCCGGGCCGAGCAGCGCCGCCAGCACGGCGGCGAGCCCACCGGCCAGCACGTACGCGGCCCAGCCGGAGAAGAACTGGCTGACCGGACCGGGCACCCGGGCCACCTGGGCGGCGGGCAGCAGGTACAGCAGGGCCACCGCGAGGACCACCAGCAGCACGGCCCGCAGGTCGGCGGCGAACAACCCGCCGGCCTGGCCGTCCGCGTCCAGCCGCCAGGCCGGCCAGGCGAGCACTCGCAGGTAGTAGGCGACGCCCGACTCCGGGTCGGTCTGAGTGCCGGCCCACCCGGTGTACGCCGGGCTGCCGCCGATGCCGACCAGCAGCAGCACGGCGAGCGCCCCGGTGCCGGCGGCCGTCCCGTAGCGGCTGACCGGGCCGGAGCGGTGGAAGAGTGCCATGATCCGCCCAGGGCCCGAGCCAACCGGCCGGGCGGACCTGGGCTGCCCCGACCGGCTCAGTGCTTCTGCAGGTAGTCGATGAAGGCGGCCCGCAGCAGTGGCGCCGACTCCTCATAGCCATGACCGGTCAGCTCCCGCCACAGCGCGGAGGCCTCGTCGATGGTCGGGCCGATCGAGTTCGGCGCGCCGTCCAGGACCGTCGCCTCGTCCGCGTTCGGCAGGTGCCGCAGCACCGACCAGAAGAACCCCACGTCGCGGTGCTCCCGGGCCCGGGCGAACGCCCGCTCCCGCAACTCCTCGGTGGACAGCGCGTCGAGCTCCTCGAACGAGGATCCGCCGGGGGTGGCGGCAGGTGTGTCGGTCATGCCGCCGAGCCTAACCGTCGAGATCAGCTCCGGCTCGGCGGACGCGGCACGGCTCACCGGCCATCGTCCCACCGGCGCGGGCTGTCCTCCCAGCGCGGGTCCCGCCACGGATCGGCCTGTTGGGGCGCAGCCGGCGTCGGCAGCGTGGGGGGCCAGTTGTCGACCGGCTGCGACAGCGGCACGTTCCAGCCCGTGCTGATCGTGCCGTCACCGACCGGCTCCGGCCTGTCGGTGCTGCCCGGCCGGGGCCGCCCGAACGTCTCGACCAGCCGGGTGACCAGCAGCCCGACGCCGATCGCCACGCCGCCGACCGTCCAGGTGTCCACCGTCCAGTCGCTCGCCAGCGCGTACGCCTGGAAGGTCGTGACCAGGCCCACCGCCAGCAGGGTCCCGAACACCCCACCCCGGCGGCCGAACGCGCTGGTGCCGCCCAGCAGGGCCATCCCGATCGCCAGCACGGTCCAGTCCAGCCCGGGGGTGGGCGTGACCGACCCGGGGCCGTTGGCGGCGAGCAGCACGCCGGCGAGCGCGGCCAGCACCGTGGAGCCGACCAGCGCGACCGCGGTGACCACGGCGGCCACCGCACCCCGGCGACGGGCCGGATCGGCGACCGGCCGGTTCCGGCCGACCAGCCGACGGATCGCCCGGATCCCCCCGAACAGCCCGCCGAGGACCGCCACCGCGGCGAACCCGGCGAAGAGGTAGCCGGCGGTACGCCCCGGGTCGTAGTCGCCCTGCACCAGCACGGGCGCCGACCGGCGTTCGATGAACACCATCACGCCGGCCGCGCCGGCCAGGCTGGCCGCCCAGCCCGGCACGTGCAGCACCACCACGGCCAGCGCCAGCGCCAGCCCGCCCAGCGCGGCGACCGCGATGGCCGGGCCCAGGGAGTCCCGCAGGCCCTGGTCGCCCTGCTCCGCGTAGTGCAGTGCGGCGGCGAGCGCGATCGGCCCGACCGCCAGGTTCGGGGCGGCGGTACGCAGGCTCAGCCCGGCGGCGAGGGCGAGCAGCCCCAGCCCGACCGCGTCGACCAGCAGCGTGCGCAGGCCGGTGCCGCGCAGCGCCGCCGGGTCGGCCCGCCAGAGCAGCCAGCCCAGGGCGGCGAGAGCGGCCAGCAGCAGGATCTCCCAGACCACGTGCACGCCCACCCGGTCCCGACCGGGCTCACCGTGAGTGGGGTCGTCGAAGACGTTCTCCAGAACGGTGGCGGGGACCCCGGATGAGGGCTCCACCGACCGGTCCCGGCCCGTTTCTTCGTACGTCATGACGCCGCCTCCCCGCTGGCCGGCCCTCCCTGGTCCGGCGCGCGGACGGACCGGGGGCGGCCGTTGCTCTCCGGTCGCAGGCACCGTACCCGCGCCCGGAGCCGGGCGTAACCCCTCTGCTCAGCGCTGGCCGGGGCGGCTCTCCCGCTGGTCGGGGTCGCGCTCGTCGTCCGGGCGCTCCGGCACCCGGCAGGAGCGCTCCAGCCAGAGCGCGGCACCGACCAGCGCCAGCGAGGCGAGCAGGCCACCTCCGGCGGCCGGCCGATCCTCCACGGCAGCCTGAGTGGTCTCGACGAAGAGCCAGCCGGTGAGCCCGGCGTAGAAGCCGGCGAAGATGGCCGCGGCCAGCGCCGACGCCTTGGCCAGCACCACGAACCGGGCCACCAGCAGCGGGTTGACCGGCTCCCGGCCGGGCTTGCGCTCGATCCGACCTCGGGTGTTGATTGCGGCGTACCCCTCCAGCACGGCGAGCCCAGCCAGTGTCACCACCGGCAGCCAGGGCAGCCGGGGGATGCCGCTGTAGTAGAGGGTGCTGATCAGCAGCCAGGCCACCGCAGCCGCAGCCAGGGCGGCCACGACCAGGGTGGAGATCCGGGTGGGGCCC
This sequence comes from Micromonospora sp. NPDC005173, assembly GCF_040608515.1. NCBI lineage: Bacteria > Bacillati > Actinomycetota > Actinomycetes > Micromonosporales > Micromonosporaceae > Micromonospora > Micromonospora sp. NPDC005173. Next base: position 392,194 of record NZ_JBEXIK010000002.1, read on the forward strand.
ATCCGCGACCGGTCCGGGCCCGGCCCGCCCGGTGGTGGGGACTTCGCCTGCGTCATGCCGGCCGGCTCCGCTCGGTCATGCCGTCGACTCTAACGCCAACTCCGGCCGGGGACGCAGATCCAGCGCGTCCTCCGCCGCGGGGCCGGCGGTGAGCAGGTCGGTCAGCCAGCCGTGACCGGGCAGCCGTCCGTACGGCTGGATGTCGATCCACGGTCGCAGCACGAAGGCGCGCAGGTGCGCCCGGGGGTGTGGCAGGGTCAGCTCGGGGTCGTCGCTGAGCACCGGCTCGTCGTCGTCGCCCCAGACCGCGATCACGTCCACGTCGAGGGTGCGCGGCCCGAACCGCCGCTGTGGGTCACGGACCCGGCCAGCCGCGCGCTCCGCGGCCCGGGCCCGCTCCAGCCAGTCGCGCGGGGCGGCGGCGTCGTCCTGGGCCAGCAGCACCGCGTTGAGGTACGCGGGCTGGTCCTCGTCCCCCCACGGTGGAGTCTCGTACACGCCGGAGAGCACCAGCACGGCGTCGCCGAGCGTCGCGACGGCCGTCCGGAGATGGCCCAGCCGGTCGCCCAGGTTGCTGCCGAGCGAGAGCACGGCCCGGGTCACCGGGCACGCGCCCGGGTCATGGTGACGGCCACGTCGGTGAAGGTGTGCGGCACCGGCGCCTCCGGCTTGTGCACAGTGATCGTGGCGGTGGCGACCCGCTCGTCGGCCAGGCAGACCGCGAGCAGCCGGTCCGCGAGGGTCTCGATCAGGTTCACCGGCTCACCGGTCACCACCGCGACCAGGCGTTCGGCCAACTCGCCGTAGTGGACGGTGGCGGTGACGTCGTCGCTGGCGGCGGCCGGGGCGAGGTCCAACTCGAGGATCGCGTCGACCACGAAGTCCTGCCCCTGGACACGTTCGAAGTCGTACACCCCGTGCCGGCCGCGGGCCCGCAGGCCGGTCAGCTGAATCCGGTCGGTCATCGCTTCCTCTCTCGCCGACCGGCCACCCGACCGGTCGGTCCTGCGCCTGTCAGGGGTGCCTGACGTGGGCCGGAGCGTCCGGCAGTGCACCGGCGCGCCCGACGTGGGCCGGTCATTCGGGCCGCCCGTGACCGACCCGCGCGGTGGCCAGGTGCGGGCGTCCGGTGGCGGCCCAGACGGCGAGCGCGTCGACGGTGGCCCGCACGTCGTGCACGCGTACCCCCCAGGCGCCCGCCGCGACCGCCAGCACGCTGGTGGCGACGGTGGCCGCCTCCCGCTGCGCGGTGGGTCGCGGCGTGTCGTCCGGGGCGGCGAGCAGCCGGCCCAGGTAGGACTTGCGGCTGGCGCCGAAGAGCAGCGGGTACCCGAGATCCAGCAACTCCGGCAGGCGGGCGCTGAGCTCCCAGTTGTGCGCGGCGGTCTTGGCGAAGCCGAGGCCGGGGTCGATGACGATGCGGTCGGCGGCCACCCCGGCGGCCAGCGCCGCGTCGACCCGCTGGGCCAGTTCGGCCCGGACGTCGGCCACCACGTCGGTGTAGCTGGCCAGCTCGCGCATCTGCCGGGAGTGGCCACGCCAGTGCATCAGCACCCAGGGGCAGCCGGCGTCGCGGACCACCCGGGCCATGTTCGGGTCGGCCAGCCCACCGGAGACATCGTTGACCACCGCCGCGCCAGCGTCCAGCGCGGCCTCGGCCACCCGGGCCCGGCTGGTGTCGATGCTGACCCGCACGCCAGCGGCGGTCAGCTCGCGGATGACCGGTAGCACCCGGTCGGCCTCGGTCCCGGCGTCGATCCGCTCCGCGCCCGGGCGGGTCGACTCGCCGCCGACGTCGACCAGGTGCGCCCCTGCGTCGCGCAGACGGACGCCATGTCCGACGGCCGCATCGAGGTCGGCGTACCGTCCGCCGTCGGAGAAGGAGTCCGGCGTGACGTTGAGGACGCCCATCACCACCGGGCCCGGGGCCCGTACCAGATCGGTCACGGCTAGACGGTACCGGTCGCGGCGGCGGTGCCCTCCGACCCGGGTCGGCCGTCGCCCCACCACTCCTGACGTGCGGATTGGAACAGGTGTACGATCGGTCGTCCGGGCAGTATCTGGTAGTCCCGTCGCGGCTTGTCGCAATCCGGGGCGGCCCGTACGCTTTGGAATCGGCCAGCATCGAGATGGCGAAGCCTGGAGGGAGGGCCGAAGCGGGGAAAAACCGCCCAAAGCTCGCCACTCTCCGTGGTGAGTAACGAACGCAGGGTCGAGAACGCTGCGCCCTGCGGAGCACATTTCCCGCCAGGCTTGCCTATTGCACCGCCGCGGCACCCGCCGGCCGCGATATGGGGAGGTTCCAGTGATCGCCTTCGAGCTCATGGAGACGGCGTCGTCCGGCGTCGCCCACGCGCTCTCCACCCTGGCGTCGGCTCCGCTCGCCGAGCCGGCACCGAAGGGGATCGACACCAACGGTGTGGTCACCTTCTTCGCCAGCAAGATCGCGCCAATCCTGCTCGCCGTCCTGGGCGTCATCTTCATCGGCCGAGCCAGCCGGGGCGAGATCTCCAAGGTGCTGACCAGCTCCGCGATCGCCATCGTCGGGCTGGCCTTCATCGCCGGCGCGGCCACACTCTTCTTCGTCGGCGATTACCTGATCGACCTGATCTTCGAATAGGCGCGGTCACCAGATGCGGCTGCGCACCGACGACGACATCTACCGGGCCCGCCTGGTCTACCTCGGGCCGCCCGGCTACACCCTTCCGGTCCACCTGCCGTACGCCCAGTACGGGCTCTTCATGCTGCTCGTCCCCCTCTACATGTTCATCCACTGGCTGTTCACGCTGACGGTCGAGCTCTTCCCGGCCTGGGAGATCGCGCTCGCCATCGTGACCACGTCGTTCATCTTCCGGCACGTCGACCCGGATCGGCCGGCGCGGGTTGTCATCCGCACCGCGCTGACCGACTGGCGACGTACCCGGGAGCCGGCGATCGAGCAGCGCGACCCGCGCCTGGTCGGCAGCCGGATCAGGATCCGGGAGGAGCTGGCATGACCGGGCGTACGCCGATCAGTCCGTCGCACGACGCGGGTGAGGCGGTCGCATGAGTCGCTCTTCCACGCCGGGTCCCCCGGCCGGCCGTCCGGCCGTACCGGGAGGTCACCGTGCGCAGTCATTTGACTACGCCGAATCCGAGGATGAGGTGGCGCTCGATCCCGCGCTGGTGACCTCGCCCGGGCACGGCGCGGTCGGCGTCTTCCAGGCCCCCCGGCCGGTGCCCCGCCGGACACCGCCCGCCGAGCCCAGCGCGGTGTCGGCCGGCGAGAACGCCGACATCGACTCCCCGTTCCTGGACCTCTTCGGCGCGTCCCGGCCGGGCACGGCGCGAGCCGTGCCGGCCGGCCCGGCCACCCGGGAGCAGCCGGCGATCCCGCAACAGCCGCCCGCCGCCACGCCGACCCATCCGGCCCAGCGGGTACCGGATCGGGCACCCGAACCGGAACCACGGTGGACACCCGACGAGCCCGCCAGCGGCGGGCGGCCTGTCGAGTCGCGGCGCGGGGCCGGCAAGCCCGCCATCGAGTCCCGGGTGCCGCACCAGGCCGGCGACCGGCTGCCGATGCTCCACCCCCCGACCGAGCCCAACCCGGCTACCGCGGGCACCTCCGCGTCGTCGACCAGCGGTCCGGCGACCTGGCCGCCGACCAGCACCGCGCCGGAGGACCGGCCGCCAGCACCGACTGGGTCGGTCAGCGCCGGGCCGGCGGATCGGCCGGCCCTGGAGCGCGCACCGCGCCGCGCCGCCCGGACCGGCTCGGCCCTGCCCACGCCGGTCGGTGCCGAGCCGACCGGGCGGGAGATCGCCGCACCCCGCCAGCGCGCTGCGAGCCGGCCTGCCCAGCCGACCCGGGTCCGCGCACCGAAGATCAAGTTCGGGGACCGCGACCCGTCGGTCGAGCTGGCCATCACCGAGATCGCCGGCCACCTGACGTTCACCCCGAACACCGTCACCGCCTGGTACTGGCTGCCCGAGGTGCGCTGGGCCTTCCGGCCGGACGCCGAACGCGAGGCGCTGCTGTCGGCGATCTCCGAGCAGTACGCCGGCCTGGCCGGCTTCCGGCTGCACCTGCGCCGCACCACCCGTCCGTTCCCCGCCGACGAGTGGGCACGGACCATCGACGCGCACACCCCGGCACCGCTGCCCGACGTGCCCGGCACCGCCGGCTGGGCCGACCACCTGGTCGCCGCCCAGCGGCACCTGATGGCGGTCAACCATGCCGAGGGACAGACCTACCTGGGCGTCACCTTCGCCCGCCGGTCGCTCGGCGACTCGCTCACCGAACGGTTGCTACGCACCTTCGGTCGCGGCACCGCCGACGGCGAACGCCGCAAGCTGGGCCGCACCGTCGAGCAGTTCGACGAGGTGCTCGGCGCGTTCGGCATGCGCGGCCGACGCGTCACCGCACAGGAGCTGGAGTGGCTGCTCTACCGCTCGGTGGCGCTGTGCATGGCACCGCCGGGCCGGCTCTCCCCGGTGACCGACGGGCGCTGGGAGCGCGGCGACCTGCTCGCCATGACCGAACAGGTCGAGCGCTACCGCACCCCGTACGGCTCGACGGTGAAGCTGGTCAACCGGATGACCGGCGAGGAACGGCACGTGGCCGTGCTCGCCGTCGGTCGGATGGAACCCCTGGAGATCCCAGAACGGCACGAGCCCTGGCTGCACTTCCACGAGCGGCTGCCCTGGCCGATGGAGATCTCCACCCGGGTCGACATCCTCGGTTCCAACGACTCGTTCCGCAATCTCGAACACCGGCTCCGCATGATCCGTTCCCAGCAGCTCGACTACGCCGAACACGGCATCGACGCGCCGCCGGAGCTGGAGCGGCTGGCCAAGCGGGCACTTGTGATCGGCGATGAGATGACCACCGGGCTGCCGGTCGACTCGGCCCGCGCGCACGGCTGGCACCGCATCGCGGTCGGCGGCCGCACCCGGGAGGAATGCCTGGAGCGGGCCCGTCGGCTCATCCAGCTCTACTCCCGGGAGCTGCGCATCTCGCTCCAGCACCCGAAGAACCAGGACTGGCTGGCCCGCGAGTTCATCCCCGGCGAGCCGATCGCCAACACCGGCTACGTCCGCCGGATGCCGGTCCCGCTGCTCGCCGCCGCGCTCCCCCAGGCCGCCTCAAACGTGGGCGACCGGCGGGGCGACCTGATCGGCCGGACCGCGGGCACCTGCCGCCGCCCGGTCTTCCTCGACCTGCACTTCCCCATGGAGGTCCGGGAACGCTCCGGGCTCGCGGTCTTCGTGGCCGAGCCGGGCGGTGGCAAGTCGACCCTGCTCGGCGCACTTGGCTATCTCGCCGCCCGGCGGGGCGTCCAGGTGACCCTGCTCGACCCGTCCGGGCCGCTGGCCCGGCTCTGCGCCATGCCCGAGCTGCGGCCGTACTCCCGGGTGTTGAACCTGACCGGCTCGGAGCACGGCACCCTGGCGCCGTACTCGCTCATCCCGACGCCGCTGCGCAGCGAGTTCGGCGCCGGGGCCGCCGGCGACCGGGAGTTCGAGATCGCGGTCTCCAACGCGCGGGCCGAGCGGCGGATGCTGGTCCAGGACATCTGCATGATGCTCGTGCCGCCTCAGGTGGCCCGGGAGGCGTCCACCGCCACCCTCTTCCGGCACGCGGTCCGCCAGGTGCCCGCCGAGGAAACCTCCACCATGGACGACGTGGTGAGCTGCCTCGGGCGGCTCGACGACGACGCCGGCAAGGAACTGGCCAACCTGCTGCTGGACACCGCCGAGATGCCGCTGGCCATGCTCTTCTTCGGCCGGCCGCCGGAAGGGCTGCTCGGTGCCGACGCGGCGCTCACGGTGATCACCATGGCCGGGCTGCGACTGCCCGACCTCAAGATCGAACGGGAGTACTGGTCCGCCGAGGAGTCGCTCGCCCTGCCGATGCTGCACACCGCGCACCGGCTCGCCGTTCGCCGCTGCTACGGCGGGTCGATGTCCTCCCGCAAGCTGGTCGGCCTGGACGAGGCGCACTTCATGGAGGGCTGGCGGTCCGGGCGTTCGTTCCTGGTCCGACTCGCCCGGGACTCCCGCAAGTGGAACCTGGCCGCGCTGGTCGCCTCGCAGAATCCGCGCGACATCCTCGGCCTCGACGTCCAGAACCTCGTCTCCACCGTCTTCGTCGGCCGGATCGCCGAGGACGCCGAGATCGCCTCCGAAGCGCTGCGCCTGCTGCGGGTGCCGGTCAACGACGGGTACGAAGCCACCCTGGCCTCGCTCTCCGCCGCCGACACCAGCTCGTCCAACCGGCTCGGCTTCCGCGAGTTCGTGATGCGGGACGTCGACGGGCGGGTGCAGAAGGTCCGGGTCGACGTCTCGTACGTCGAAGGGCTGCTGGACCACCTCGACACGACGCCCGCCGCGATCGCCGCAGCGGCCGGAGTGCTGCCGAGCATCCCCCTGCCGGATCTGGAGGCGTGACATGGCGAGGGCCCGGGCACGGATCGCAGCGTTCCTGCTCGCCCTCGGCGTACTGGCCGGGGCGTCCCTCACCTGGCCCCTGATCGGCGCGGAGGCGGCAGCCGCCGCCCCGCCGGCCGCCCAGGCCCGCGCCGACCTCTGCACGACCCCGGAGTGGCAGGCGGACTTCCGGGCCTGCGTGGCGAATCTCAAGGAGGTCAGCGAAACCGAGATCACCTGCCGCAACGCGCCGACCCCTGGAACGCCGGACTCCGGGCTCGCCGGCTGGTTCGCCGGCCGGCCGGACTCCGCCAAGCAGCCCGGTCCGAAGGGGCTCTACAGCGACTACGGCTACGCCGGCTACAGCTATCCGACCTACGACATCCCGGGCGGGTGCGCATCGTCGGTCCTGCATCCGGATTACAAATTCACCACGACAGTCGCGAACGGCGAATTCATGATCGCCACCGCGATCGTCGGCGCCTCGAACGCGCTGCGGGAGCGCGCCTGGGACCCGCGCTCGATGTGGGGCTGGGCCGATCCCCTGGTCGAGCAGGCGACCAAGGCCGTCTACCAGAAGGTGTTCAGCGTCTTCGGCATCGTCACGCTCTGCGTGGTGGGGCTCTACCTGCTCTGGCGCTCCCGCCAGTCGGACATGAGCAACGCCATGACTACCGCGGGCTGGGCTCTGCTGGTCATGGTCGCGGTCACTGCGCTTGCCGCCTGGCCGGTCAAGTCGGCGAACATCGCGGACGGCACGCTGATCACGACGCTGGGCGTGGTGCACGACGCCGTCGGTCCGGCGGCCCGGGACACCCCACCGGACCGTTGTGCCTTGCCGAATCCAGACGCGTGTGTCGACAAGCGGCCGCCTGCCGTGCGGGCCAGTGACACCGCCGCCGAGGCGATGCTCTACCGGAACTGGCTACGTGGCGTGCTCGGCTCGGCCGACAGCGAGACCGCCCGCAAGTACGGTCCGGCGCTCTACGACGCCAAGGCGCTCTCCTGGGAGGAGGCGGAGAAGCTGCGCGCCAACCCGGCCACCCGGGACGCGACCATCAAGGCCAAGCAGCAGCAGTGGGCGCGGGTGGCGCAGCAGATCCAGACCGAGGACCCGGAGGCCTACGAGTACCTCCAAGGGGTGCGGGACATGGACCGGGTCGGCGCCGGCTTCATCGCGGTGCTGGCGTCGCTGCTCTTCGCGATGTTCGACCTGACCGCGTCGCTGCTGGTCCTGCTCGGCTTCCTGATCTTCCGGTGGGCGGTGATCGCGGCACCCATTCTCGGCACCGTCGGCCTGCTCCGCCCGGCCAGTGCCGGGTTGCGGCGGCTGGCGAACGCCGTGGTCGCCGCGGTCTTCAACATCGCCATCTTCGGCACCGGGGCGGCCATCTACCTGTTCGCGGTCGACTTGATCATGAGTACGCCGACCCTGCCCGGCTGGCTCCAGGTGGTGCTGGTCTGGCTCTGCGGGGTGGTCGGCTGGCTGCTGCTGCGGCCCTACCGACGGATCACCCAGCTCGGCGGCAAGGACAGCAGCGAGGCGGTCAGCTCGGCCGGGTCCTGGCACCGTCGGTTCTTCCGGGACATGCGGACGGCGGCGCGGCTGGACGTGGCAGAGCCCGGTGGCACGGCGGAGCCGGTGGGTGGACGCCGTCAGTCGCCGGTCGCCGAGCGGACCTCGCTGCGGCCGGAGGCGCGGCAGGAAGACCCGGGCTCCGTGCCGACCCGTCCGGCCGACGGCCAGCGCACCGGCGCCGGGCGCCCGGACGGTAAGGAGCGCGCGGACGAGGCGCCAGCGGAGGAGAACGGTGGCCGGAGCCGTCCGGTCGCGCCTCAGCCCCGTCGCCGGCAGCCGGCAACCTGGACCGAGCCGGACGTTCCGGCCGAGAACCCGTCCTTCGTGGTCTACCGACCGGGCTCCGCCGATCGTGCACCGGACCGCCCCGGCCCCCGGGTGCGCTCAGAGGCGCGGTGACGGCGATGCGACGTGCTCTGGAGTTTCTGGCCACCCGCGCGCTGCGGTCCCGGCTGGGGGTGGCGCTGGTCATCGCGGTGCTCGTCCTCGGCGTGGTCGGGGCGGCCCGGCTGGTCTCCGGACCCGGCAATCCGACGGACGGATTGAGCAGCCGACCGAACCGGCCGATCACCACCGTTGATCCCATGGCCGGTGACGACGGTGCGATCTCCACCGACGCTCCGCCGTCACCGGTCACCCGGCCCGGCGACCGCACGCCCGAACAGACCGCCGACCGGTTTGCCGCTGCCTGGCTCGGCCGCCCCGGAATGACCGCGGAGCAGTGGCAGACCGGCCTGCGTCCGCTCTCCACCCCGGCGCTGACCGAGAAGCTGGCCGGCGCCGAGCCCGGCGGAGTTCCGGCCGAGGAGGTCACCGGACCGCCTGCGGTGCAGTCGCGCACCGAGACGTTCGTCGAGGTGCTGCTGCCCCTCGACACCGGTCGGCTCCGACTGGAACTGATCGCCGCAGACGGCGGTTGGCTGGTCGACGTTTTGGACTGGGAGCGCCCATGAACGACGGCAGCGGCTCCGCCGCCCTCCGCCGACCGCTACGGCTCGGCGTTGTCGCTTCGGTGCTGACCGGGGTGCTGCTCCTGCTCTGCTGTACCGGCGGGACCGCGGCCTTCTTCCTCAGTGGGCTCAGCGGCGACGCGGAGGATGGGGACACGCTGGCCAACGAGGACTGCGGTCCCGTGCGGCCCGTGAACATCACCGGCAAGCTGCCACGGTTCACCGAGTACGGCGATGCCCAGGTCCGTAACGCCGCGATCATCATCAAGGTCGGCCAGGACATGGGCGTGCCCTCGCGGGGATGGGTGATCGCCCTTGCCACCGCGATGCAGGAGTCCGGCCTGCGCAACCTGGCGAACAGCGGCGTGCCGGAGTCCCTGGCCCTGCCGCACGAGGGCGTCGGCGCAGACCACGACTCGCTGGGCCTGTTCCAGCAGCGGCCGGGGTGGGGCACGGTCGCCGAGCGGATGACCCCCTCGTACACGGCCCGCAAGTTCTACGAGAAGCTCGTCGGGGTACGGGGCTGGCAACGTCGACCGCTGACCGCAGTCGCGCAGCAGGTCCAGATCAGCGCCTATCCGGACGCCTACGCCAAGCACGAGGAGCTGGCCAGCCGGATCGTGAACGCGCTGTCCGGCGGCGCGGCCCGCACCATCGAAATCAACGGCAAGGCGGTGTGCGACGCGGCCGAACGCGGTCAGATCGCCGCCTCCGGCTGGACCGCCCCGATCCCTGGTGGGGTCGGCTCCGGCTTCCGGACCGCCCAGCGGCCCGGCCACAACGGGGTCGACATCGGGGCAGCCAAGGGCACCGAGATCCGGGCTGCTGCCGCTGGTCGGGTACTGGTCTCCCAGTGCGACCCGGACGACAGGGGCCGGCTCGACTGCGACGTGGATGGGTACCCCGGCAAGGGCGGCTGCGGCTGGTTCGTCGATCTGCTGCACGCCGGCGGCTACATCACGCGGTACTGCCACATGGTGGTCCAGCCCCGCGTGCAGCCCGATCAGATCGTGGCGGCCGGCGAGGTGATCGGCCAAGTGGGCAGCAGCGGCAACTCCTCCGGTCCGCACCTGCACTTCGAGGTGCACCTACGCAACGACCGGACCAGCCGTGGCGCTATCGACCCGAACCAGTTCATGCGCGGGCGGGGTGCCCCGCTGCGCCGCCCGGCATGAGGTCACCGAAGGCATGAGCGGCCCCCTGCCGGATCCGTTCGCCGACCAGCCTGACTGGGCGCCCCGGCCACCCCGACCACTGGCGATCGTGCCCGCCACCGAGCGGGTGGACCTGCGCGGACGGCGGGTGCTGGTCGGGCTGCCGGGGCTGGGCTGGCGGGGTGACCTGCGCGCGGACGACCGGGTGGTCCAGGGAGCCCGGACCTACGTCCCGGTGATCCCTGAGCACGAGTGGTACCGGGCCGAGGCTGAGCAGGTCGAGGTGTTCGCACCACTGGTACCGGTGGATCGGGTCTGGGTGGAGACGGTCGGCGAGCGGACCAGCCCGGACGCCAGTCAGGGCACCGGCATCCGGCTGGTCTCGCTCGACGGCCCGGCCCACCGGTCCCCCACCCCGGTCTTCGAGGCGGACGCGGTCACCGGGCGCCGGGTGGTACACGTCGAGGGCGCCCTGGAGCACCGCGACCTTCGCGCCGTCACCGAGACCTACTCTGGCGCCGAGGGGGACATCTGTGTCCGGATCACACCCGAGGTGGAGTGGTACCGCTGGGCCTGGCGTGGCCAGTCACCCACCACCCTGGAGGTTCCGGTCCATCTCCTGTGGATCGAATGACGTCAGCCAGCTCGCGTCCCGCCACAGACCCGCCAGCCGTCATCTAGCCGAGTGTCGAACTGCCAGGGCTGTCGGTCACTCTGGTTGATCCCGTCCACGAGGGCAGAAATAGTCAAGGTGACCTGGACAGCAGCGGAGTTGCCCTGCTTCTGAACGTCAAGGCTTCCCCAACTAACCGAGATGGTGACCCCAAACCGCTCTTCACGCGCGAGTAGATCGGCTCGCAGCAAACGGAGCGCCTCCAACTGCACCCCGCTCTGACAGGTGAAGAGGTCGGCTCTCGTGTCGTTGCGATCCACAAGGAACGCACGTAGGTAGTTGTCCACCACCACGTCCGGTGAGCTGCGGTCGGGGGCGGAGGCGCGGTCGTACAGCACGTAGCCGGTGATGACAGCGCCGATGGTGAGCAGAGCGAGCACCCCGGCGACCACGGTGAGCACGGTCCGCATCCGGCGGCGTGGCGGCTGAGGCGCCGGCGCGGCCGGAGCCGGCGGCAGCTGCTCGGACGGCGTCCGCTGGGCCGGTACGCGGGAGACCTGGGAACCGGCGGGGGGCTGCACTGATTCCACCTCCTGACGCTAACGGCTGGACGGCCCGGAGCCAATGCCTCAGATCCAGCGGATCGTGACGGACCCCTCCCCACTGGTGACATCCCCGACAACACCGGCGCACCGCCGCGGCACCTCCCGGAGCAGCGGCCCCGGCTGGGATACCGTCTCTGATCGGGAGGGGTTGCCAACCTCGGGCAGAGGGGGTGGATGCGGTGGCCGGTCCGAAGGCACGCACGACCCGCGCCGCAGCCCTGCACCGCCGGGCGGCGGCCGTCGCGACTGCCGCCGCCGGCATCCTCGACGAGACCCGACCTGCTCCGGCCGATCAGCGCCGCCAGTACGAGGTGGCGGACCGGCTGCGGGTGGTGGCGGCGCAGTTGGCTCCGGGCTGGTCGGGTGCCGCCCTGGACTCACTCACCGTGGATTTTCCGGCCGGTGACGGCCCTCCGCCCTTTGTTCGGGTCGGCACGGCGGCACCGCTGGACGACGCCCGTTTCCCCGCGCTGGTGCCGCTGTTCGGCACTGGCCACCTGTGCGTGGACACCGACGCCCGGGAGCCACGGGTGGCGGGGCTGCTGCGGGCCGTGCTGCTGCGGTCGCTGGGCGCGGCGCCGGCGGGTGCTCTGCTGGTACGCGCGGTGGACGCCACCGGTGCCGTGCTCACCCCGTTCGGGGCGCTGGCCGATGCCGGCCTGCTGCCGCCGCCAGCGGTGGACGTGGCCGGTCTGCGCGCGGTGCTGACCGAGGCAGAGCAGTGGGTCACCCCGGGGGCGAGCGGGCCACGTCGACACGACCGGACGCTGCTGCTGGTGGTCGCCGCGCTGCCGGAGCGCACCGGCTCGACTGACCTGGCACGGATTGAGGCGCTGGCCGAGCAGGGGCCGGCCGCCGGGCTGCACCTGGTGGTGGCCGGCTGGCCTCCCGCTGGCCCGTACGCGGCCCGTCCGCCACTACCGCACGCCACTCCGCTGGTGTTGCGCAACGCGTACGCGCTGCTCGGCGATCCACCGGGAGCATCCTTCGCCAGCCCCGGCACCGATCCGCCGGGCGGGCTGAACTCGCCGGTCTTCGTCGAGGCGGACCCACCGGTCGACGTGGTGGACGCGGTCTGCCGGCGGCTCGCCGCGCAGGTGGAGGCGGGCTCCCGGTTGGCCCTCGCGGATCTGCTACCGGCGACGGGTGAGCAGCTCTGGGGGTCGGATCCGACGGACGGGTTGACCACCACGGTCGGTGACGCCGGGGGCCGGCAGGTGCCGCTGGGCTTCACCGAGTTGACCCCGCACTGGCTGGTGAGCGGCCGGTCCGGGGTGGGCCGCGCCGCGTTCCTGACCACCGCGCTGCTCGGGCTGGCGGCCCGGTACGGCCCCGACGACCTGGCGCTCTACCTGGTGGATCTCGGCGATGGCGAGTCCTTCGTGGAGTTTCTCCAGACCGAGCGGGACCGGTCCTGGATCCCGCAGGTGCGGGCGGCCGCGATGGCCGCCGACCGGGAGTACGTCCGGGACCTGCTCGACCAGTTGACGGCCGAGGTCCAGCGCCGGGCGGACGCTGGCGGCCGGGCCGGTGGGCAACGCTTCGCGGAGTTGCGCCAGCATCGGCCGCTGCCCCGGATCGTCTGTGTGCTGGACAATGTGCCGCTGCTCTTCGCCGAGCGGGACCGGCTGGCCACGGAGATGGCCGCTCAGCTGGACGGGTTGGCCCGCACCGGCCGGGCGTACGGCGTCCACCTGGTGCTGGCCGGCGCGGGCGAGTTGGGGCTGAGTGGCCGCGCGGACGCCGGGCACCGGGATTCGGTGCTGGGGCAGTTCCCGGTGCGGGTGGCGCTGCCCGGCGGCAGCCCGGTGCTGGAACCGACCAACGACTCGGCGGCCGGCCTGCCGGTGGGCAGCGCGGTGGTGAACACCGCGGGTGGGCTCGGCGGCCCCCGAGGGGCGACCCGCGGTCACGAACGGCTGATCCGCCACCCCGACCCGCAGGACCACCCGGAGGTGGTGGAGCGGCTGCGGCACGAGTTGTGGACGGCCCGAGCCGCCGGGTCGGTGCCGCCGGTGGTCTTCGCCGGGTACGCCCGGCCGCTGCTCGGCAACGATCCGCGACACCGGGCGGCGTTGGCCGGGCAGGCACACGGGCCCGCCGCGCTGCTCGGCAGGGCGGTGGACGTGGCCCGTTCGACGGTCGCCGTACCACTTGGTCCGGCTGCCGGGCGCAACCTCGCGGTGCTGGGATCGGGCTCGGCGGCGGGTGGCCTGCTGGCGACGGCGGCCCGGAGCACCGCCGACCACCATCAGCCGGGCACCGCCCGGTTCCTGGTGGCGGCACCGGACCCGGGCGCCCGCCCGCTGGCGGAGGCGCTGACAGCCGAGCTCGCCGCCCGGCATCCGGCCACCATGGTTGACCTGCCAACGCTGCTCGCGGACGCGGACGGGGAGCTCCCCACCTACCTGGTGGTCTTCGGGCTTGACCGGCCGGGTCCCCGGGAACTGCCGGTGGACCGGCTGCGCGCACTGCTGCGGGACGGCCCGCCGGCGGGTCGGCACCTGCTGGGCTGGTGGCGTGCGGTGCCGCCGTTCGCCGCGCTGCTGGAGCCGGAGGGAGAGGTGGACAAGCTCGCCGCCGTGGCCGTACTGGACGTGCCGGCGGCCCAGCTCACCGCGGTCTTCGGTCGGCCGGTGGAGTGGCGGGCCCGCCCCGACCGGGCGGTGCTCTGGGACGGTCCGGATGAACGGGGCACCGTCCTGGTGCCGTTCGCCGATGAGGCCGGGTGATCCGGTGGTGCGCGCGGGAGGTGCCGGGATGGGTCCGGACGCGACGGTGACCGGGCCGGGGCGGCAGCGGACCGCCGAGGCGGGCGGGGCCGGCGCCGAGCCCGCCACGGCCTGGTCGGAGTACCTCGCGGCCGCCCGGCAGCTGGATGGGGTACGCCGCAGCGCGGCCGCCGCCGCCGGTGAGCAGGCCCGCTCGGCCGAGGCCGCCCGGGAGGAGTTGACGGTGATCCGCACCGGGCTGGCGAGTCAGCAGGAGCGGCTGCGTGAGTTGGGCGTACCGGCGATCTCGCTTGTGCCGTCCCCACCGGAGCTGACCGAGGCCGCCCGGTCGATGGCCGGCGGCCCGGCGGCGGTGCTGGCGGCGCTGCGAGCCGCGCGGGGTCGGGCCGAGGCGGCGGACGCGGCGCTGGCCGCACGCGGCCGGCTCCGCCCGGGGTCCTGGCCCGCGCGGGCCCGCAACCTCCTGGTGTACGGGCCACTGGCGCTGCTGGTGCCGCTGATTCAGGTCGTGGTGTACGCGGCGACCGGCACTGGCGCGGCCACTGTGGCGGCGTTGATCTGTGGGCTGCCGATGCCGGCGGTCGCCTTCGTCGCCGGTTGGGTGGGGATCGGGCGGATGTTCCGGGCCGGCCCCGGCGAGCGGCTGGACCGCACACTGCGCTTCGGCGGGCTGGTCTGCCTGGTGCCGGCGGTGCTGGTCACGGCCGGCCTGTTGCTGGCCCTGCTGGCCGGCTGACCCGCCAGCGGGGGCCGGGAAGACGGACTGGTCCGGGAGGACTAGGCGATCTGGGAGACGGAACGGCCGGCCGCCCCCCGGAAGGGTCGGCCGGCCGGTGGTGCGTCCGGAGTCAGCGGGGGATGATCAGCGCCATCGCCTCGGCCCGCGACTTGGAGTCCGTCTGCAGGATGCCGCGCACCGCCGACGTGATCGTCTTGGCGCCCGACTTCTGGATGCCCCGCATCGCCATGCACATGTGCTCGCACTCCAGCACGACCACGACGCCACGCGGGGCGAGCTTGTTCATCAGCAGGTCGGCGACCTGCGAGGTGAGCCGCTCCTGCACCTGCGGCCGGCGGGCGAAGACCTCGACCAGCCGGGCCAGCTTGGACAGGCCGGTGATCCGTCCGTCCGGGCCGGGGATGTAGCCGATGTGCGCGCTGCCACGGAACGGCAGCAGGTGGTGCTCACAGAGGCTCATCACGTCGATGTCGCGGACGATCACCAGCTCTTGGTGGTTGGCCTCGAAGGTGGTGCTGAGCACCTGGGCCGGGTCGACGCGCAGGCCGGCGAAGAGCTCGGCGTACGCCCGGGCGACCCGGGCCGGGGTCTGCTGGAGCCCGTCACGGTCCGGGTCCTCGCCGACCGCGATCAGGATCTCCCGGACCGCCTTCTCGATCCGACCCAGGTCGACCGCGTCCTCGACCGGCCTGCCGGTCAGCTTGCCGCTGATCAGCCGGGCGGCCACGTAGTCCAGCCCGTCGTCGCCGTCGGGCTCGGTCGCGGAGACGGCCAGCTCCCTTTTCGGGGAGCTGGCCGTCGAGTCGCTGCTCAGTGCGTACCGTCCGAGTTGTTCGACCCGGCGGAACCGCCGCCGACCGCCGCCTGCGCGCCGTCGGCCTGGGCCTGCGCCTTGAGCGCGTCCTTCTCCGCCGGGGTGAGCACGGGCGGCTCGGTGGAGGGCTGGCGCTTGCCGAAGCCGTTGTACGGCGCCAGCGGCGGGCGCTTGACCACCCGCGAGCAGATCCGGGCCATGTCGGCGGTGGAGAGGGTTTCCTTCTCGATCAGCTCGAGCACGATGCTGTCCAGGACGTCCCGGTACTCGACCAGAATCTCCCAGGCCTCGTCGTGCGCCAGCTCGACCAGCGCCCGCATCTCGCCGTCGATCTCGGCGGCCACCGAATCCGAGTAGTCCCGCTCGTGGCCCATGTTGCGGCCGAGGAACGGCTCGTCACCGCTGGTGCCGTACTTGATCGCACCGAGCTTGGAGCTCATGCCGTACTGGGTGATCATCGCGCGGGCCAGTTGGGTGGCCTTCTCGATGTCGTTGCCAGCACCGGTGGTCGGCTCGTGGAAGACCAGCTCCTCGGCGGCCCGACCGCCCAGCGCGTACGCCAGGGTGTCGATCATCTCGGCGCGGGTCTGGGTGTACTTGTCCTCGGTGGGGAGCACCAGGGTGTGGCCCAGCGAGCGGCCACGGGACAGGATCGTCACCTTGTGCACCGGCGCGGCGTGCGGCAGCGCCCAGGCGACCAGCGCGTGGCCACCCTCGTGGTACGCGGTGATCTTCTTTTCCTGGTCGCTCATCACCCGGGTCCGCCGCTGCGGACCCGCGATCACGCGGTCGATCGACTCTTCGAGCGAGTCGTTGCTGATCGCCCGCTGGTCCTTGCGGGCGGTGAGCAGGGCCGACTCGTTGATCACGTTGGCCAGGTCGGCGCCGCTGAAGCCCGGGGTACGCCGTGCCACCGAGTCGAGGTCGACGTCGGGGGTGAACGGCTTGCCCTTGGCGTGCACCCGCAGGATGGCCTTGCGGCCCTCCATGTCGGGGGCGTCCACCGGGATCTGCCGGTCGAACCGGCCCGGGCGCAGCAGCGCCGGGTCGAGGATGTCCGGCCGGTTGGTGGCCGCGATCAGGATGACCCCGCCCTTGGTGTCGAAGCCGTCCATCTCGACGAGCAGCTGGTTGAGCGTCTGCTCGCGCTCGTCGTGACCGCCGCCCATGCCGGCACCACGGTGTCGGCCGACGGCGTCGATCTCGTCGACGAAGACGATCGCCGGGGCGTTCGCCTTGGCCTGCTCGAACAGGTCACGGACCCGGCTGGCGCCGACACCGACGAACATCTCGACGAAGTCGGAGCCGGAGATGGAGTAGAACGGCACCCCGGCCTCGCCGGCGACCGCGCGGGCCAGCAGCGTCTTGCCGGTACCGGGCGGGCCGAACAGCAGCACGCCCTTCGGGATCTTGGCACCCAGGGCCTGGTACTTCGCCGGGTTCTGCAGGAAGTCCTTGATCTCGTGCAGCTCCTCGACGGCCTCCTCGGCACCCGCGACGTCCGCGAAGGTCGTCTTCGGAGTGTCCTTGGTGATCATCTTCGCCTTGGACTTGCCGAAGTTGAGCACCCGGGAGCCGCCGCCCTGCATCTGCGACATGAAGAACAGCAGCAGGAGCACGAGCAGCGCGATCGGCAGCAGGTTGACCAGCAGGCTCACCCAGATGCTGTCCGACGAGACCTTGGCGTCGGCCGGGCCGGTGACCCGGTTGGCCGCCTTGGCGTCCAGCACCTCGTTCCAGACCTCGTCACCCACCTGGTACGGGAACTGGGCCTCGATCTTGTTGGTGTTGGTCTCGCCGAACTTCGTCTTCTGGGCCAGGTCGAGCTGGAGCGTCTGCTCCTTGTCCTGGAAGACAACTTTATTGATCTTGGCGGTGTGGAGCTGGTCGAGCGCAACGGAAGTGTCCACGCGGTGGTAGCTGGGACCAGCGGTGAACAGCTGACTGAGCACAACGGCGCCGAGGATGACCAGGATGATCCAGACCACCGGTCGGCGGAAGAAACGCGTACGTTCCATACTGTTGTCGAGCGCCGGGGCGCCCGCATCCTCCTGATCGACGTCCTGACCGTCTGATGGTGTCGCCGCGATGAGCGGCGGCCGGAGCCGCCGTGCGGGCCGGCCTCGACCCCGAAGCGCGAAAACTGCCGCGCCGCGGTCATTCGACGGTACACCGTGTACGCGAGGGATGAGCTTGCGAGCCCCGCACTCGGCGCACGTTCGCCATCGACGGCGCGCACCGTGGGCAGGCTCGCCAGCCCCGCACCGAAACGTACGGCGGGTCCGGGCAGAAGCCGGCGTGGCGGAGAGTCCTGCCCGGCCACCCGAACGCCCGGTCACGCGGTCGAGGGGGCCGGGCGCGAAGTAACCTCCGCGCCACCGGGCTCCACGGTAACCGGAAGAGCTGAGAGTGCGCTGAACGTCGGCTTGACGAATGCCGATGCGAGTTGGCCTCACACCGCCCCGCGGTGAGGGCTGGGGCCGGGCCGGCGTCAGGTCCGGGCGTAAACCTCGGGCTTGAGCACCCCGACGTACGGCAGCTCCCGGTAGCGCTCGTCGAAGTCCAGGCCGTACCCGACCACGAACTCGGTCGGGATGTCGAAGCCGACGTACTTCACCGGGACCGGCACCTTGACCGCGTCCGGCTTGCGGAACAGCGCGACCACCTCGACGCTCGCCGCCGAGCGGGACTCCAGGTAGCGCAGCAGCCAGGAGAGCGTCAGCCCGGAGTCGACGATGTCCTCGACGACCACCACGTGCCGGCCGGCGATGTCCCGGTCCAGGTCCTTGAGGATGCGGACCACCCCGGAGGAGGTGGTGCCCTGGCCGTAGGAGGAGATGGCCATGAAGTCGAGCTCGGCCGGGGGCCCGTTGCGGCCCAGCGCCCGGGAGAAGTCCGCCATGAACATCACCGCGCCCTTGAGCACGCACACCAGCAGCAGCCCGTTGTCCACGTGGGCGTAGTCGGCGGAGACCTGCTTGGCCAGCTCCGCCGTCTTCTCGCGGATCTGCGCCTCGGAGATGATCACGTGGTCGATGTCGGCGTCGTACCAGGAGCCGTCAGCCATGACTCCTAGCCTGCCGTACGTCGGATGGCCTCCGTCGGCGGGGCCGCACCTTTTGGCGCGGTCCCGCCCGGGATTTTCGCCGCAAAAACCACTAAACACATCAGCTGGTACGCGACTGCCAGCGGCGGCCGTCGTCGCTCGGCTTCCAGTCGGCCGAATCGCGGCTGTCGGTGGTGAGGCCGGCCGCCGAGGCGGCGACGAGCAGGACGAGGAACAGGAGGAAGAGCAGGAACTCCATGGCGGCGCTCACTTTCGCATGGTTGCTGTCGGTTTCGCCGCCGGTGCGCACCGGACTGAGACCAGTCTGCGACGACTCGCGCCGACCGGACAGTGGCAGCGATGCCACTGGGCATCGATTTACTGCCACCTGTCGGGTTACCCTCGTCACATGCTTCGCTCCGTCGCCGTCCTCGCCCTCGACCAGGTCGCCCCCTTCGAGCTCGGCGTGCTCGCCGAGGTGTTCGGCACCGACCGGACGGCCGACGGTTTCCCCGGCTACCGCTTCCACGTGTGCAGCCCGGACGGCGCGCCGGTACGCACCTCGTCCGGCTTCCACCTCACCCCGCACGCCGATCTCGGCCCGGTGGAGGACGCCGATCTGGTGGCCGTACCCGCGCACAGCCAGGGCACCACCGTCCCGGGCCCGGTGCTCGACGCGCTACGCCGGGCCGACGCGCGCGGCGCGCACCTGTTCAGCGTCTGCTCGGGCGCCTTCCTGCTCGGCGCGGCCGGGCTGCTGGACGACCGGGAGTGCACCACCCACTGGCGGTACGTGGACGAGCTGCAACGGCGACACCCCCGCGCCCGGGTGCGCTGCAACTCCCTCTACGTCCAGGACGGTCGGCTGCTCACCAGCGCCGGCACCGCGGCCGGCATCGACGCCTGCCTGCACCTGATCCGCCAGGAGCACGACTCGGCCACCGCCACCCGGCTGGCCCGGCGGATGGTGGTCCCGCCGCATCGCGACGGCGGCCAGTCGCAGTACATCGAGGCGCCCATCCCGAAGGCGCCCGAGGCGCCCACCCTGGAGCCGGTGCTGGAGTGGCTGATGGGGCACCTGGACCGGACGATCACGGTGGACGAGCTGGCCGCCAGGGCCGGCATGTCGCCACGTACGTTCGCCCGCCGGTTCCGCGCGGAGACCGGCACCACCCCGCACGACTGGCTCACCAACCAACGGGTGCTGCTCGCCCGGCGGCTGCTGGAGGAGACGCCGCTGAGCGTGGAGGCGGTCGCCGACCAGGCCGGCTTCAGCGACGCGGCGGCGCTGCGCCACCACTTCAGTCGCCGGGTCGGCGCCACCCCGCACGGCTACCGGACCACCTTCCGGGACCGGGCGCACAGCGGCTGAGACCGGCCAGGCCAGGCTCCGGGCCGCCGCACCGCCCTCAGCCGGGGGTGAGCCGGTCGTCGCGGCGGAGCACCCGGACGCCACCGGGCAGGTCGGCTGGACCCTGACCGTGCCACTCGGTGACCAGGGCATCCAGCGCGGCGACGTGTCCGTACGACAGGGCACCCGGCGATGCGCCCAGCTCACGCGCCCAGGCGTGCAGCACCCGGCCGCGTACCGCGGGTGTCAGGCCGACCAGCTCCGGCACCAGCAGCCCGCCCCCGGGATGCCGGGCCGCCGCCAGTGCCGTCTCCGCCAACTCGTCCAGTGCGGCGTTGTCGGACGCCACCAGCCGGGCGGTACGCGCCAGGTTGTCCAGCACCCCCGGCCCGAGCGCCCGCACTAGCGCCGGCAGCACGTCGGCCCGTACCCGGGACCGGGCGTACGACGGGTCGGTGTTGTGCGGGTCCTCCCACGCGCTGAGCCCGAGCACGGCGCACGCGGCGCGCGTCTGGTCCCGGCCGACCATCAGCAGTGGGCGCAGCAGTGGCACCCCGGCCAACTCGCGCCGGGCGGGCATCCCGGCCAGCCCGCGCGGCCCCGCCCCCCGGGCGAGTGCGAGCAGCACGGTCTCCGCCTGGTCGTCGCGGGTGTGCCCGGTCAGAATCGCGGCAGCGCCGTGCTGCCGGGCCACCTCGGTCAACGCCTGGTAGCGGGCCTCCCGCGCAGCGGCCTCGGGCCCGCCCACGCGCCCGGCCACCTCCACCCGGACCACCGCCACCGGCGCGAACCCGGCCTCCCGTGCCCAGGCGGCCACCGCCTCGGCACGCTGCGCCGAGCCAGCCTGCAGGCCGTGGTCGACGGTCACCAGACCGGCGGGGCGGCCCAGCCGGGGCGCCACGAACACGGTGGCCGCCGCCAGGGCGAGTGAGTCGGCGCCGCCGGAACAGGCGACCAGCACCGGCCCGCCGGACGACAGGCCGGTCAGCGCGCGGCGGACCGCCACCCGGATCGCGGCCACCGGCGGGGCGAGCGCGGCCACCGGCGGACGGTCAGCCGGCGGCCGGGACGGTGCCGGCCGGACCGTGCACGCGGGTCACCCAGGCGTCCGGGTCGGCAAGCTCCGACAACCGGGGCAGGGTGAGCGGAGAGTTGAAGATCGAGTTGAACCCGGGCATGCCGACGCGCTCGACCACGCCGTGCACGAACTTGCGCCCCTCGGCGTACTGGCGCATCTTGACGTCCACCCCGAGCAGCCGGCGGATCGCCTTCTCCAACGGATTGCCCGCCTCGCGGCGCCGGTTGAACGACGCCCGGATCCGCTCCACGCTCGGGATCACGCGCGGCCCGACGCCGTCCATGACGAACTCGGCGTGCCCCTCCAGCAGGGTCATCAGCGCGGTGAGCCGGTCCAGCACGGCCCGCTGTGCCGGGGTCTGCACGATGTCCAGGACGCTGGTCCGGCTCTCCGGGTCGCGGACCGCGTCGGACAGGGTGGCCACCCCGCGCCGCAGCCGCTCGATCAGGTGCTCGCCACCGCTGGACGAGGCGTCCACGAACGCCTGCACCTCGCTCAGGAAGTACGCGCGCATCCACGGCACCGCGGTGAACTGGGTCCGGTGGGTGACCTCGTGCAGGCAGACCCAGAGCCGGAAGTCCCGCGGGTCAGCGCCGAGCTTCCGCTCCACCTCGACGATGTTCGGGGCGACCAGCAACAGTTGGCCCGGGTCGGCGGAGAAGACCTCGTACTGGCCGAGCACCCGGCCGGAGAGGTACGCCAGCACGGTGCCGGCCTGCACGCCGGTCAGCCGGGACCCGATCGCCTCGGTCAGGGCACCGGGCTGCTTGTCGCCGGAGAGCCGGTTGACCAGCGGAGTGATCACCTCGCGCAGCCCGGCGATGTTGGCGGCGGCCCAGTCCCGGCGATCGACCACCCGGACCGGCGGGTGCGACACCTGCGCCCGCAACCCCGTGTAGTCGGCCACGTGCCCGGCCGCCTCGTCGGTCAGCCGACGCAGGTCGCCGACCACGTCGGTGGCCTCGGCGTACGACACCCGAGGGCCCGACTTGCTCAAGGCCCCCGCGGTGGCGGCGGCCAGATCCCAGTCCACGAACTGCGCCATGGACCCACCGTACCCGCGCCGCGACACCCCGGCCCGGGCTCGCGGCGGCGGTCGACGGCGGTCGCGGCTCCACCGCCGGGCGAGAACGCGGGCCGGCGGCGGTCAGTGACAGCCGCAGCCGGCCAGCGCGGCGGCGATCCGGTCCAGCGCCGGTTG
The DNA here is from genome assembly GCF_040608515.1 of Micromonospora sp. NPDC005173. Lineage (NCBI taxonomy): Bacteria > Bacillati > Actinomycetota > Actinomycetes > Micromonosporales > Micromonosporaceae > Micromonospora > Micromonospora sp. NPDC005173. Next base: position 414,467 of record NZ_JBEXIK010000002.1, read on the forward strand.
GGCGGTGTCCGTGCCACCCGGCACCTTGTCGGTGAGCACAGCGAAGGTGAGCAGTCGGCCGTCGGCCGTGGTGACCAGGCCCGCGATGGCGTGCACGCCGGTCAGCGTGCCGGTCTTGGCCCGCACGGCGCCCGCCCCTCCGGCGGTGCCGGGGGCCCCGCGATAGCGGTCGCCCAGGGTGCCGGACCAGCCGCCCACCGGGAGGCCGCCGAAGATGCCGGCCAGCTCCGGATGGTCCGGGCTGGCTGCCAGGCGGATCAGGTCGGTCAGCAGTGACGGGCTGATCCGGTTGCGGCGGGACAACCCGCTGCCGTCGGACAGGGTGATCTCGTCGGCGGGCAGGCCCAGCTCAGCCACCACTGCGTCCATCGCGGCGGCGGCACCATCGAACGAAGCCGGCTGGTTGCGGGCCAGCGCGACCTGGCGGGCCAGCGCCTCGGCCAGCAGGTTGTCGCTCTCGCTGATCATGATGTCGACCAGCCGGATCAGCGGCGGGGACTGCACCACGCCCAGCTCGGTCCCAGGAGCCGGAGTGCCACCGGTGGCGGCCTGGGCCGGGGCAGTCCCTTGCTTGACGGCGCTGGCCGGTACGCCGAGCAGCCGGGCGAACGACCGACCGGCCGCCAGGTCCGGCTCAGCGACCCGCTCGGCGCCGCCGCTGTCGGCGCCCGGGTCCTTGCGCGCGCCATCGGTCATCAGCGCGGTCATCGCTCCGCCGTACCCGCCGGTGGGGATGTCGTCGTCCCAGCCCGGCCCGTAGACCGGGCCGGAGTAGACCGAGCCGTCGACGATGACGCTGGTCGGTGCGACACCGCCGAGCGCGGTGCGCACCTGGGCGGCCAGGTCGTCGAGGCGCGCCGCACCCGGGTAGTAACCCTTCTTGTCGACCGCGAGGGTGGGGTCGCCACCACCGACGATCACCACCTCGCCGGGCTTCGCGCCGGCAACCGCCCGGGTGGGGATCCGGTACGCGGGCCCGCGGGCGGCCAGCACCGTCACCCCGGTCGCCAACTTGGTCACCGAGGCGGGCACGGTGCCGTCGTCCGCCCCCTTGGCGAACAGCGTCTGACCGGAGGTCACGTCGGCAACCGACACGTTCACCCGGTCGCCCAGGGCGTCGGCCCCGATCAGCGGGTCCAGCGCGGCTCGTACCCCGTCGGGGGTGGGCAGCGCGGCGTTCGGGTCCGGTCCGGCAAGCACGTCCGACGGGTCGGGCTCCGGGGTCGCGCCGGCGGCGGCCGGGGCGGGCTCGGTGTCGTCGCCCAGCCAGCCGGCGACCGGGCCGGGCCGGGCCACGAAAACCCCGACGCCGGCGAGCACCAGCAGCAGCACCAGGGCCAGCACCACCGGGAGCCGCCGACGGCGCGGCGCGGCGGGAGCGGGCTGCGGTGCGGCGGGCGGTTCGGCGCCGGCCGGCGCTGGCAGCGCAGAGATCGGCGGTCCCAGCGGTGGGACGCCGGTGGGGAGCGGGGCCGTCGGGCCGGACGCCGTGCCACGCGGGACCGCGCTGGTCGGGATGGGGACGGTCGGGCCGTCGCCGGACGGCGGGCCGCCCGGCGCCGGGCTGGTCGGGACACCGGCTCGCCCACTCGCCGGGGCGCTGCCGCCCGGCGCCGGGCTGGTCGGGACACCGGCTCGCCCACTCGCCGGGGCGCTCATGGGCCGGTTGCCGCCGAGGACCGGGAAGCGACCGGTGTTCGGACCGGCGGGAGCCGACCCTGCGGGCGGACGCCAGGGCAGTGGCGGGGGACGTTCGGGCACCGTCTCCGGCGCCGGGGTCGACGGCTCGGGCGCCCGAGGGAGGTGGGCGTCGGGCACCGGGACCCGACCGGTGGCGCCACCGGAGCCGGATCGTCCGGTACCGCGCGCGTCGCCCCCGTCCGGGCGGTAGTGTGAATCTTCCCTCCCCACGACCCCCTCCTCCCCCAGCGAAAATTGGCTTGGGTGACACTACTTCGGTCCGAAGACTATGCGGCAGCCGGAGCCGGCGGGTGGGCATTCACCTGTCCGGGGGGCCGCCAGTGGTTTCCGTTAGCCAGCGTGGGCAGACGAGGGAGCGTGCAGATGGATTTCGACGTGACGGTTGAGATCCCCAAAGGTCACCGGAACAAGTACGAGGTGGACCACGCGACCGGCCGGATCCGGCTGGACCGCACCCTCTTCACGTCCACCCAGTACCCGGCCGACTACGGGTTCATCGAGGGCACGCTGGGCGAGGACGGCGACCCGCTCGACGCTCTCGTGCTGGTGCCCGAGCCGACCTTCCCGGGCTGCCTGATCCGCTGCCGCACCATCGGCATGTTCCGGATGACGGACGAAAAGGGCGGCGACGACAAGGTGCTCTGCGTGCCCTACGAGGACCCGCGCCAGGAGCACCTCCGCGACATCCACCACCTGGGCGAGTTCGACCGGCTGGAGATCCAGCACTTCTTCGAGGTGTACAAGGACCTGGAGCCCGGCAAGTCGGTGGAGGGCGCGACCTGGGTCGGCCGCACCGAGGCCGAGGCCGAGATCCACGCCTCCTACCAGCGGGCCAGGGACGCCGAGGCACGCGGCGAAGCCGCCCACTGACGATCGCTGACATGCCGGGCCCGGGAGCCGCTCAACCGAGCAGCCCCCGGGCCCGGTCGTACAGGTCGAGCACCGCGCAGGCGACCGGCACCACGGCGACCACCAGCGCCGTGTCGGTGAGGTCGGCGACCCTGCCCACGTACGGCGAGACCGGCCGGCGGGCGTACCCGGTGCCGGCCGCGACGGCCACCAGGGCCAGCGCCGCCCCACCGAGGACCAGCGCCAGCCGCCCGGCGTCGTCGGCCCGGCCGACCAGCACCGCTCCCAGGATCGCGTAACCGGCCAGCCCGGCGAGCACCGGCGGCACCCGGTGCCGCAGCGCCACGAACAGCCGTGACCGCAGCAGCAGCACGGCCGAGACGACCGCCACCAGCACCCGTGCGGCCGTCCCGCCTGCCACCCCGAGCACCGCCGCCGTGGCGACCGCCAGCAGGGCGTGCCCGAGCAGCATCCCGGTGAGCATCTCCTCGGTGCGGGTCACCGCCGCCTGCACCCGGCCCCGGTCCGGCAGGTCCCGGGCCTGCTCCGGCTCCGCAGTGGGGGCCGTGGCCGGCAGGGTGATCGGCGGCAACGGCAGCTTGCCCAACCGGATGGCCAGCAGCGGGATCACCCCGACGGCGAACACCAGCGCGCTGAGCAGCACCGCGGCCGTGCCGGCCGGGGTCAGCACCAGCCCGCCGAGCGCCGCACCCACACCGATCAGGCCGACCGTGACACCGGCCACGAAGACCCGCAGCCGGCTGGCCACGCCGAGCAGCCCGAGCAACGCGACCAGCAGCAGCGCGACCGAGCCGGCCAGCAGCTCGGGGGCGCCCACCCAGCGCGCCGGGCCGAGCGGCCCGACCGGATCGCCCGAGCCGACCGCGAGGGCGCCAGCCACGAACGCGTACGGCAGGGCGTAGCCACCGAGCGTCGCCCCGGCGGTGCCGTCGCCGTTGGCGCGGGACGCGACCGTGCCAGCCACGGTCAGCAGCAGCGCCACCACGGCCGCCGCCAGCCAGCCCACCCGGTGCGCCGGGCCGCCGGTGAGCAGGGCGAGCAGCCCGACGGCGAGCGGGACCGCGGCGCCGGCCAGGCCGGCCGCACGGATGGCCGCGGGCGACCAGGCCCCGCCGCGGCGACGGGCGCCGTCGGCGATCGCCTCCACCACGTCGTCGTACTCCAGCTCGGGCCAGTGGGCGCGGGCCGGCACCAGGTGTAGCACCTCACCGTCGCGGACCCCCTGCGGCAGCAGCGCCTGGGCGGTCGCCAGCAGTGCTCCGTCCGTGCGGCGCAGCACCCAGCCGCCGTGCCGCTCGCCGTCGTCGGCAAGCCCCTCACCGGCGTGCCGGAGCACGTCGGGCAGCAGCTCGGCGAGGGGTACCTGCTCCGGCAGGGCAACGTCCACCCGCCGTTGCGGCGCGCTGATGGTGACGCGGGCCAGCCCGGTTGTCATCGACTGGTCTCCATATCGAGGGGGATCGGAGGCTGCGCGGACGACAGGACTTTACCTACCATGAGCCAGGCTCGGGTTACCCAGCGCTGTCAGGAGGCCGAGTGTCCACCGTCGTCATCAAGCGCCCGCCCCGCCGGCCGGCACCGGAGATCCCCGCCGGCGAACTGCCGGTCGAGGCCCCACCGGAGATCCCCGCGGTGACCGGCGGGCGCTGGCAGCAGATGCTCATGCTGCTGCCCATGCTCGGCGGCACGGTGGCGATGGCGATGATGTTCGGCCGGGGCGGCGGCGCCTACTCGTACGTGGTGGGCGGGATGTTCGGGCTCTCCTCGTTGGCGATGCTGGTGACCTCCTGGGGCAGCGCCTCGGGCACGCCGAAGAAGTCCGAGATGATGGCCGCCCGCCGGGAGTACCTGCGCCACCTGGCCACGCTACGTCGACGGGTCCGGCAGACCGCCGGGCAGCAGCGGGCCGGGCTCTACTACCGACACCCCGACCCGGGCCGGTTGTGGTCGACGGTGGACAGCCACCGGGTCTGGGAGCGGCGCCCCGCCGACCCGGACTTCGCGGTGGTACGGGTCGCCGTCGGGCCGCAGACGCTGGCCACCCCGCTCGTTCCTCCGGTCACCCGGCCGCTGGAGGAGCTGGAGCCGATGACAGCCGGAGCGCTGCGCCGCTTCCTGGACGCGTACTCCGTGGTGCCGGACCTGCCGGTGGCGCTGTCACTGCGCAGCTTCGCTCGGGTGCACGTGCGGACCGCCGGCCGCACCGGCGGTGGCACCGGCCCGACCACCGGCGGGCCACCCACCGGCGACCCGGCGGCGCAGGCGCTGGTCCGGGCCGTGCTGACCCAGCTGGCCGTCTTCCACGCCCCCGACGAGCTGCTGGTCGCCATCTGCGCCGGGCCGGAACGCCGGGCCGGCTGGGAGTGGGTGAAGTGGCTCCCGCACGCCCACCATCCCGGCCGCACCGACGCGCTCGGCCCGGTACGGCTGGTCACCAGCTCCGCCGCCGAGCTGGAACGGCTGCTGAGCGACGTGCTGGCAAGCCGGTCCCGGTTCAGTCCGGCCGGCCCGGCCACCGACGGGCCGCACGTGGTGGTGGTGCTCGACGGCGGCGACCTCACCGGTGCCACCGACCTGACCGGCGACGGCGGCATCGACGCGGTCACCGTCCTGGACCTGGACACTCCACCGCCGCGCCTGCTCGACCGGTACGCGCTGCTGCTGGAGCTGCGCGGCCGGCGGCTGCACTCCTGGTCGGCCGAGGGGCATGCCGAGGTGGGCAGCGCCGACCAGCTCGACCCCGCCGACGCCGAGGCGGTCGCCCGACGGTTGGCGCCGCTGCGGCTGGCCGGCGCGGCTCGCGGCCCGGACGCCCCGCTCCAGGCCGAGCTGGGCCTGCCCGAGCTGCTCGGCCTCGGTGACCCGGAGAGCTTCACCGCCGAGCAGGGTTGGGCGCCGCGCTCGGCGCGGGACCGGCTGCGGGTGCCGATCGGGGTGGGCGCCGACGGTGGGGCCATCGAGCTGGACCTCAAGGAATCCGCCCAGGACGGGATGGGTCCGCACGGCCTGCTCATCGGGGCCACCGGCTCGGGCAAGTCCGAGCTGCTCCGCACGCTGGTGCTGGGGCTGGCCGCCACGCACAGCTCCGAGCAGCTCAACTTCGTACTGGTCGACTTCAAGGGCGGCGCCACCTTCGCCTCGTTCGACCGGCTGCCACACACCGCCGCCGTGATCACCAACCTGGCCGACGCGCTGCCCCTGGTCGACCGGATGGTGGACGCGATCAACGGGGAGTTGGTCCGCCGGCAGGAGCTGCTGCGCCGGGCCGGCAACTTCGCCAGCGTGCGCGACTACGAGCGGGCCCGGGCGGCCGGCAGCCCGCTGGCCCCGCTGCCGTCGCTGCTGCTGATCTGCGACGAGTTCTCCGAGCTGCTCTCCGCCAAGCCCGACTTCATCGACCTGTTCGTGCAGATCGGCCGGCTCGGCCGGTCCCTCGGCGTGCACCTGCTGCTGGCCAGCCAGCGCCTGGAGGAGGGGCGGCTACGGGGGCTGGACACCCACCTGTCGTACCGGATCGGGCTGCGCACCTTCTCCGCGTTGGAGTCGCGCACCGTGCTCGGGGTGCCGGACGCGCACGAACTGCCCCGCTCACCGGGCCACGGCTACCTGCGTGCCGGCACCGACCCGCTGGCCCGGTTCAAGGCCGCGTACGTCTCCGGGGCGATCCACCGCCGAGCCGCGACAGCCGGTGTGACCGCCGGCGGCGGTGCCCGCCTGCTCACCTTCACCACCCACGTCGTGCCCGTGCCCGAGCCGGCCACGCCGGCCCTGCCCGTCGTGGCCGAGGAGGACGGCGGCCGGGAGACCCTGCTCGACCTGCTGGTCGACCGGCTCGTCGGGCAGGGACCGCCCGCACATCAGGTCTGGCTCCCGCCGCTCGGCCAGCCGCCCGCACTGGACGAGTTGCTCGGCCCGGTCGAGGTCGACCCGGCGCGCGGGCTCACCGTGGGCAACCCCGAGCTGCACGGCGCGCTCGGGGTGCCGGTGGCCGTGGTGGACAAGCCGCTGGAGCAGCGCCGCGACCTGCTCTGGCTGGCGCTGGACGGCGCGGCCGGGCACGTGGCGGTGGTGGGTGCGCCGCAGAGCGGCAAGTCGACCGCGCTGCGCACGCTGATCTGCGCGCTGGCGCTCACCCACACCCCGGCCGAGGTGCAGGTCTACTGCCTCGACTTCGGCGGCGGCGGCTTGGCCGCGCTGCGCGACCTGCCGCACGTGGGTGGGGTGACCGGCCGTGCCGACCCGACCGCTGTGCGGCGCACCGTCGGCGAGATGACCACCCTGCTGGCCGAGCGGGAACGCCGCTTCAATGAGCTGGGCGTGGAGTCGATGGCCGCGTACCGGCAGCGCCGGGCCGCGGCGGGGACGGCCAACCAGCCGGGCGCCGACCCGTTCGGCGACGTGTTCCTGGTGATCGACGGCTGGAGCACCGTCCGCGGTGAGTACGACGACCTGGAGCCGCTGGTCACCGACCTGGCCACCCGGGGCCTGTCGTACGGGCTGCACGTGGTCGCCACGGCGCTGCGCTGGCTGGACTTCCGCCCGGCGATCCGGGATCTGTTCGGTTCCCGGCTGGAGCTGCGCCTCGGCGACCCCGCCGACTCGCTGGTGGCCCGGCGGGCGGCCGCGAACGTGCCGGAGCGCTCCGGTCGGGGGGTGACCGCGGAGAGCCTGCACTTCCTCACCGCGCTGCCTCAGCTCGCCGCCGCCAGCGGGGACACCGCCGACCTGGTCAAACGAGTCGCCGGCAGTTGGGCGGGTCCCCCGGCGCCCCGGGTCCGGCTGCTACCGCCGGTGTTGCCGTACGCCGACCTGGACCTCGCCGCGACGACCGGGCTGCGGCTGCCGATCGGGATCGCCGAGGCGGACCTGCGCCCGGTGGTGCTCGACTTCGCCACCGAGTCACATTTCGTGGTCTTCGGGGACGCGGAGTGCGGCAAGTCGTCGTTCCTGCGCGCGCTGGCCACCTCGATCATCACCCGGTTCACCCCGGAGCAGGCCCGGGTGATCCTGGTCGACTACCGACGCAGCCTGCTCGGCGCCATCGAGACGCCGCACCTGATCGGTTACGGCACCGCCGCGGCGCACACCGCCGACCTGGTCGAGTCGGCCGCCGGCTACCTGGAGCGGCGTGCCCCCGGGCCGGAGGTCACCCCGCAGCAGCTGCGTGACCGGTCCTGGTGGTCCGGACCGGAGCTGTTCGTGCTGGTGGACGACTACGACCTGGTGGCGGCCGGGCCGGCGAACCCGTTGCGGGCACTGGAGGAGCACCTGCCGCACGCCCGCGACGTCGGGCTGCACCTGGTGCTTGCCCGCCGCTCCGGCGGAGCGGGCCGGGCCCAGTACGAGCCGATCGTGCAGCGGCTGCGGGAGCTTTCCACCGCCGGTCTGGTGATGGCGGGCAGCCCCGAGGAGGGCGCACTTGTCGGGCCGGTCCGGCCCGGGCCGCTGCCACCTGGTCGTGGTCGGTTGGTCACCCGGCGGGAGGGAGTACGCCTCGTCCAGCTCGCCCAGCTGCCGCCGCCGTGACCCTTGTCTTAGCGGTTCCTCCCGTGACAGGTGGGGAAACCGGTAATCTCCGATCGTCATGGTTTCGTCGGGATGAATGGCTGAGGATGTGACTGGGGTTCGGCACAGCTGTCCGGCAGCGGCCCGACGGGCGACCGGCCGGGTACTGCTCGGTGTGGCGGCAGCGCTTGCCGTCGTGGCCCCGGCCGCAGCCGCCGTGCCCGCCGCCGTGCCCACCGCAGGCGGCCAGCTCGCTGGCGCGTCGGTGGCGTTCGCCCCCGGTGACAGCGTGGCCCGCAGTGACCAGGTCCGCGACGAGCAGTGGCAGCTCGACGAGCTGCGCGCCGAGACGGCGTGGCGCAGCTCGACCGGGCGGGGCGTGACCGTCGCGGTGGTCGACTCCGGAGTGGACGCCAGCCATCCCGACCTGACCGGCCAGGTGCTGCCCGGTCTCGACCTGGTGGGCCCCGCTGGCGGCGCCGGTCCGGATCCGGTGGGCCACGGCACGACCGTCGCCGGCCTGATCGCCGGGCGGAAAGACGACAAGCGGGGTGTGGTCGGCCTGGCGCCGGACGCCCGGATCCTGCCAGTACGGGTGCTCGACGACGAAAACCGCTACGACGACGCGCTCATCGTGGCCAAGGGAGTGCGCTGGGCGGTCGACAATGGCGCCCGCGTGATCAACCTGTCGTTGGGCGGCAGCGGCGACAGCCCGGCCCTGGCCGCGGCGCTGGACTACGCGTTCGCCCGGGACGTGGTGGTGGTCGCCTGCACCGGCAACCTGGCCACCTCCAGCAACTCCAAGGTCTGGTACCCAGCCCGCGAGCCGGGCGTGATCGCGGTAGCCGGCCTGGAACGCAGCAGCGACAATCTCTGGTCCGGGTCGATCACCGGCCGGGCGACGGTGCTCACCGCCCCCGCCACCGGGTTGGTCGGCGCCAAACCAACCGACGGGTACTGGCGGGTGCAGGGCACCAGCTTCGCGGCGCCGCTGGTGACCGCCACCGCCGCGTTGGTCCGGTCCCGCTACCCCCGGATGCCCGCCGGCGAGGTGGTCAACCGGTTGCTGGCCACCGCACGTGACCTCGGCCCGACCGGCCGGGACGACCGCTTCGGGTACGGGGTGGTGGATCCGGTGGCCGCGCTGACCGCGCAGGTGCCGCCGGTGACCGCCAACCCGTTGGACGACCTCACGTCGCCGGGCGTGGTCGGCTTCGGCCCCGCCCCCGGCTCCGCTGACGACGAGCCGGTGACCGGCGCCGGCAGCGACCCGCTCGGCCTCACCGCACCCCGGCAGCAGACCCGGTGGACGGCCCGGCCGGCGGGCGCGCAGGACGACTCGGCGCCGGAACAGCTGTGGACCGGAGCCGCGCTCTTCGTCGCCCTGGTCGCCGGAGCGGCGTTGATGGTGCGGCAGTTCCGCCGGCGCGCCCGCTGATCCGGTCGGTGCGGCAGGCCTGACCCCACCGTCGGTGGGGTAGAACCGTCGGCATGAGCACGCCCGGCCCGCGCACCCTGGCCCCCGCCGACACCCCGTCCTGGCGGCAGCGCCGCCTCGACCCGGACCATTCGCTGGGCCTGCGGCTGACCCTGGCCGCCACGGCGGCGTTCCTGGTGCTCGTGCCGTTCGCGCTGCTCGCCCTGCTGGTGCTCGGGGCCTGGCCGCCGCTGCGCCGACTGGACACGACGGTCACCGACGCGCTGCACGGCTATGCGCTCGACCATTCAGCCTGGGTCACGCTGATGCGGAGCTGGACCGAGGTTTTCGGGCCGATGCCGCTGCGGGCCGTCGCCCTGCTCGTGGTGATCTGGCTGCTGCGCCGGGGAGCCCGCCGGCTGGCCCTCTGGGTGACCACCACGATGGTGGTGGGCGGGTTGATGGGCCCGCTGCTCAAGCTGCTCGTCGGCCGGGACCGGCCGGAGCTGCTGGACCCGGTCGCGCGGGCCGCCGGCTACTCGTTCCCCTCCGGGCACGCGCTGAACGCCACCCTGACCGCCGGGGTGCTGCTGCTGGTGTTCCTGCCGTACGCGGGGCGCGGGGCGTGGCGGGTCGTGCTCTGGGTCGCCGCGGTGCTGCTGACCGTGGTGACCGGGCTGAGCCGGGTGGCACTCGGCGTGCACTTCGCCAGCGACGTGTTCGGCGGTTGGCTGCTGGGTGCGGCGGTGGTCGCGGCGACCACGGCCGCGTTCACCAGCTGGCGGGCGCACACCGGACTGCGTCCCGTCCATCCGGCCCGCGACGGCGTCGCGCCGGAGGTGGAGCGGCACCCTGGAGAGGCCTGAGGCGTGACGACCATGGCGACAGGGTATTGGGCGGCCCATGTCCGAGACCGTGGTCCAGATCGCCCGGCGGGTGCTGCTGCCGGTATCCCTCCTGCTCGGCGTCATGGTGTTGCTCGGGGTGCTGGTCACCCGGGTGTTCGCCCAGGCCTGGCCGTTGTCCGTGGAGGACGCGGTCAACCGGGAACTCGCCGCCGAGCGCACCGGCGGCTGGAACGACGTGTCGCTGGTGTTCAGCACCCTGGCCAGCACCCAGATGATCGTCGTGGTCACCGTGCTGGTGGCGCTGGGGCTGCGGCTCTGGTTGGGCCGCTGGCGGGATCCGCTGTTCCTGTGCGCGGCGGTGACCGCCCAGGCGCTGGTGTTCCTGCTGACCACGCTGGCGATCGACCGGCACCGCCCGGCGGTGGAGCACATGGACGTCTCACCGCCCACGTCCAGCTTCCCGTCCGGGCACACCTCGGCGGCGGTGGCGCTCTACGTCGGCATCGCCGTGCTGCTGGCGCTGCGGGCGCGGAGCACCGGCGCGAAGGTGGCCTGGTGGACGCTGCTGCTGGTGGTGCCGCTCGGCGTGGCGATGACCCGGATGTACCGGGGAATGCACCACCCGAGCGATGTGGTGGCGTCCTTCCTCAACGGTGGCACCTGCGTCGCGATCATGGCTCGCGCGATGCTGGACCGGGGAGCGCGGTGGGGGCGGGCGAAGCTACCGGCCGCGGGCCGACCCGCCACGCCAGCCCGGAGCTGACCCGCGCGGCGGTCAGGTGCACTCGCCGGTGCCGACGCCCCGGGTGCGTTCGGCGCCGGCCAGCGCCACCGGGCGTGCCTCGGCCGCGGTCACCGCGAAGCCGGTGTTCGGGTCGTCGGCCGCCGCCGCGAAGATGACGCCGAGCACCAGGCCGTTGGCGGACACCAGCGGTCCGCCGGAGTTGCCGCTGCGGACCAGCGCCCGGATCGTGTAGATCTCTCGGCTGACGTCGCCGGAGGAGTAGATGTCCGGTCCCTTGATCCGGTCGACGTCGCGGATCCGCGCCGACTGTGCGTTGTACGGGCCGTCGAGCGGGAAGCCCAGCACGATGGCGTCGGAGCCGCTGCCCGCGTTGCCGGCGGCGAACCGCAGCGACGGGCCGGGCATCCCGGGCACGTGCAGCACGGCCAGGTCGCGCTCCGGGTCGTAGACCACCACCTGACCGTCGTACCGATCGCCGCCGAGCTCGACCGCCACCGAGCGGGTGCCGGCGACCACGTGCGCGTTGGTCATCACCCGGTCGTCGGCGTACACGAAACCGGAGCCCTCGATCCGGCGTGAGCAACTGGGGGCGGAGCCGAGCACCTTGACCACCGACCGCTGGCCGTTGACCACCACCTGGGAGCCGGCCAGCGCCGGGTCGGGCGGTTCGACCTGCCGGGCCCGGGTGGGTGCGAGGTCGCCGAAGACGTCCGGGAAGCCGTTGGTGTCGACGGTTTCCCGCAGTGCGGTGGAGAGCTGCTGGGCCTGGTCGGGTAGGACCCGGTCCACCACTGTGATCAGCGCGCTGTTGCGTACCGAGGCGGCCAGCCAGGGCAGCGAGGACGACCCGAGCGGCACGGCGACCAGCCAGGCGACCAGCAGCACCGCGAAGAGCGAGACGAACGCCCCGCCGACGTCGTCGACCCGCCTGCCCACCTCACTGGTGATCGTCTTGCGTAGGTGCGAGCCGACCCAGCCGGCCAGCGCCTGACCGACCACGGCGAGCCCGAAGACCACGACCAGTGAGATCAGCACCCGGGTGCCGCTGTCCACGAACTGTCGGGCGAGCAGCGGCCCGAGCTGGAGGCCCAGCAACGCGCCCAGGAAGAAGCCGGAGAACGACAGGATTCCGATGACGAAGCCCTGGCGGTATCCGCTGATCGCGAACACGAGCATGAGCAGCAGCAGGACGAGATCCACGGCGGACACGGGTCAAGCGTACGGGCCGCACGCCCGGCAGATGACCATCGCTCGCTGAAGGTGACCGCGCGGTCAGCGTAGGGCGGTCTCGTCGACCTCGTCGGTGCCGGCTGACGGCGCGGGGGTCGCCCCGGTCGGCGGCAGCTCGACCACCCGGCTGCGCGGCCACGGGCGGGCCCACCCGCCCATCTCCAGCAGGGTGGCCAGCACCCCGGCGGTGAAGCCCCACACCAGCATGCCGCGCGCCGAGAACGCCGGCCCGATCCAGCCGCTGGGGTGGCGGACCCGCATCCGGTTGGCCGGGTCGACCAGCTCGCTGACCGGCAGCCGGGCCACGTGCGCCACCTCGGCGGGCTCCCGGGGGTGCACCGGGTGCGGGTCGTGCCACCAGGCCAGCACCGGGGTGACCACGAAGTCGCTGACCGGGATCCACAGCTTCGGCAACTCGGCCAGCACGGTCACGCTGCCCGGGTCGAGGCCGACCTCCTCGTTCGCCTCGCGCAGGGCGGTGGCGCGGACGTCGGCGTCCTCCGGGTCGGCCGCGCCCCCGGGAAAGGCCGGCTGGCCGGCGTGGTTGCGCAGGGTGGCGGCGCGTTGCAGGACCAGCACGTCGGGGCCGGCGCCGGGCTGCTCGCCGAGCAGCACCAGCACGGCGCTCTCCCGGCCGCCCTCGGCCGGAGTGGTCAGTCGGGTGAAGTCCTCGGCGCGGGCGGTGCCCAACCGGGTCAGCAGGGGCTCGATCCAGTCGGGCGGTCGGTGGCTCACGCCGGCACCGTCAGACCGAGGTGTTGGTGGACCAGCTCAACGAGCCGGGCATCGTCGAGCGCGCCGCTGGCGTCGACGTGGCGGATCCGCCCCTGCGCGTCGACGAAGAGGGTCAGCGGGATCGCGTTGCGCTTCAGCTCCCGTTGCAGTGCTTCGCCCTGGTCCACCAGGATCGGGAACCGGACGCCGAAGTCCTCCCCGATGGACTGGGCGCCGCCGCGGCTGTCCCGGCTGTTCACCCCGACCACCTGGAGCCGGCCGGAGGCCCGCTCGCTGAGCCGCTGGAAGGCGGGCAGCTCCTTACGGCACGGCGGGCACCAGGAGGCCCACACGTTGATCACTGCCGGCCCGGCCACGTCCCGCAGAGCGACCGGTGCGCCGCCGGTGAAGCAGGCCAGGGTCAGCTCCGGCAGTGCCTCCCCGCCCGAGGCGGGTGCTGCCGCGTCCGCGGCGGACGTGGGTGCTGTGCTCAGCGCGGCGCAGTCGTCGAATGGCGACGGGCGCTCAGCGGCCGCCGGCCGGGGTGCGGGGTCGTCGGCCGTGCCGTCGGTGCAACTGGCGACGACCAGCAGCAGCGGCAGGAGCAGCAGAGCGAGGCTCCGGTTCACGGCACCTCCGCGGCGACCGCCTGGGCGGGCACCAGCGCCGGGTCGACCCCGGCCGCCGTCGCCAGGTCACGTGCCCGGGGGCCCTTGAGCAGCTTGGCGGCAGCGGCCGGATCGGTCGGGCCGGTGCCGTACGAGGGGCAGAGCTTGGCCAGCGTGCACGCGCCGCAGGCCGGCTTGCGGGCGTGGCAGACCCGCCGACCGTGGAAGATGATCCGGTGCGACAGCATGGTCCAGTCGCGCTTTTCGTACAGCGCGCCGACCGCGTGCTCGATCTTGACCGGGTCGGTCTCGGTGGTCAGCCGCCACCGGTGCACCAGCCGCTGGAAGTGCGTGTCGACGGTGATGCCCGGGACGTCGAAGGCGTTGCCCAGGATGACGTTGGCGGTCTTGCGCCCGATCCCGGGCAGCGTCACCAGGTCGGCGAGCCGGCCGGGCACCTGGCCGTCGTACCGGTCGAGGAGTGCCTGCCCGAGGTGGAGCAACGAGTTGGTCTTGTTGCGGTAGAAGCCGGTGGGCCGGATCAGCTCCTCCATCTCGCCCCGGTCGGCGCCGGCGTAGGCGGCGGCGGTCGGGTAGCGGGCGAAGAGCTTCGGGGTGACCTCGTTGACCTTCTTGTCCGTGCACTGCGCGGAGAGGATGGTGGCGACGGCCAGCTCCAGCGGGGTGGAGTGGTCCAGCTCACAGTGCGCGTCGGGGTGCGTCTCGGCCAGCACCCGGCCGATCTTCCGGGCGCGGCGTTTGCGCCCGAGGTCGGTCTCGCTGGCGCCGGGTGGGCTACTGGTCACGACGGTCAGCCTACGTCGCGCCCCGGACGTTCCCGCCGGGTCAGCCGCCGGTCGGCGGCGAGATCTTCCCCTGCCCGTCGAACCGGGCGCCGTCCTTCGGGAAGTCGCTGCGACTCAACTCGGTGACCAGACCCAGGCCCCGGTCGTCCGGGTCCATCGTCGGCTTGCCGGCCGAGTTCATGTACGTCGAGGTGAACGAGCCGCCGGCCCAGGTGCCGTCGGGCTTGAGCGACACCTTGAGCACACCGCCCCAGCCGAGCCGGCCGGTGTTGCTCAGCGAGTTGCCGCCACCGGCGAAGTTGCCCAGGCTGTACGCGATCAGACGCCCCTGGTAGAACTCCATCCCGCGCAGCACGTGCGGCCCGTGGCCGACGATCAGATCCGCCCCGGCGTCGATCATGGCGTGCGAGAACTTCACCGGGTCGCCCCGGTTCTCACCCAGGAACATCTCGGTGCCGGGCTTCACCCGGGTCTTGTCCGCTCCCTCGCCACCCATGTGCACCTGCACCACGACCAGATCGGCCAGGGTGGCGGCCTTGGCGACCACCGCCTTCGCCTTGGCGATGTCGACCAGGCTGTTGGACCAGACGTACGACGAGAAGCCGGCCACGGCGACCTTGACGCCCTTGACGTCGACCACGGTGATCTGGTCCGGGGCGCCGGTGTGCTCCAGGTCGTACTTCTCCAGCGCCTTCTGGGTGTTCTCGTAACCCTTCGGCCCGTAGTCGTAGCCGTGGTTGTTGGCCTGGTTGAGCACGTCGAAGCCGGCGTCCCGCAGGTGTGCGGCGTACTCCGGTGGGGCCCGGAACTGGAAGCAGCGGGTGGAGTTGGCCCCGCACTTGCCGGTGCCGGTGTCCACCGTCAGCGGCTCCTCCAGGTTGCCCATCACCAGGTCGGCCTTGAGCGCCCCGGTGACCGAGGTGAAGAAGCCCTTCCCACCGGCGGCGGGCAGTCGGCTCGGGGCGTTGCCCATGATGATGTCGCCGGTGGCGGAGAGCGAGATGGCGGCGTCCCCGCCGGAGGCCGAGGGATCCCCGCTGGCCTTCGGGCCGGCCGTGGCCACCGGAGCGCCGGTGCCACCGCCGCCGGCACCCGGCTGCCAGACCGGGGACTCCCCGGAGTCGGCGCAGCCGGCGACGAGCAGGGCAGCCAGCAGCGCGGCGACGCCGAGGGCGACACGGCGGCGCGGGCGGGGCGCGAGGGAGGCGGGAGCGTACATCGTCCGCGACCCTACCGGGCCGTAAACGCGCCGACGAGGGCCGATCGGTCGGAAGTTCAGCCGGTCAGCTGGTCCGACCAGGGCACGACCTGCCGGTCGCCACCGGCGAGCACCGCTGCGTGCACCGCCCGGGCCAGCGGGGCACCCCAGGTGGAGCGCGGTCCGCCGTACGCCGCCTCCGGCCCGTCCACCGGGCAGAGGACGGTGACCGCGTCGGTCGGGGTACCGGTTCCCAACAGCCCCAGCTCGCTGATCGCCTGGGTCTTCGCCTCGGTAGCGGTGGCCACCGCGTTGACCAGAGCCGAGTCGGCGAGCCGGGCCGGCACGTACACCACGATGTTGACCGTGCCGACCCGCTGGGTGAGCGCGGCCGGAACCGGCGCGGCGGCGAGCACCGGGGTGCCGAGCCCGACGGTCGCCCAAGCCCGGACCCCGGTGTCGGTCCGGGCAACCACCTCGGTCACATCAACGCCGGTCAGCAGGCCCACCCCGGGGCCGTCGAGGGCCAGGTCGGCGGCGAGCGCGGCCAGGTGCCCGGCGGGGTCGTCCCGGTCGTACGACATGGGCACGGTCGCGTTCAGCACCCATTGCCGGACGCCGATGCCACCGCCGAGCGGGCCGCTGCTGACTGCCCGCAGCGGGCCGTCGGCGCGCCACACCAGCAGCGGGATGTCCCGCCCGTCTTCGGCTCGGCTGGTCAGGATTGGCTCGGTCAGCACGTCGGGCAGGTTACGCCCACCGACCAAGATTCCAGGGGCGACCTCTGATTCGTGCTCACGTGCGCCTAGACTTGGCGGCGCGCGAGGGGATCAGCGGACGGCGGACCCGGCCGACGGACGGCACGCGTAAGCGGAGGTGCGCGATGGACGAGGTACTGGCCCGCAGCGGGATCTTCCAGGGTGTAGACCCGGAAGCTGCCGAGGCGCTCGCCAAGGAGATGGAGACGATCGAGGTCCGCAAGGGCGAGATCGTCTTCAATGAGGGCGAGCCCGGTGACAGCCTCTATATCCTGCTGTCCGGGAAGATCAAGGTTGGCCGCCGCGCGGCGGACGGCCGGCAGAACCTGATCGCGGTGATGGGCCCGTCGGACATGGTCGGTGAGCTGTCGCTCTTCGACCCGGGTCCGCGTACGGCGACCGCCACCGCGGTGACCGACACCCGGCTGGTGCGACTGCGCAAGCAGGCGCTGCGGCCGTGGCTGAACAACCGTCCGGAGATTGCCGAGCAGTTGCTCCGGGTGCTCGCCCGGCGGCTGCGTCGGACCAACGACTCGCTCGCCGACCTGATCTTCACGGACGTGCCGGGTCGGGTCGCCAAGAACCTGCTCCAGATGGCCGGCCGGTTCGGCACCCGGGACGGCGGGGTGCTGCGGGTGACCCACGACCTCACCCAGGAGGAAATCGCCCAGCTCGTCGGCGCCTCCCGGGAGACGGTCAACAAGGCGCTGGCCGACTTCGCCTCGCGCGGCTGGCTGCGCCTGGACGGCAAGAGCATCATCATCCTCGACCCGGAGCGCCTGGCCCGTCGCGCCCGCGTCTGAGTAGCACGTCCCGTCCCCGCCCACCGTCTCCGACGGTGGGCGGGGACGTTTCGTTGTGGACCCGCCCACCGCCCCGTCTCTCTCTGCCCGGCGCAGAATCGCTGGACTCGGCGCTTCGCCCGCCGCCAGGGTGGAGCCATGTTGAACCGGGTTGCTGTGCTGTCCGACATCCATGGGGTGCTACCCGCACTGGAGGCGGTGCTGGCCGAGCCGGACGTCGCCGCCGCCGACCTCATCGTGCTCACCGGCGATATCGCAGCCGGCCCGCAGCCGGTCGAGGTGCTGGACGTGCTCGCCGGCCTCGGCGACCGGGTCTGCTGGGTCGGCGGCAACGCGGACCGCGAACTGGTCGAGGCGCGGAAAGGCAGCCCCGCGTCAATCGAGGTGTCGAACTGGGCCGCCGCGCAGCTCCGCGATGACCACCTCACGCGGCTGGCCGCGCTGCCACTGACGGTGACCCTGGAGATCGACGGTCTGGGCCCGGTGCTCTTCTGCCACGCCACCCCTCGGGACGACGAGGAGGTCGTGCTCGTCGACACCCGGATGGAGCGCTGGGCGGAGGCCTTCGCCGCCCTGCCGGACGAGGTGACGACGGTGGTCTGCGGCCACACCCACATGCCGTTCACTCGGCTGGTCGACCGCCGCCTGGTGGTAAACGCCGGCAGCATCGGCATGCCGTACGGCGGGGTGGGCGCGTGGTGGACGCTGCTCGGGCCGGGCGTGCAGCTGCGTCGCACGAACTTCGACGTGGACCTCGCCTGCGCCCGGGTGACCGCCGACTCCACCTTCCCCGACGCCGCCGCCTGGGTCGATGAGTACCTGCGCTCCGAGCACAGCGACGCCGAGGCCCTGGCCGTCTTCGCCCCACGCGACGGCCGCTGACACGCAGCTTCGGCCACGGCCGCCACCGCGCCCGCAGGCCCAGGCCGCCGGGGGCGGGCCGGGCCTGCCGAGGGCGGGCCGGGCCTGCCGAGGGCGGGCCGGGCCTGCCGAGGGCGGGGCGGGCCGGGGACCACCCTCGCTGCCTGTCGAGCTGCCCCAGATCTGAGACCGTCCCGAACCGCACGGCACCCGATCCGGCACCCAAGCTGCGCGGCATCCCACCGGGCACCCGACCCTGCACCCAAGGCGGTGCTGGCGGTGGCGCTCTGTGCCGGGCTGCGCCTGTCGGAGCTGCTGCGCGGAACGTGGCGTGCGGAGGCTGCCCCAAATATGGGGCAGCTCGACAGGGACCAGGAAGCACGGACACCGGCCCGCGCGTCCAGGAGCTGCGCCCGCCACCGAGGATAGAAAAAATCAGTCTTGACTGTTTGTTTCGTAGGCCGCAGGCTGTCCCCGTGTCCACCACATCGACGCGCGTCCCTCAGCAGAAGCGCAGCCGAGCCACCCAGGCCCGACTGCTGGAGGCGACCGTCGACTGCCTGATCGAGCACGGCTGGTCGGGCACCACCACCACCGTCGTCGCGGCCCGGGCCGGCGTCTCCCGCGGTGCTCAGCTACACCATTACCCCACCAAAGCCGCGCTGGTCACGGCCGCCGTCGCCCACCTGGCCGAGCGCCGGGCCGAAGAGTTGCGCACCGAGGCGGAGGCGCTGCCCGCCGGGCCGCAGCGGCTGGACCGGGTGATCGACCTGCTTGCCGCGGCGTTCACCGGGCCGCTCTTCGTCGCCGCGCTCGAACTCTGGGTCGCCGCCCGCACCGACCGGGAGCTTCGGGACGCCCTGGTGCCACTGGAGGCGACGGTCGGCCGGGAGATGCACCGACTCACCGTCGCCCTGCTCGGCGTCGACGAGCGCCGTCCCGGCGTCCGCGAGGCGGTGCAGGCCACCCTCGACCTGCTGCGCGGGCTCGGGGTGGCCAACCTGCTCAGCGACGACTCGGCCCGCCGCACCGCCCTGCTCGCCACCTGGAAACGCCAGCTCGCCACCCTGCTCACGCCCTGACCTGCCGCCCGCTGCCGGGCCGCCCTGACCGGAGGCACCATGGTCGACCTCAAGGATCTACTCGCGGATCTGGCCGACGAGTCCGATCAGCTGGACGCACTGGTGAGCCCGCTGCCGACGGTCGACTGGGCGCAGCCGACCCCCGCACCGAGCTGGAGCATCGGGCACCAGATCGCCCACCTCGCCTGGACCGACCACGTGGCGTTGCTGGCCGCCACCGACGCGGCGGCCTTCTTCGCGACGGTGACCGCCGCACCGGACCTGGCCCGGCTGGTCGACCACGGTGCGGAGCAGTTCCTCGCGCCACCGCCCGAGTTGCTCGCCCGGTGGCGCGCCGGCCGGACGGCCCTCGCCGCCGCGCTGGCCGCCGTCCCGGTCGGTGCGAAGCTGCCCTGGTACGGCACCCAAATGTCGGCCACCTCGATGGCGACCGCCCGGATCATGGAGACCTGGGCGCACGGCGAGGATGTGGCCGACGCGCTCGGCGTCGTCCGCCCCGCCAGCGACCGGCTCCGACACGTGGCGCACCTCGGCGTGCGTACCCTCGGGCACGGCTTCGCGGCGCACGGCCGGCCGGCACCGACGGCGCCGGTCCGGGTCGAGTTGACCGGGCCCGGCGGTGACACGTGGAGCTGGGGTCCGGCGGACGCCGCCGACCGGCTGACCGGTCCGGCCCGGGACTTCTGCCTCCTGGTCACCCAGCGCCGACACCGCGCCGACACCGCCCTGCTGGCCAGCGGCCCGGTCGTCGACGAGTGGCTCGACGTGGCACAGGCGTTCGCCGGCCCGCCGGGCGCTGGCCGCGACCCGTCCGCGCCCGCCGCTGGGAACGGAGTGCGGTCATGATCCGGATCGGCAACGCCTCCGGCTTCTACGGCGACCGGTTCACCGCTTGGCGGGAGATGCTCGACGGCGGCGAGCTGGACGTGCTGACCGGCGACTACCTGGCCGAGCTGACCATGCTGATCCTCGGTCGGGACCGGCTGCGCGACCCCAACCTCGGCTACGCGAAGACCTTCCTGCGGCAGCTGGAGACCTGCCTCGGCACCGCCCTCGACCGGGGGGTGCGGATCGTGACCAACGCCGGTGGGCTGAACCCCGCCGGCCTGGCTGCCGCCATCGAACGGCTCGCCGACCGGCTGGGCCTGCCGGCCCGGGTCGGGTACGTCGAGGGCGACACGATCGAGCGGCCCGACGCGCTGACCGCGAACGCCTACCTGGGGGCGTTCGGGATCGCCGCCTGCCTCGACGGCGGGGCGGACGTGGTGGTCACCGGCCGCGTCACCGACGCGTCGCTGGTGGTCGGCCCGGCCATCGCCCGGTACGGATGGAGCCGCGACGACCTGGACCAGTTGGCCGGGGCGACCGTCGCGGGGCACCTCATCGAGTGCGGCGCGCAGGTCACCGGGGGCAACTTCAGCTTCTTTACTGAGCTGCCCGACGGTGGGCGCCGGCCCGGCTTCCCGATCGCCGAGGTGTACCCGGACGGCTCCACGGTGCTGACCAAGCATCCGGGCACCGGCGGCGCGGTCACCGTGGAGACGGTCACCGCCCAACTGCTCTACGAGATCGGCGGGCCGGCGTACCTGGGGCCGGACGTGGTCACCCGGCTGGACACTGTGACGCTGCGACCCGACGGGCCGGACCGGGTCCTGGTCTCCGGCGTCCACGGCACCCCACCGCCGGCGACGCTGAAGGTGGGCGTCAACAACCTCGGTGGCTTCCGCAACTCGATGACCTTCGTGCTCTGCGGGCTGGACATCGAGGCGAAGGCAGCCCTGGTCCGCGGCCAGGTCGAGGAGGCGGTGGGCAAGGACGGGCTGGAGTTCGTGCTGGCCCGGACCGACCACCCGGACGCCGTCGACACCGAGGCGGCCAGCGCCCTGCTCCACGTACACCTGCACGACAGCGACCGGACGCGGGCCGGTCGGGCCTTCTCGGCCGCCGCCGTCGAACTGGCGCTGGCCTCCTACCCGGGCTGCACGCTGACCACCCTGCCGGGCGACGCCACACCGTACGGCGTCTTCACCGCCGACACCGCGCCGCAGGATGCTGTGTCGCACGTGGCGGTGCTGCCCGGCGGCGAACGGGTGCCGATCGCCCCACCGATCCGTACCGGCGCTCCGCCCGCGCCGGAGACCGAGACGTCACCGGGTGGCGGGGCGGCCGCGGTCGAGGGCCCGACCCGGCGGGGAGCCCTCGGCGAAGTGGTCGGCGCGCGCTCCGGGGACAAGGGCGGCGACGCCAACCTCGGCGTCTGGGCGCGCTCCGACGCCGGGTACGCCTGGCTGCGCGAGTGGTTGACCGTCGAACGGCTGGCGGAACTGCTGCCGGAGACCGATTCGCTGGCCGTGCATCGGTACGAGCTGCCGAACCTGCGCGCGGTCAACTTCGTGATCGAGGGACTGCTCGGGGCGGGGGTGGCCGCGTCCACCCGGTTCGACCCGCAGGCCAAGGCACTCGGTGAGCTGCTGCGCTCCCGGATCGTCGACCTGCCGGTCAACGTGCCGACCGGCCCGGCGGCATCGGCCGGCACGGGCGAGGAGACGCCATGAGCATCGTGGACACTCCGGAGCGGCGGCAACTGCGCGAGCTGACGCGCGCCTTCGTGACCCGCGAGGTGCTGCCGCACCTCGACGAGTGGGAACGCGCCGGTGAGGTGCCCCGGGCACTGCACGCCACCGCCGCGAAGCTCGGCCTGCTCGGCATCAGCTTCCCCGAGTCGGTCGGCGGCAGCGGCGGTGATCTGCTCGACTCGATCATCGTGACCGAGGAGCTGATCCGCTCCGGCGGCTCGTCCGGCCTGGTCGCAGCGCTGTTCACGCACGGCATCGCGTTGCCACACATGGTCGCGGCAGCCGGCGTCCACCCCGGCGGCTCGCTGGGCGGCCGGCTCGGCGGCACGACGACGCCCGGCGCCGACGACCTGGTCGAGCGGTACGTCCGGCCCACCCTGGCCGGCACGATGATCGGCGCGCTGGCGATCACCGAGCCGGACGGCGGCTCGGACGTGGCCGGGATCCGCACCACCGCCCGCCGCGACGGCGACCACTACGTGGTGAACGGGTCGAAGACCTACATCACCAGCGGGCACCGGGCCGACTTCGTGACCACGGCGGTCTGCACCGAATTTCCGGGTAGCGGCGAACTCACCCTGCTGGTGATCGACAAGGGCACGCCCGGCTTCACCGTGGGCCGCCGGTTGGAGAAGCTCGGCTGGCACTGCTCCGACACCGCCGAGCTCTCCTTCGTGGACGTACGGGTGCCGGTGGCGAACCGGATCGGCGCGGAGAACACCGGCTTCCTGGCGATCATGCAGCACTTCGCGGCGGAGCGGCTCTCGCTGGCCACCCAGGCGTACGCCACCGCGCAGCGCTGTGTCGAGCTGGCCGTGCGCTGGTGCCGGGACCGGGAGACCTTCGGGCGCCCGCTGGCCAGCCGGCAGTTGGTCCGGCACCGGCTGGCCGAGATGCACACCCGCGCCGAGGCGGCCCGGTCGTACGTGCACGAGGTGGCCGCGCGGGTGGCGGCCGGGGAGCCGGTGGTGACCGAGGTGGCGATGGCCAAAAACATGGCGGTGGCCGCCTGCGACCAGGTCGTCGACCAGGCGTTGCAGTTGCACGGCGGCTTCGGCTACCTCCGCGACGCCGAGGTGGAGCGGCACTACCGGGACGCCCGGATCCTCGGCATCGGCGGCGGCACCACCGAGATCATGAATGAGATCATCGCGAAGGGGATGGGGCTGTGAGCATTCTGGACAGTGCGATCGACCCGTCCGCACCGGGGCCAACGGCGAACCGGGCGGCGCTGCTGGACCGGCTGACCGAACTGGACGCCGCGCTGGACCAGGCCCGGGCCGGTGGCGGCGAGAAGTCCGTGACCCGGCACCACTCCCGCGGCAAGCTGCTTCCCCGGGAGCGGATCGAGCTGCTGGTGGACGCCGACAGCCCGTTCCTGGAGCTGTCGCCGGTCGCCGCGTTCGGCACGGACTTCCCGGTCGGTGCCAGCGTGGTCACCGGCATCGGGGTGGTCGAGGGCGTGGAGTGCCTGATCATCGCCAACGACCCGACGGTACGTGGCGGCGCCGTCAACCCGTGGTCGCTGGCGAAGACCCGGCGGGCCGGCGAGATCGCGCTGGCCAACCGGCTACCGATGGTCAACCTGGTCGAGTCGGCCGGGGCGGACCTGCCGACCCAGGCGGAGATCTTCATCCCGGGCGGTCGGGTGTTCCGCGACCTGACCCGGCTCTCCGCGGCGGGCATCCCCACGGTCAGCGTGGTCTTCGGCAACGCCACGGCCGGTGGCGCGTACGTGCCGGGGATGTCCGACCACGTGATCATGATCCGGGACCGTTCGCAGGTCTACCTGGCCGGGCCGCCCCTGGTGAAGATGGCGACCGGTGAGGTCACCGACGACGAGTCGCTGGGCGGGGCGACGATGCACGCCGGCACGTCCGGGCTCGCCGACTACCTGGCCGAGGACGAGCGGGACGGCATCCGGCTGGCCCGGCAGTGTGTCCGCCGTTTGAACTGGCGCAAGCAGGGCCCGCCGCCGCGTACGGCCGTCCCGCAGCCGCCGAAGTACGACCCGGAGGAGTTGCTCGGCATCGCCAGCGCCGACCTCAAGGTGCCGTTCGACCCGCGTGAGGTGCTGGCCCGGATCCTGGACGGCAGCGACTTCGACGAGTTCAAGCCGGCGTACGGGGATGCGCTGGTCACCGGCTGGGGCGAGCTGCACGGTTACCCGGTGGGCGTGCTGGCCAACGCCCGGGGGGTGCTGTTCAGCGAGGAGGCGCAGAAGGCGGCGCAGTTCATCCAGCTCGCGAACGTCGCCGACACCCCGCTGATCTTCCTGCAGAACACCACCGGCTACATGGTCGGCACCGAGTACGAGCAGCGCGGCATCATCAAGCACGGCGCATTGATGATCAACGCGGTCTCCAACTCGACGGTGCCGCACCTGACGGTGAACCTCGGTGCCTCGTACGGGGCCGGCAACTACGGCATGTGCGGCCGGGCGTACGAGCCGAGGTTCCTGTTCACCTGGCCGAACGCGAAGTCGGCGGTGATGGGCCCGGCGCAGCTCGCCGGGGTGCTCTCCATCGTGGCTCGGCAGGCCGCCGCCGCCCGGGGGCGCGACTACGACGAGGAGTCCGACGCGGCGATGCGGATGATGGTCGAGCAGCAGATCGAGTCGCAGTCCGGCGCGCTCTTCCTCTCCGGCCGGCTCTACGACGACGGGGTGATCGACCCTCGGGACACCCGGACCGTCCTCGGGCTCTGCCTGTCGGCGATCCACAACGGGCCGGTGAAGGGCGCTGATGGCTTCGGCGTCTTCCGGATGTAGGGGGCGGAACCAATATGATCAACCGACTTCTGGTGGCCAACCGGGGGGAGATCGCGCGTCGGGTCTTCGCGACCTGCCGAGCGCTCGGCGTGGAGACGGTCGCCGTGCACTCGGACGCGGACGCCGCGGCGCCGTTCGTCCTGGAGGCCGACCAGGCGGTGAGGCTGCCGGGGAACACGCCGGCCGAGACGTACCTGCGGGTCGACCTGATCCTGGACGCGGCCCACCGCAGCGGCGCGGACGCCGTCCACCCGGGCTACGGCTTCCTGGCCGAGAACGCCGAGTTCGCGGCGGCGGTGACCGACGCCGGGCTGACCTGGGTCGGGCCGCCGGCAAAGGTGATCGGCGCGATGGGCGACAAGTTGGCGGCGAAGGCGCTGCTCGCCGACGCGGGCGTGCCGATGCTGCCCAGCTGGACCGACACCGACGAGATCACCGACTTCCCGGTGCTGGTGAAGGCGTCCGCCGGTGGCGGTGGGCGCGGGATGCGGATCGTCCGGGACGCCGCCGGGCTGGCCGAGGCCGTCGCCTCGGCGCGCCGCGAGGCCGCTGCGGCGTTCGGCGACGGCACGGTCTTCATCGAGCGGTACGTCGAACGCGGCCGGCACGTCGAGGTGCAGATCTTCGGCGACACCCAGGGTCGGGTGGTCGCCCTCGGCGACCGGGAGTGCTCGATCCAGCGCCGGCACCAGAAGATCGTCGAGGAGGCGCCGGCGGTCGTGCCGGCGGAGGTGCGGACGGCTTTGCACGAGGCGGCGGTGGCCGCTGGTCGTGCGGTCGACTACCTGGGCACCGGCACGGTGGAGTTCCTGCTCGCCCCGGGCGGAGAGTTCTTCTTCCTGGAGATGAACACCCGGCTCCAGGTGGAGCACCCGGTCACCGAGCTGTGCACCGGGCTGGATCTGGTCGGGCTGCAACTGCTCGTCGCCGAGGGTGAGCCGCTGCCTGCGGCGCTGCCGGCCAGCACCGGCCACGCGATCGAGGTACGCCTCTGCGCCGAGGACGCCGCAGCGAGTTGGCGGCCGGCCACCGGCACCCTGCACCGGTTCGCGGTCCCCGGTGTGGTCACCGAGTTCGGCGCGCTGGCCGGGCCGGGGCTGCGGCTCGACTCGGGGGTGGTGGCCGGCTCGGTGGTCGGCGTGCACTACGACTCGATGCTCGCGAAGCTGGTCGCGTGGGGCCGGACCCGGGCCGAGGCGACCCGACTGCTGGCCACCGCGCTGGCCCGGGCCGAGCTGCACGGGTTGACGACCAACCGGGATCTGCTGGTCCGCGTGCTGCGCAGCCCCGCATTCGCCGCCGTGGAGATCGACACCGGATTCCTGGACCGGCACCCGGAGGTCTTCACCTCGCTGCTCCCCGCCAACCGGCTCCCGCTGGCCGCTCTCGCGGCGGCGCTCGCCTCGGCCGCCGGCCGTCGCGTCGATTCCCGGGTGCTCACCGGCCTGCCGTCGGGCTGGCGCAACGTGCCCGCCGTTCCGCAGGTCACCCGCTTCGCCGGGGCGGACGGCGAGATCGAGGTCCGCTACCGACTGGACCGCACGGGCGGGCTCGCCGAGTGGTCCACCGACCCCGTCGCCGATCGCGTCGTGGCACTGGTCGAGGCCGCCCCGGGCCGGGTGGTGCTCGACGTCGACGGCGTGCGGCACGCGTACGGCGTACACCGGGTGGGGTCGGCGGTCTTCGTGGACGGCCCGGACGGGGCGGCGAGCCTGACCGAGCTGCCGCGTTTCCCGTTGCCCACCGCGGAGTTGGCCGCCGGGTCGCTGCTCGCGCCGCTGCCCGGCGCGGTAACCCGGGTGCACGTCCAGGTCGGCCAACGGGTCGCGGCCGGCGATCCGCTGCTCACCCTGGAAGCGATGAAGTTGGAACATCCCGTGCTCGCCCCGACCGACGGTGTCGTCGCCGAACTGCCGGTGCCGGCCGGCGGTCAGGTGCGCACCGGCGCCGTGCTGGCCGTTATCGACAACTCCAGCTCGGTGCGCCTTGCGCCGCACCTCGACCTGGAGCAGTCGAACCCCGAGGAGGACCCCCGATGACCTTCGACCTCACCCCCGAGCAGGACCAGCTGCGCGACGCCGTGCGGGCGTTGGGCCGCCGGTACGGCCACGGCTACTTCGTCGAGAAGGCTAAGGCCGGCGAGCACACCACCGAGCTGTGGACCGAGGCCGGCCAGCTCGGCTACCTGGGGGTCAACATCCCCACCGAGTACGGCGGCGGGGGCGGCGGCATCACCGAGCTGGCCATCGTCTGCGAGGAGTTGGCGGCGGCCGGCTGTCCGTTGCTGCTGCTGGTGGTCTCCCCGGCCATCGCGGCCACCATCCTCAGCCGGCACGGCACCGAGGAGCAGCGCAAGCGGCACCTGCCCGGCCTCGCCGACGGCTCCCAGAAGATCGTCTTCGCGATCACCGAGCCGGAGGCCGGCTCCAACTTCCACCGCCTCGGCACGGTGGCCCGCCGCGACGGCGACGGGTGGCTCCTCTCCGGCCGCAAGTGCTACATCTCCGGCGTCGACGAGGCGGACCACGTGCTGGTGGTGGCCCGTACCGAGGACGCGGCGACCGGAAAGCTCAAGCCGGCGCTGTTCCTCGTGCCGACGGACGCGGCCGGGCTGACCCGGTCCAAGCTGGACATGGAGATCCTGTCCCCGGAGAACCAGTTCCTCCTCTACCTGGACGACGTGCGACTGCCCGGCGACGCGTTGGTCGGCGAGTCGCTGGATGCCGGCCTGCCGGCGCTCTTCGCGGGGCTCAACCCGGAGCGGATCACCGTGGCCGCGATGGGCGCCGGCACCGGCCGGTACGCCATCGAGCGGGCCAGCGAGTACACCGCCACCCGCAAGGTGTGGGGTGGTCGGACCATCGGCTCCCACCAGGCGGTGTCGCACCCGCTGGCGCACGCGGCGGTACAGGTGGAACTGGCCCGACTGATGATCCAGAAGGCGGCCACCCTGTACGACGCCGGCCGCGACCTGGAGGCCGGGGTGGCCGGCAACATGGCCAAGTACGCCTCCGGGGAGGCCGCCGCGCTCGCCGTGGACACCGCCGTCCAGGCGCTCGGCGGGGCCGGCATGACCACCGAGTACGGGGTGGCCACCCTGCTCGGCGCGGTTCGGGCCGGCCGGATCGCCCCGGTCAGCCGGGAGATGATCCTCAACTTCGTCGCCCAGCACGTCCTCGGCCAGGACAAGTCCTACTGACCCGCCCCACCACGAGCCACAGCGGCAGCATTCAACCGGGAGTGCGGCAGGCGGCGTCGATGCGGTGCACCGGTCGGACGCGGCGGCCCAGCCCCTCCAGCAGCGAGTCCTCGACGTGGAAGTCGTGGATGCGCAGCCGGTGTCGGGGGAGCTCCTCCTCGCTCGGGCAGAGCACCTGGGCGCGTACCAGGTCGACCGGGACGTACCGCACGCCGCCCTGCTCCTGAAGGATCACCATGTTGACGTCGTCGGTGGTGACCACGTGCCCGCGAACGTCCTCGGTGGGGCCGTTCTCCGCGCCCACCGTGGTGACGGTCAGCGGCAGCACCGGCGTGCTGATCACCGGCAGCGCGGCCCAGACCAGCATGGCCAGCACCGCCACCTCGGTCACCGACGCCAGCGGCCGGATCACCATCCCGGGCAGCGGCCCGGCGATGAATAGTGCCAGCAACGGCGGCACCACGATGAGCGCCAGCACCGGCCGCTCGCCCCCCTGGTCCACCGCGTCGCGCAGCGTGGGCAGCACCAGCCAGCCGTACCCGGCGAGCAGCGCGACGATCAGCAACACTCGTGGCGCGACCCGCTCGTGCAGCCGGCCGGGGCGGAGCTGGAACGCGGCCACGAACGCCGGCAACAGCAGCGGAAGGTAGAGCAGCGGCCAGGTGATCAGGGCGAGCAGGAAACTTGCCAGCACCACCCAGGCCGGGGTGATGTCGACCCAGCGCGCGAAGAGCGGCCGACGACGGGTGGCCGGCGGGAGTCGATCCGCGCTGACGGCCAGCACCGCGCCGAGCGCGAAGACGGCGACCATGCCGGTGGAGAGCAGCCGGGCCGCCGTGGTCAGGAAGCCGGCCAGCAGGTTGACCGGCCCGACGTTCGCCACCAGCAGCAGCGTGGTCTGGAGTTCGCCGCCCGCCTCCACCCCGAGGCGGAGAACCGAGAAGATCGCCGGTACGCCCACCACGGCGGTCCAGAACGACTGGCTGGCGCGGGCGCGCCGCTCCGCCGGGTCCCACCGGACCCGCCCGGGCTCGACGTCGGCGACGACCGGCTCGGCGGGTTCGGCGGCCGGCACGCCGACCGGCCAGTCGACGCCACCCACGGCGCCAGCGGCCGAACCGTCGACAGCCGAGGACGCGGCAGCCTCCGTACCGTCGATGCTCGGCGACGCGGCGGCGCCCGGCACGGACGTGCGGGGCGGCGGGACCGGGCCGTCGCCGCCGGTGGCGGTCGCCGCCGTGCTCACTTCGCGGGCGCCTTGTCGTCGAAGTCGACCAGCTTTGGCACCTCCAGCGGCTGCGGCTGGCGCTTCTCGGCCTTCAGCCACGGGCCCAGAGTCCTGTTGTACGCGGTCTGCCAGGGACTTGCCTCCTCGTCCCGCCCCTGCTGGTAGCTCTTCTGTAGGAAGAACGCAACCAGGTCGCGCAGTGCCGGGTCGCCGATCGGCACACCGACGCCCAGCAACTCGCTGGTGCCGAACGGCAGGTCGACGATCTCGAACTCCTTCGGGTGACGGGCCAGGAAGCCGGCGAGGATCGTCTCGTCGGAGCTGACCGCGTCGTAGCGGCCTGCCCGGATGCCGGCGACGCAGTCACCAACGGTCTTCACGACCAAGGCCCTGACCTGGTGACTTTCCAGCTCGGCCTCGGAGGTGGAGCCGCCGCTGGTACAGATCTTGTAGTCCGGGTTACGAAGGTCCTCAATGGTGCTGATCTTGCCCCTCAGCCGGGTCGGCACCATCACCTCCTGGGTGGTGACGAAGTACGGCCCGGCGAAGCTCACGACCTCCTTGCGCTTCTCGGTCATGGAGAAGCTGGACACCACGAGGTCTACCGTGCCGCCCTGCAGCGCCGGGATCCGCTCCTCGGTGGCCACCGGAATGAACTCCAGCCGCTGGTCCCCCTCGTAGCCGAGGGAGGCGGCGACGTACCGGGCGATCTCGACGTCGAAACCGACGTGTTGGCCGTTTCGCAACTCACCCATGAGCGGCTCGTTCGTGGCGACACCGATGCGCAGCTTCGACTGGCCGTAGATGCGTGTCTCGCGCATCTTCTCCTGCACGGACGGCAGGTCCGGCTCCTGACGGCTGTCGCACCCGGCGGCGGCGGCCAGGGTGAGGGTCAGGGCGACCGCCAACGTCGTCGCGATCGAGCGGAGCCGGGACTGCGAACTGCCTGAGTTCATGGGCGACCTCGCTGCCGAAAGAGCCTGCGGGACACCGAGAGTAGCGGCTCCTGCCCATTGCGTGTGCGCACCGATCGGGTCAGTCCAGCCAAGCCGATCGATCGACTCGGAGCGACGCGCCGGTCGGCTCTCTGCGGTTGACAGCCGGCCCGGCCGCGACATGCTGGAGGGGTGAGCCGACTGTCCAGGCCCGATGCGCGGATCGTAGCGGTGGTCGCGGCGCTGGGAGCCCTCGCGCCGCTGGTCATGCTGGTCGTCTGGCGCCGCCAGGATCTTCTCGGCGTGGTCCTCGCGCTGCTCTGTGTCCTGCTGACCATGGTCGCCGGGGTGGCCGTCTCCGCCGCCCGACAGGGCGACGACCCGGAGCCGGCGGACCGGCCGGCCGCCGGGCCGCCGGAGTTAATGCCGTACGGGCTGGACGCGGACACCCTCGACGCCCTGGACAGCCGGGACGCGTTGCGTGCGGTGCATGAACGGCGGCGCGGGCCGGGCGGGCTCAGCGACCGGTGAGGGTGGGCGCGGTGAGCGCGTCCACGCCCCGCCCGGCCAGGCACCGGTAGGTCCGGTCGATGCTGCCGTCCACCGGCGGCAGCACCTCCAGGTGCCAGCCGGCCGACTCGGTGATCCCGGTGGTCAACCGGAACGTGGTCGCACTGCACACCTTGCCTACCGGCTCGGCGGCGACCACGTCGTCGTATTCGGCGCCGATCAGCGACACCGGCAGGAGGCCCTCGGCGTACGTCTCCCAGGTGTGCCGCCCGGCGCAGGGGACCCGGACCGCCTCGGCACGGGTGCCGCGGATCCGCACCGGGCCGAAGCACTCCAGCTCGGGCAGGCATCGTGCGCCGTCCGGCAGGGCGGTCTGCGCGCCGGCGGCGGTGGTGCAGCCGGGCAGTGGCCCGGTCGCTGGCGCGGCGGCCCGACTCACCGACGGGGTCGGGCTGGGCGGCTGCGGGCTGCTGGCCACCAGGGCTCCGGCGGTTGCCGAGGCAGCGAGCGCGAGAACCCCGGCGCCGCCGAGGAACCAGCGCCGCAGGGAGCGCCGCCCGCCGGGAGCCGTTGGGTGGGCGTCCTCGACCGGAGGGCGGGGTACGGGCTGGCCGGTGGCGTACGGGCCGGAGTGGGTCGGGCCGCC
This sequence comes from Micromonospora sp. NPDC005173, assembly GCF_040608515.1. NCBI lineage: Bacteria > Bacillati > Actinomycetota > Actinomycetes > Micromonosporales > Micromonosporaceae > Micromonospora > Micromonospora sp. NPDC005173. Next base: position 445,477 of record NZ_JBEXIK010000002.1, read on the forward strand.
GCTGACCGGGGCGCCGCTGACGGGTGCCGACGGCGAGCCGAGCGGCAGGCTGGCGAGCAGTTCGTGCAGTTCGAGGGCGGAGGGCCGGTCGGCCGGGTCGTTGGCCATGCCGACGCGCAGCACGTCGATCAGCTCGTCCGGCACGCCGGGCAGGGTGGGGACCGGCTGGTTGAACATCTCCAGCACGGTGACCAGGCTGGGGTTGCGCTCGGACTGCCAGCGCGGCGGCCGGCCGTGCATCACCGCGTAGAGGGTGGCGCAGAGCGCGTACACGTCGACGGCCGGCGACGGCGGGCTGTGGCTGAACATCTCCGGCGGCGCGTACGCCGGCGTGAGCACCTCCAGGGTGACCGAGGCGTCCCGATGCTCCGCGAGCACGGCCAGCCCGAAGTCGGCGAGTACCGCCGAGTTGAAGGGCGAGTAGAGGATGTTCGCCGGCTTGACGTCGCGGTGCAGCACGCCGGCCGCGTGCGAGTGGGCAAGCGCGTCAGCGATCTTGAGGCCGAGGTCGCGAGCCTCGATCGGGCCCAGCGGCGACGTGCGCATGCGCTCGGCGTACGACCCGTCGCAGAGTTCCATGATCAGGTAGGGGTGCTGGTCGATGGTGACCCCGACGTCGAAGAGGTCCACCACGTGCGGGTGCGACGACATCCGCCCGGCCGCCCGCGCCTCACGAAGAAAACGGGCCTGGTCGCGCTCGCTGTCCAGCGTGCGGTTCTCCACCTTGACGGCGACCTCACGCCCCACCGAGATCTGGGTGGCCTGGTAGACGGTCGCGTAACCGCCCCGGGCAAAGACCCGCAAATCGGTCAGACCGGGCACGATCGGCACTGGCAAGCCGCCAGTCGGGGTGTCGGTCACTGCTCGAAAATACCCAACCCGGCCAGTCGCTCAGCGCACCGCGTCCGCCGGAGCGGCGCCGGCAGCGCCGGGACCGTCCCCGGCGTCGCCCGCCGGCAAGGCCGGGTCGGTGCCGTCGGGCGTCGCGTCGATGCCGACCGGCGCGCCCCTGCGGGCGTCGAGGCGCAGGCCGACGGCGGTGGCCAGTGCGCCCAGCCCCTCCCAGGCGGCCACCCCGAAGAACCGGTCGGGGGCGATGTCGGCCAGCACGGCGATGGTGAACACGGTGAAGGTGACCAGACGGAAGACCACCGTGAACCGGTAGAAGGCCCGCCACTCGGTGACCGTGGCGAGCAGGTAGTAGACCCCCATGTTGAACGACGCCATCGAGGACGCCAGCAGGAACGTGCCAGTGTGGTCACCGGCGGAGCGAGTGGTCGGCACGTCCAACCCGAGCATGCGCAGCAGCGCCTCCGGCCAGAGCAGCCCGAGCACGCCCATCACCAGCGCCAACACGCCGAAGACAGCGATTGTCCAGCCCGCGGCGGAACGCGGCAACTTCATGAAGGGCCTCCCCAGGCGCGGCGACGATCACCTGTGGACCACCGCACGGTGTTGACACGCTAGCCGCTCGCCCCGACCAACCACATCCCCGGAACCGTCAAAACCGGATCGGGTCCCGGCAGCCGGCGGACCGCTGCGGCTAGACGGCGGCGAGCCGCGCGCGCAGGGCGTCGGCGGCGGCGCGTTCGCTGCGCTGCTCGGTCGCGTATGCCAGCCGAACCGCCTCGTCCGCACTGGCCAGTGCCTCCGCCGGGTGACCGCACGCGGCCAGCGCCTCGGCCAGCACACTGGCCGCGATCACCTGACTACGCACGTCCTCGGCCGGCGCGGCGACCGCCCGCCGGGCCCAGTCCAGCGCCTGGTCCCGCTGACCGTGGGCGAGCAGCGCCGACGCGTACCGGGCCATCGCCTGGCGGCGGGAGAAGAGCAGCGAGGGTGCGGTCACGGCTGCGGTGGCCACCGGGGCGAGCAGGCCGACCGCGGTCGCCGGGTCGCCGGCGGCCAACCGGGCGGTGGCCAGCAGCACCCGGGGTGCCACCTGCGCCGGGGCCTGCGGGTTGTGCGGCTCGACGGCGGTCAGCACCGCGCGGGCGGCCTGCTCGGCGGTCTCGCAGTCGCCCATGTCCAGCGCCACGAAGCCACGCAGCGTCCCGGCCATCCCGGTGAGCAGCGGGTGCGAGGTCAGCTCGGCGTACGCCACGGCGTCGGTGAGCAGGTCGGCCGCGTGCTCCGGCTCGCCCAGCCCGCGCGCCACCACGGCCCGGACCACCAGCGCGAACCCGCGCCCCCAGTCGTCGGAGGCGGCCGCGAACTCGCGATACGCCCGCCGGGCCTCCCGATCCGCCTCGGCCAGGTCGCCCAGTTCGGCCGTGGCGAACGCCGCCACCGCGCGCAGCGTGCCCACCGCCCACGCCTCCCCGACCCGCTCGCCGAAGGGCAGGAAGACCTGCGCCATCCGACACGCCTCCCGCAGCCGGCCTGCGAGCAGCCGGGCGAAAGCCGTGGTGCCCCGCAGCCAGGCCCGCCCGTACGGGTCCTTCAGCTCGGCGAAGAGTCGGGCGGCCCGGCCGAGCACCGCGTCGGTGCCGGCGAAGTCGCCCCGGGTGGTGGTCACCCAGGCCAGGTTCTGCAACGACCAGGCCTGCCCGCGCCGGTCCTGCGCGCCGAGGCTGACCTGGTACGCAGCGGCCAACCGGCTGCTCGCCTGGCTCAGCCGCCCGGCCACGAAGTCGGCCATGCCGAGCCGGCGCATCGCGGAGGCGCGCAGCGTGGGCAGCCCGGCGGCAGTGGCCACCTGCAACGCCTCCTGCCAGGCGACCACCGCCCGGCCCTGGTCACCGACGGTCTGCTGAGCCTGCCCGGCGAGCAGCAGGGCGCTGACCCGGATCGCCTCGTCCCCGGCGTTCGCGGCAATCTTCTCGGCGAAGGCGAGGGCGTCGACGACCCGACCGATCTGGAGCAGCGCCCGGGCATGCACCACCCGGTCGGCCGCCGGCACCCCGTCGCGGGCCAGTTCGGTGGCGCGCTCCGCGTACTCCACGGCCAGCGCCGGCTCGCCCGCCGACAGTGACCGGCGGGCGGCCCGGCCGAGCGCGGCGACCCCGAGCGGGACCACCGCGCGGGCCGACGCGTCCGGACGCAGCTTCACCGCGTCGGCGAGCCTGGCGGCCCGCTCGACGTGCGTCGCCACGAAGTCGTCCCGGGCCTCCTCGTTGAACCCGCCCGGCCCGCCGGCCGCCGTCTCGTCCCCCGGCGCCGCCCAGCGCGCCAGCGCGGCATGCCGCTCGGCCAGCTCCGCCTTGCTCACCCCGGCGTACGCGGCCTCCCGCATCAACGGGGTGGCGAACGCGTAGCCGGTACGGGTGCGGTGCAGCATCCGCCGTTGCAGCAGCTCCTCGACGGCTCGGTCGAGCTCGACGGCGACCACCGCCGAGGGTCGGCCGTCGCGGCCGGCCCGCTGGTCGCGCAGCGCCTCCAGCGCACCGGTCGGGACCGTGTCACCGACGACCGCGGCGTCGCGCAGCACAGAGCGGGCGTCCGGCGGCAGCGCGTCGATGCGTGCCGCGAGCACGGCGGCGAGGTCCCGGGAGAGCAACCGGCTGCCCAGCGAGCCGGGCACGAGCCGCCAGCCGGCCGTCGAGCCCTGGTCCCGCTCTCCGGGTGCGCCCCGGTTGCCGCGCCCTGGTTCCACCGTGGTGAGCGCTCCGCGCTCGATCAGCAGGGTGACCAGCTCGGCCAGGTAGAACGGGTTGCCCTGGGCGGTGGCCAGCAGCCGGTCCGTGTCGGCCTGCGGCAGCTTGCCGCCGCTGAGGTAACTGGTGAGCAGTCGAGCGGCATCGGCGCCGCGCAGCGGCGGCAGGGAGTGCACCTCGGCGTCCGCGACCCGGGTCAGCGCGCCGGCGGTACGGACCAGCTCGGGGCGGCCGAGCAGCAGCACCAGCACCGGGCCGGTGAGTCGGGACAGGGTCAGCCCGAGAGCGCGGATCGTCTCGGCGGTGGCGTCGTGCAGGTCGTCCACCACGATCACCAGCGGCGCCTCCATGGCGAGCCCACTGAGCAGGTCGGCGACCGCGTTCGGCACCGCCTCGGCGTCGGCCGCCGGCGCGCCCGCGCTGCCCCACTCGCCGTTGTCGGTGCCGCCGTGGGCGGGAAGGTCGGCATAGCCGAGCAGGGCGAGCACTTGATCGGTGACGATCGGCGGCTGCTCACTGCCGGCCCGGGCCAGGCGCTGGCCGAGCCGGCGCAGCCGCTCCTCGACCGCTGGCCGGGTCAACGCGGTGGCCGCGTCACTGGGCAGGCCGACGGCGGCGCGGACCAGGTCGGCCAGCGGCGCGAGCCGGCGCCGCTCACCGAAGGCGGCGCAGCGCACCGAGAGGACCCGGGCACCGGTGTGCGCGGCGTACCGGCCGGCGCCCACGTCGTACCCGGCGGCGAGGCGTTCCACCTCGGCGGCGAACCGGGACTTGCCGATGCCCGCCTCGGCGGTCATCAGCAGCACCCTCGGGTCACCCTGGTCGATCACCTCGGCGAGCCGCCCGGCGACCCGGCCGATCTCGGTCTCCCGGCCCACGTAGGGCGCCTCGTCGCCGAGGCCGGACCGGGTGCCCGGCGCGTCCAGCAGACCCAGCAGCTCGTACGCCTCGACCGGCTCGCGCTTGCCCTTGAGCCGCAGCGGGCGCAGCGCCCGCCAGGAGGCGACGTGCCGGGTGGCGGCGGCGGTCCGCGCGCCGGCGTAGACGGCACCGACCGCGGCGGCGTCGGCCAGCCGGGCGGCGGTGTTCACCGTGTCCCCGATGACCGTGTACTCGATGGCGGCCTGGATGCCCGCGATGACGTCGCCGGTGTTCAGCCCGACCCGCAGCCCGAGCGGCGCACCGCCGCCCCGCTCGTCGTCGAGCACCCGGCGGACCGCCCGCTGCATCGACAGGGCGGCCCGGACCGCGCGTTCGGCGTCATCCTCGTGCGCCACCGGGGCGCCGAAGACCGCCATGATCCCGTCACCGGTCAGCTTGTCGACGTGTCCGCCGAAGGTCTTCACCGCGCCGGCGAGGGCGGCGAGCACCCGGTCGGTGACCGCACCGACCCGTTCCGGGTCAAGATCCTCGGACCAGGAGGTGAAATCGGAAAGGTCCCCGAAGAGCACGGTGACCACCCGGCGCTCGGCCGCCGGCAACGTCGCGGCGGCCGGCAGCGCGGCACCGCAATTGTGGCAGAACCGGGCACCGGGAACGGCGACGGTTCCACACACGGGGCAGGTCACGTGTGTTCCAACCCACTGACCCCCGGCTCAGATTCCCCGGTGGCGACCCCCAGGTACTCCAACTGGGCGCGGACCGACCACTCGGCGGCCCACCAGAGCGAGCGGTCCACGTCGGCGTAGACCTTCGCGACCACCTCGGCGGGGGTTCCGGCACCGGCGGTGACCGCCGCCCGCACCTGGTCAAGCCGGGCCCGACGGTGGGCGAGATAGAAGTCGGCCGCCGCAGCGCAGTCGGCCAGCGCCGGGCCGTGCCCGGGCAGCGCCGGGATCCCCCGGTACGCGGACAGCAACTCCAGGCTGGTCAGGTAGTCGCCGAGGTGCCCGTCCGGGTGGGCCACCACCGTGGTGCCCCGGCCGAGGATGGTGTCACCGGTGAGCACCACCCGCTCGTCGCCGTACTCGACGTGCAGGCAGACCGAGTCGGCGGTGTGCCCGGGGGTGCGTACCGGTCGCACCGCCAGACCGGGGAGGTCCAGTGGCTCGGGCCGGGCGGCCAGCGGCTCGGCGCCGATGCTGTGTGCCAGGTCGACGGCGCGTACCGGCACCCCACCGAGCAACTCGCTCAACCGGGCGGAGCCCTCGGTGTGGTCGGGGTGGCCGTGGGTGATCAGGATCAGCCCGACCGGGCCGGTCGCGGCGATCCGGGTCAGGTGTCCCTCGTCCGCCGGCCCCGGGTCGACCACGACGCCGTACTCCGCCGCCGGGGCGCGCAGCACCCAGGTGTTGGTGCCGTCGAGGGTCATCGGGCCAGGGTTCGGCGCGCGCAGCAGCGTCACCCAGCTCGGCAGCTCGTCGGCGAGGGCCGCCGCCGGCGCCGTCACGTGCCCGCTCATGGCTGCGATCGTACGACCCCGCCCGCCACACCCCGCGATCATGCACGTTCGGTCCCTGATTCATCCCTGTTCAGGGCTTTCATCCGGGCCGGAAGTGCATGGTCGCGGGGGTGGCGACGCGTCAGGCGACCTCGACGATGAGTTCGATCTCCACCGGGGCGTCGAGGGGGAGTTCGGCAACCCCCACGGCGCTGCGGGCGTGACGGCCGGCCTCACCGAAGACGGTGCCCAACAGGTCGGAGGCACCGTTGATCACGGCCGGCTGGCCGGTGAACCCGGGCGCGGAGGCCACGAAACCGGTCAGCTTGACCACCTTGACGACATTCTCCAGGCCGACCAGCGAGTCGACCGCGGCCAACGCGTTCAGCCCACACCGCTGGGCCAGGTCCTTCGCCTGCTCGGCGGAGATTCCGGCGCCGACCTTGCCGGTGGCCAGCAGCTTCCCCTCGGCGATCGGCAGTTGGCCGGAGACGTACACGTGCTGCCCGGACTGCACGGCCGGCACGTAGCTGGCCACCGGCGGCACCACCTCGGGCAGTTCGAGCCCCAGCTCGGCGAGCTTCGCGTGCGGGCCGTTGCTCATGCCTTGGGCCGCTTCAGGTACGCGACCAGCTGGTCCGGGTTCGGCCCGGGGACCACGGCGACGAGCTCCCACCCGTCCTCGCCCCAGTTGTCGAGGATCTGCTTGGTCGCATGGACCAGCAGCGGGACCGTGGAGTATTCCCACTTCTGCATCGCTGGAGGGCTCCCTCTCGGTGCGGACTTCTTCGAGGCACAGCCTACGGTCCGCTGGCCGAGTGAGGTGCGGGACGCTGCTCCGGCGCGGCCGGCAGCTCTCCGCAGGGTCCCTCGTGCTCGTACATCTGAGGGCAGCGGGACCGGTCGGGCAGCAGCAGGTCGCAGAAGACCCGGTGCCGGTTGTTCTGGTCGTCGGCGTTGGACACGGTGGTCTCGCCGGCGTTCAGCTCCGGCAGAAAGCCCAGGGACACCGCGACCCGACCGGCCAGCGTGGTCGCCGCCGCCAGGTCGGGCACCCGGATCGGCAGGTGGATGACGAAGCCCGGCTCGTCGTCATCCCGGGCCCGCCCGACGGGGCGACTCGGCGCCCGCGCCGCCTCCGTCGACTCCGGCACCCGGCGGTACGACCGCTCGTTGACCGGCAGACTGCCGACCGGTGCGTCGGCCTCGCCGACGGACCCGGGCCTGCGCGGCCGGTTGTTCGGGAACTGGGTGCGAGGAACATTGTCCGCGTCGCGCATGTACTGCCTCCGGGTCGTACCTCTCGGATCACACTTCCGGTCCGAACCATCCGTCCGTTCCGGCCCCCGCACCGGGACGAAGGTAGGTCCCGAGCCTCAGTCCCGCCAACAGGACGCGCACGATCGATCACCCCGAGTCACATATACGACACCTCCCAGGTAGGAAGCCCGACGGTGCTCCGCACCGGGGGCCAGCCGGTCGAATTCGAAGCTGGCACGGCACGACGGGGGCGACATCGATCCGGTGGTTGACCGCTACCCTTCCGGTCGGACGGTCGCGCAGCGCCCGGACGCCCGCTCGATCACGCTCGGCGCCAGGGGTGGCGACGGGCGCCGCACCCCCGGGGGAAGAGATGACCCAACCGCCCAGCGGCGACCAGCCCGCACACCCGCCCGTTCACCCGGATCCCACCGGCCAGCCCGACGGTTCCGCCGTCCCCGGCCAGTCGGCCCCCGACGCGCAGCCCGGCCCGCTCGCCCTCCCGGCGCAGCCCGCCAGGCCGGCGCTCCCTGCGCAGCCGGCATCGCCGGCATTCCCTGGCTCGCCCGCCTTCCCCGCGTCGCCGGCCGGGCCGGCCTTCCCCGCGTCGCCGGCCGGGCCGGCCTTCCCCGCGTCGCCGGGCTTCCCCGCGCCGCCTGCCGGGCCGGCGTTCCCCACTCAGCCGGGCGGGACGAACTTCCCCGGGCAGCCTGGTCTCGCCGGGCAGCCCGAGGGTCCGGGCGGCGCAGCCGCACCGGCTGGGCCAGGCACTCAGGATCCCTCGGCGATCCCGCCTCCCCCCTCCGGCTACCCGCCCTACCCGGGCGCTGCCGCGCCGAAGAAGAAGCGCGGCCTGCTGATCGCGGCGATCGCGCTGGTCGTGATCATGGTGCTCTGCGTGGGCGGCGGCGTGGTGGCGTTCCTGACCCTGCGCAACGTCGAGAACGGCGAGGGCGCCAAGGAGCCGGCCGTCGCCGTCGACGAGTTCCTCACCGCGGTCTACAAGGATCGCGACGCGACCAAGGCGGCCAGCCGCGTCTGCGCCGCCTCCCGCGACGACGAGAAGATCGCGGCGAAGGTGGCCGAGGTGCAGAAGTACTCCGCCGAGTACCAGAACCCGCGCTTCCGGTGGACCAGCCCCAAGGTGGACAACCAGACCGGAGACCGGGCCACCGTCTCCACCCGGATCACCATGACCACCGCCGACGAGAAGGTGGCCGACCAGGACCTGCGCTTCACCGTGGTGCAGAAGACAGGTTGGTGGGTCTGCGAGGTCGCGTGACCGCCAACCCTGGATAGGCTCGACGGGTGCGTGCAGCTGAGCGGCCGTCCGACCCGGCCGGTAACGGATGGTCGGCCCGTCTCCACGTCGTGACCGGCAAGGGCGGCACCGGCAAGACCAGCGTGGCGGCGGCGCTGGCCCTGGCGCTGGCCGCCGGCGGCCGGCGCACCCTGCTGGTGGAGGTCGAGGGGCGGCAGGGCATCGCCCAGCTCTTCGGCATCGATCCGCTGCCGTACGAGGAGCGACACCTCGCCGACGCCCCGGACGGCGGCGAGGTGCGCGCGCTGGCGGTGGACGCCGAGGAGGCGCTGCTCGAGTACCTCGACATGTTCTACAAGCTGGGTGCGGCGGGCCGGGCGTTGCGCAAGCTCGGCGCCATCGACTTCGCCACCACGATCGCCCCCGGTCTGCGCGACGTGCTGCTCACCGGCAAGGTGAAGGAGGCCACGACCCGCACCTCGGGGCAGCGGCGCGTGTACGACGCGGTGGTGCTGGACGCCCCGCCGACCGGGCGGATCGGCCGGTTCCTCAACGTCACGGCCGAGACGGCCCGGCTCGCCAAGGTCGGCCCGATCAAGACCCAGAGCGAGGGGGTCGCCGCGCTGCTGCGCTCCCCGATCACCGCGGTGCACGTGGTCACGCTGCTGGAGGAGATGCCTGTGCAGGAGACGGTGGACGCCATCGCCGACCTGACCTCGCTCGGCTTCGGGATCGGAAAGGTGATCGTCAACGGCGCCCGGCCACCGCTGCCCGCCGGCCGGGCGGTCAGCGCGGCCGAGCTGAAGCGCGGGCTGGTCGCCGCCGGGCTGCCGGCCGACCGGGAGACCGTCACCGGCCTGCACGACGAGGCGCGCGACCAGCTCATCCGGCGCGAGCTGGAGGATTCGCTCCGAGCCGACCTGGTGGAGCTGGGGCTCCCGATGGTCGAGCTGCCCTTGCTGCCCGACGGGGTGGACCGGTTGGGGCTCGCGACACTGGCGCAGGCCCTCGTCCGGGCCGATTGACTCACACCTGAGCTCTGCACGGGCGCTGGACCCACCCGGCCCGATACGCTCGATTGGTGCCTTCCGAAGACGCGGCGCCGCAGCTGGACGTCGACCAGATCCTCGCCGACCCAGGCGTGCGGATCATCGTGTGCTGCGGTGCCGGCGGGGTCGGCAAGACGACCACGGCCGCGGCGCTGGCGCTGCGGGCCGCCGAGCAGCACGGCCGGCGCACGGTGGTGCTCACCATCGACCCGGCTCGCCGGCTGGCCCAGTCGCTGGGCCTGACCGAGCTGGACAACACCCCCCGCCAGGTCAAGGGGATCGACGTCGAGACCAGCGGCGGCGAGCTGCACGCCATGATGCTGGACATGAAGCGCACCTTCGACGACGTGGTGCTCCAGCACACCGATCCGGCGAAGGCTGCGGAGATCTTCGCGAACCCGTTCTACCAGGCGATGAGCTCCACCTTCGCCGGCACACAGGAATACATGGCGATGGAGAAGCTGGGTCAGCTGCACGCCCGGGGCGAGTGGGACCTGATCGTCGTGGACACCCCGCCGTCCCGCTCCGCACTGGATTTCCTGGACGCGCCGGCCCGGCTCTCCCGATTCCTCGACGGCCGGATGCTGCGACTGCTGATGGCCCCCGCGCGCAGCGGCGGGCGGAGCATGTTCAGCCTGGTCACGGCCTCGTTCGGGATGTTCTCGAAGGTGGTGCAGAAGATCCTCGGTGCACAGCTGCTCACCGACCTGTCCGGCTTCGTGGCCGCACTGGACTCGATGTTCGGCGGTTTCCGGCAGCGGGCCGAGCAGACGTACCGCATCCTCCAGGCGCGGGAGACGGCCTTCGTGCTGGTCGCGGCACCGGAGCCGGACGCGGTCCGGGAGGCCGCGTACTTCGCGGGCCGGTTGCGGGAGGAGAAGATGCCGCTGGCCGGCCTGGTGCTCAACCGGGTGCACCGGCCGGCGGTGCCGGAGTTGGACGCCGAGCGGAGCCGGCTCGCCGCGGAGCGGCTGGCGGAGCTGGGTGGGCACGAGGCCACCGCCGAGGTGCTGCGAGCGCACGCGGCGCTGGCCCGTCAGGCGGTACGCGAGCAGCAGGTGGCCGCGCGGTTCACCGAGGCGTTCCCGGCGGTGCCGTCGGTGTCGGTGACGGCGCAGCCCGCCGACGTACACGACGTCGACGGGCTGCGGACGATCGGCGCGGCGATCAGCCGGCCGTGACCGGCGTCAGTTGGCCGCGCTGACGAGGATCTTGTCCTTGCCGGCCTTGTCCTTGCTGTTCTTCTTCATCGCGGCCTCGAACATCTTGCGCCAGCTCGTCACCTGCGGGTGACGACGCAGCAGCGCCCGCCGTTCGCGTTCGGTCATGCCACCCCACACACCGAACTCGATTCGGTTGTCCAGCGCGTCGGCCAGGCACTCGTAACGAACTGGGCAGCTCCGGCAGATCCGCTTCGCCACGTTCTGTTCGGCGCCCTGTACGAACAACGCGTCCGGGTCCCCGTTCTGACACGCCGCCAGCGACGGCCAGTCAGTAATCATGCCCATGTGTACACGTCCCCCCTTGCAGTACCTACCGACCTCGTTGCACGTCAGCCGGCAATTCCCCCCGATCGCCCGGCCTGCCTTCCCCAAGGCGGCGCGAACGACATGTGGCTCTGTCGCCGCCCCCATCATGCTCTGTAGTCGACTGATTACGCAACGTTGTCGACGAAATCCATCATTCCGGACACTCCCGGCTTCCCGGGCTCTCGACCGCCGGTTACCCCGCCGAGGTCGGCGAAAACGCTGCGCCGCCTCCTCCGACTGGAGGAAACTCACGGCAGGTCACGCGCAACCACGCACCGGGGGTCGTGCGTTTAGCACAACGAGGGCAGCGCGCGCAGGAAATGGGGAAAGAACGCCCCAGCGCCCCTCGTTCCCTACTCGCGTACCCTGTCGAGGTGACCTGGATGCGGAAACGTGACCACAATGTGCTGACCAACGCCGCATCGCTGCTCATATGTGGCCTGTTGGCTGGCGTGGTGGTCGCTGCGGCGGCCTTCCCCGCGGTGGCGATGTCCGGCTTGGCCGCCAAGGCCGGCGCCGAGACATTCGGTGCCCTGCCCACGGAGCTGACGGTGGCCCGCGCGCCGCAGATCAGCTACCTACTGGCCTCGGACGGCAAGACGCCGCTCGCGACGATGTACGACGAGAACCGGCGGGACGTGAAGCTCGCCGACATCTCGCCGTACATGCAGAAGGCCATCATCGCGGCCGAGGACCATGACTTCTACAAGCACAACGGCGTCGACATCAACGGTGTCGCCCGCGCGTTCGTGAACAACCAGAACGAGAGCGCCGGCCGGCAGGGCGCCTCGACGCTGACCATGCAGTACGTCCGGCTGGCCATCGCCTACTCGGCGACCCACCCGGCCGACGTGGTCGCGGCGACCGAGGACACCAGCGCCCGCAAGCTCCGCGAGATGCGGCTGGCCCTCCAGGTCGACAAGGAATTCTCCAAGGACGAGATCCTCACCCGCTACCTCAACCTCGCCTCGTTCGGCAACGGCGCGTACGGCATCTACGCCGCCAGCCAGGTCTACTTCGGAAAGCCGCCGAGCAAGCTGAAGATCGAGGAAGCGGCGCTGCTGGCCGGCATGGTGAAGGCGCCCACCACCAACGACCCGACCACCAAGGCCGGTTACCCGCTCGCACTGGACCGGCGCAACTACGTCATCCAGAACATGCTCGACATCAAGGCCATCACCCAGCAGGAGGCCGACGCGGCCAAGGCGACCAAGCTGGTGGTGAAGGACAAGCGCACCCCGAACGGCTGCGTCGCCGCCAACGTCAACAGCTGGGGCTTCTTCTGCGACTACTTCTACCGCTGGTGGATGCAGGAGGAGACGTTCGGCTCGACCACGTACGACCGCGAGCGGCGGCTCAAGAGCGGCGGCTACACCGTCGTGACGTCGATCGACGTTCAGGCGCAGAAGGGCGCGGACGCGGCCGTCCGCAGGGCCAAGAGCGAGAACAGCAAGGAAGCCGCCATGGTCGCGGTGGTGGAGCCCGGCACCGGGCGGGTCCGGGCGCTCGCGGTCAACCGGCAGTTCAAGCTCGACGACGCGAAGAACCCGAAGAACAAGATCTCCAGTGATCCGGCGAAGAGCAAGAAGGGCATCCGGGGCAACTATCCGGCGACGGTGAACCCGCTGCTCACCGGTGGCGACGGCATCGCCGGCTACCAGGCCGGCTCGACCTTCAAGATCTTCAGCATCGTGGCGGCGCTGGAGAAGGGCATTCCGCTCAGCTACACGATCAATGCGCCGCAGCAGTTCAAGTCGGAATACATCATCGACAGCAGCAGCCCGGCGGCCTGCAAGGGGACACACTTCTACTGCCCGACCAACTCCGGTCTGAAGGCCGGCGGCGTGCAGACCATGTGGAGCGCGTTCTCCCAGTCGGTCAACACGTACTTCGTCCCGCTGCAGCAGCAGGTGGGCGCGGAGAACGTGGTCGACGCCGCCAAGCGGGCCGGCATCCAGTTCCGGGCCAGCAGCGACGCCAAGTTCGCCGGCACCAAGGACGCCGCCCACCAGTGGGGCGCATTCACCCTGGGCGTCTCCTCGACCACGCCGTTGGACCTGGCCAACGCGTACGCCACCCTCGCGGCTGACGGCAAGTACTGCGAGCCGATCCCGGTGCAGGAGATCCGGGACCCGGAGGGCAAGAAGCTGGACATCGCCAACCCGCGCTGCGAGAAGCGGTTCAGCACCGAGGTGGCCCGGGCCGCCGTGGACGCCGCCCGCTGCCCGGTCGGCGACAACTCCAGGACCAGCAAGTGTGGCGGCAGCCGCACGGCCGGGGTGGTGAAGGGCATCGTCGACGCGCCGGTGGCCGGCAAGTCCGGCACCACCGACTCGGAGAAGACGGCCGCCCTGGTCGCGATGACCAAGCAGTACGCGGTGGCTGGCATCATGGCCGACCCGGACTGGCCGCAGACCAACGTCAAGATGAAGCACAAGGAGAAGGACGGCATCAACCCGCCGGTGTACGAGACGCTGCGGGATGCGATGAAGGGCAAGCCCCGCGTCAACTTCGAACCGCCGGGGCAGAAGATCTCCGAAGGTGACCAGCGCAGCATCCCCGACGTGAAATGCGTGTCGGTGGAGACCGCGAAGTCCCGGATCAAGGGCGCCGGCTTCGAGCCGGTCGTCTCCGAGACGAAGGTCCCCTCGTCCTGCAAGGCGGGCGACGCGGCCGGCACCAGCCCGGACGGGCGCACCATCAAGGGCGGCGTGGTCACCATCCAGATCAGCAGCGGCGGCGGGGCCACCCCGCCGGGCACCACCACCCCGGGGCAACCCGGTAACCCGCCCGGTCGACCCGGCGCGGGCCGCCCAGGCGGCTGAGGCAGCGCGGACGCACGAACGGGCGGGCACCCACTGCGGGTGCCCGCCCGTTCGCCTGTCGGGACTACTCCGGTACGAGACTGCGACGGTGCCGTCGGGTCAGAGGCCGAGCTGTCGGCGTACCTCGGCGGCCACCCTGCCCCCCTCGGCCTGACCGGCCACCGCGGCCTGGGCCGACTTCATCGCCGGGCCCATCTGGGCCTTACCGGTGAAGCCGCCCGCGGCGAGCGCCCCCGTGACCAACTCGGTCAGCTCGGCATCCGAGAGCTGCTTGGGCAGGTAGTGGTCCAGCACCTCGCCCTCGGCGGTCTCCTTCGCGGCCTGCTCGGCGCGGCCGGCGTCGGCGAAGGCGGTGGCCGCCTCCCGGCGCTTCTTGGCTTCCTTGGTCAGCACCGCGAGCACCTCGTCGTCGGTGAGCTCGCGCTTGGCCTTGCCGGCGACCTCGGCGGTGCCGACGGCGGCCAGGGCCATCCGCAGCGTGGAGGTGGTCAGCTCGTCGCGCGCCTTGAGCGCGGAACGCATGTCGGCAGTGAGGCGGTCCTTCAGCGTGCTCATGGACGGTCAAACTACCCTGAACGCCATGCGAAAGCGCACACTATTCCGACTCGCCGCCGGAACCGCCGCAGTCGGCGCGGCCACCCTCGCGTACGCGTCGCTCATCGAGCGCAACATGTTCACCCTGCGGCGGTACGACGTACCGATGCTGCCGGCCGACGCGGAGCCGCTTCGCGTGCTGCACCTGTCGGACCTGCACATGATGCCCAACCAGGCGCGCAAGCAGCGCTGGGTGGCGTCGCTGGCCGCACTCGACCCGGACCTGGTCGTGGTGACCGGCGACAACATGGCACACCCGGGCGCCGTGCCGGGGGTGCTGCGGGCGCTCCAACCGCTACTGGACTACCCGGGCGCGTTCGTGTTCGGGTCCAACGACTACACCGGGCCGGTGTGGAAGAACCCGTTCACCTACTTCCTGCCCGACCGGGAGTACACCGAGGGCACCGAGCTGCCCTACGAGGAGCTGCGCCAGGTGTTCACCGGCGCCGGCTGGGTGGACCTCAACAACGCCCGGACCATGCTGAAGGCCGGCGGCCGGCAGCTCGACCTGGCCGGCGTGGACGACCCACACATCGACCGGGACGACTACGAGGCGGTGTCCGGCACGGTCTCGTCCTCGGCGGACCTGTCCATCGCGCTCGCGCACTCACCTGAGCCGCGGGTGCTCGACCAGATGGCCGCCGACGGCTTCGGGCTGCTGCTGGCCGGGCACACCCACGGCGGGCAGGTCTGCGTACCGGGCGCTGGGGCACTCGTGACCAACTGCGGCCTGCCCCGCTCGATGGCGCGCGGACTGCACCGGTGGCCGGGCTCGGACTCCTGGCTGCACGTCTCCGCCGGCCTCGGCACCCACCCGACCGCCCCGGTCCGCTTCGCCTGCCCCCCGGAGGCGAGCATCCTCACCCTGATCCCCCGCTGACCGCTACTCCGCCGCCGGGCCGGGAGCCCGACGTCAAGATCCGCACAACTTCAGGGAAATAGGTGCCTCATCGCGCTGGGAGGCCACTACATCCCTGAAGTTGTGCGGATCTTGGCTGCTCCGGGCGGGGTCTGGCCGGCGGGGGTACCGAGTTTGACCATCGCGGCGGGTGGGCTACTATTTGTCGGCACGCCTCGGGGTGTGGCGCAGCTTGGTAGCGCGCTTCGTTCGGGACGAAGAGGTCGTCGGTTCGAATCCGGCCACCCCGACCAGAGGTAACAGCAGGTCAAGGCCCCTCCACCGAGGGGCCTTGATTCGTTTCCGACGAGCATCGCTCTCCTTACGGCAGCGATCCGTGCGAACACCCTGCGATTTGGGTCACGAGTCGAAAGTGCGTCTGGCGGTCCAGCGTCATTGACGTCCGGTCGTGGCCCCTCACCTTCCCCGCGTCGTTGGTCGGCACCCAATCGGACACAGCGCCACGTCGCGTACGAGTGCCGAAGAACCCGGAACCGGGGTCCGACGGGCAACCGTGTCCGGTGCGGCGACGGAGACGTCCAGTGAATGCTGCCGTCGCGGCTGACGTCTCAGCAACGCCCCGCTGACTAGCATCGACCGCGATGGAGCTGCTGGAACGCGCGGACGCGCTCGCCACCCTGGACGGGCTGCTGGCCTCCCCCGGCGGCGCGATCGCGCTCGTCGCGGGCGAGGCAGGTGCCGGCAAGTCCACCCTGGTCAGTGCTTTCGCGGCGACGGCCGGGGCCAGGGTGCTCTGGGGCAGCTGTGACCCACTGCTGACCCCACGGGCGCTTGGCCCCGTGCACGACATCGCCCGGCAGGTCGGCGGCGTACTCGCGGAACGACTGAGCGCGCTGCACACGGCGGCGGAGGCCGAAGGCCGCGACGCCGTGTTCGACGCGCTCCTCGACGAGCTGACCGATCCCCGGCCCGGACGCCGAACGGTGATGGTGGTGGAGGACGCGCACTGGGCGGACGGGGCCACCCTGGACCTCATCGCGTACCTGGGGCGGCGGCTGACCCGCCACCCGGCGCTGCTCGTGCTCACCCTGCGCGACGACGAGGTCGGGGCGGAACATCCACTGCACGCCGTGCTCGCGGGCCTGCCCCGGCCAGTAGTCCGCCGGTTGCCGCTGCCCGCCCTGTCCACCGATGCCGTCGCGGAGCTGGCTCGGCGCGCCGGCCGCGCCCCGGGAGGGTTGTACCAGGCCACCGGCGGCAACCCGCTGCTGGTCACCGAGGTGCTGGCCGCGACCGGCCCGGGTGTGCCGCCGACCGTACGCGATCTGGTGCTGGCCCGACTGGCCGCGTTGTCGCCGCCGGCCCGGGAGGTCGCCGCCCTGGTCTCGGTGGTCCCGTCCCGGGCCGAGCCGTACCTGCTCGACGGTCACCCATCGGCTGCCGTGCAGGAATGCCTGGATCGGGGGGTGCTGGTGCCGGTGGGCAATACGGTGGCGTTCCGGCACGAACTGCTGGGCCGGGCGGTACGCGAGTCACTCTCCCCGGTGCACCGGGTCGCGCTGCACGCCGCCGTGCTGGCCCGACTCACGCCCCGGGCGGATGTGGACGCCGCCCGGCTGGTGCACCACGCTCACCACGCCGACGATCCGCTGGCCGTGCTGCACTGGGCGCCCGTGGCGGCCCAACGGGCCAGCCGGGCGGGCGCGCACCGGCAGGCGGCGGACCACTACAGCGTCGCGCTCCCCCACGCCGCGGGCCTGCCGGCACCGCGCCGCGCCGAGTTGCTGGAGGCGTACGCGACCGCCGCGTACCTCGCCGGGTTGGCCGCGCAGGCGCTGGACGCCCGGCGGGCCGCGCTCGCCCTGCGGGAGGCCGACGGCGATCCGCTGCGGATCGGCGAGAACCTGCGCTGGGTGTCGCGTCTCTGCTGGTGGACCGGGGACAGCCCGGCGGCCCGGACGGCGGGTACCCGAGCGGTTCAGGTGCTGGAGTCCGCGACCCCCGGCAGGCAGTTGGCGATGGCCTACAGCAACATGTCGCAGCTGCTCATGCTCGCCGACGACAACGGCCGGGCCATCGAATGGGGTGACCGGGCCCGGGAGCTGGCGCGGCGGCTCGGCGACGTGGAGACCGAGGCGCACGCCCTGGTCAACGTCGGCTCGGCCCGCCTCCAGAGCGGTGATGTCGCCGGCATCATCGAGCTGGAACGCGGGCACACCCTGGCCGTCGCCCACCACCTCGACGACCACGCGGCCCGGGCGCTGGTCAACCTGGCCACCATGTCGCTGGAGTGGCACCGGATCGGGCCGGCTGCCGAGGCCCTGGACCGGGCGTTGCGCTTCACCACGACCCGGGACCTCGACGGGTACGCCCGGCACCTGCTCGGCTACCGGTCCCGGCTGCGGCTGACGACCGGCGACTGGGCCGGTGCCCGCGCCGACGCCGAACGGGCGCTGACCGGCACCGCGCAGCCCGGGGGGAGCCTGGTCCCGGCCCTGGTCGCACTGGGCCTGCTCGACGCGCGTCGGGGCGAGTCGACCACTGGCGAGCATCTGGACAGGGCGGCGCGCTGGGCGGCGCAGAGCCGGGAACTCCAGTTCGTCGTGCCGGTCGCCGCAGCCCTGGCGGAACGACACTGGCTGGCCGGCGAGCCGGGACCGGCGGTCCCCGAGCTGCGCCGTGCCCACCGGCTCGCCGTCGACGCGGGCCAACCCTGGTACGCCGGCGAGTTGGCGTACTGGCTGTGGCGGGTCGGCGAGTCGTTCGGGGACACCGGCGCGCTGGCGTCGCCCTACCGGCGGCTGATCGAGGGTGACTGGGCCGGTGCGGCCGAGGAGTGGCACCAGCTCGGCTGCCCGTACTCCCAGGCGGAGGCGCTGGCCTGCGGCGACGACCCGGCGGCCGCCGAGGCGCTGCGGATCCTGGACGGGCTGGGCGCGATCGCCGTGGCCCGCCGGATCCGGGCCGAGCTGCGCGGCCGTGGGATGGCCCGGGTGCCGAGGGGGCCGCGCCCGGCGACAGCCGCGCACCCGACGGGCCTGACCGCCCGGCAACGGGAGGTGCTGGCGCTGCTCGCCGAAGGGCTCAGCAACGCCGAGATCGCGGCCCGGCTGTCGCTCTCCGCCCGGACCGTCGGCCACCACGTGTCGGCGGTGCTGGACAAGCTCGCGGTGCCCAGCCGGGGCCAGGCGGCCGCGGCGGCCCGCCGGCAGGGCCTGGTGCCGCCAACATAGGTGTTTCTACCGATCCCCCGGAGTGCCACCCCGCCTACCGTCGGTGACACACCGAACCGTCCGAGGGGGACCACTGATGACCACCGCAATCGATCTCAGCGCCGTCAAGGCACGCCAGCAGGTGACCTGGGCGAGCGGCGACTACGGCGCGGTCGCCGCGCTCATCCACCCGATCTCCGAGTGGCTGGTCGCGGCGGCCGATCTGTCGGCCGGCGCCCGGGTACTCGACGTGGCGACCGGCACCGGCAACGCGGCCATCGCCGCCGCCCGCTGCGGCTGCGCGGTGACCGGCGTCGACTACGTACCCGAACTGCTGGAACGCGGCCACGCCCGGGCGGCGGCGGAACGGCTGCCGGTCACCTTCGTGACCGGTGACGCGGAGCGGTTGGCGTATCCCGACGGCACCTTCGACGCGGTGCTCTCCGTCGTCGGCGTGATGTTCGCGCCGGACCAGGAGCGGGCGGCCGCCGAGCTGGTCCGGGTCTGCCGGCCCGGCGGCACGGTGGCGTTGGCGTCGTGGACGCCGCAGGGGTTCATCGGCGAACTGTTCCGCACGGTGGGGCGGCACGTGCCGCCGCAGGCAGGGCTGCGCCCGCCGGTCCAGTGGGGCGACGAGGGCCGGGTCCGCGAGTTGCTCGGCGGGGCCGTGGGTGAAGTGCGGGCGGTACGCCGGGAGTTCGTCTTCCGCTTCGGCACCCCGGAGGAGTTCGCCAACTTCTTCCGGGCCAACTACGGGCCGACGCTGAAGGCGTTCGAGGCGCTGCCCGAGGAACGGCGACCGCACCTGCACGCCGACCTCGTGGAGCTGGCCCGGACGCACAACCGGGCCACCGACACCACCGTGCGGATCCCGGCGGAGTACCTGGAGGTGGTGGCCGAGCGGGCGGCGTGATTCGGGTCAGAACGCGATCGGTCACCCGGGGGAACGGCCGGAGCCGGCACCGCCAAACGGTGCCGGCTCCGGGTCGGAACGGTTGGTCAGGAGGCGGCGGCGATGAAGTAACCCGCCTGGTCGACAATCACGTCCGTGCTGCCCGAACTGGCGTTGTACAGCGTCACCGCACCCAACTCGACCCCGATGACGGCCATGTTGGAGGCCGTCTCACCCGCGACAAAGTTGACATTCGACGCGGTCGGCCGCGGCTTGCTGTACGGGTAACCGATGAGCACGCCAGCGGTGGTCGGCCCAGTAACCGTCAGGTTGACCACCACCGCGGTCGGACACTGCAGGACGGCGCTGGCACAGGAGCGGTTGAGTTGCACGTTCTCCGGGTTGAAGCCGATCGACGAGTTCGGCGCGACCGGCCCCACCGGGCGGTACGACAGGCCGGTGCCGTCCCGCGTGTCGGCCACCCGGCGCGGGCCGTACGGCACGTAGGTCTGGTCAGCGCCAGAGGCCGTAGAGCCGAACCAGCCGGCCAGGTCGGCGATCACGTGCACGGTGCCGGAGCTCTGGTTGTAGATGTTCACCTTGCCGTTGATGACCGGCACCATCACCAGGTTGGGGATCGTCTGCCCCGCCACGAAGTTCAGGTTGGACGCGACCGGCACCAACGAACCACCGGGGTACACCTTCAGGACTCCGGCGGCTGTCGGCGCGGTGACCGTCACGTTCAGGATCGCGGCGGTCGCGTCGGTAGGAATCTTTGACGACAGGTCGATCTGCCGCGACGTGTCCGGCAGGTACGGGCCGGTCGTGCCCTCGCGGCTGTCGGCCACCCGCACCGGGGTGAGCGGCTTGAATCCGGAGCCATTCGCACCGTACCAACCCTGCAGGTCAGCGATGACGTGCACGGTGCCGCTGCTGCTGTTGCGGAACCGGATCCCCCCGCTCGTCAGCGGAACGGTGACCAGGTTCGGCACCGTCTCGTTGGCGACGTAGTTGACGCTCGACGCACTCGGCACCGTGGTGCCGTCCGGGTAGACGGTGAGGAAGCCGGCCGTCGTCGGCTGGGTCGCCGTCACGTTCAGCACCACCGCGTCGATGCTCGCCGCCGGCACACCACCGATGCTCGAAACCGGCAGCAGCACCTCGGAGTTGGGCCCGACCGGCACGGAGGTGCCGGCCCCGATCCCGGACCGGGTGTCCAGCAGACGGGTCGGGGTGACCGGGTTGTACCGGGCGCCGACCACGGTGCAGCCACCCCTGACTGGGTTGAATTCGGGGATGACCCGATAACCGTTCCCGCTCGCATACACCCGCACGCATGCCTGGCCGGCCCGGCGCACCGTCTGCTCGTGCACCGGGCCACCCGCCACCTGGACGAAGCGGTCGCCGGTCAGGTGATAGCCGAAGGTGCCGCCAGTCGTCTCCACCGGCCACGAACCTGTCCAGGGCAGCCGGGTCACGATGTCGTACGGACCGCCGCCCACCTTTCGGCTGACGGTGACGGTGTCGCCGCCGGTCCACGGGCTCGCGATCTCGACCGCGCCGCGGTCGCGGTATCCCGAACCGGTGCCCGTGTTCGGCACCTCCGGCACATCGGCGCGGGAGTTACCGAGCAGGTCAAGCGGGCCGGAGCCGACCGCACCCGCGTCGGCCGAGTCGACCGCTGGCGACGTGCGATCGAGGTCGATCCACGGCCGCTCGGTCCCCTGCTGCGGCTTTAGCTTCGGATCGGCGGCGATGTCGTGGGCGCCCTGGCCGGTAGCCGCGCGGAATGCCGCGAGCTCGGTGTGCGAAGTGTCCCCCCAGGCGTACAGGGCGCCGCCGCTCGCCGGGTCGATCAGGTTGTAGTCGGCAACGCTCTGCCCGACCGACGCCGCGGAGAGCGCGATCGCGGTGGCGGCCGTCGGGTCGTCGCATGCGGCGGGCATGCTGCCGGACAGGTCGGCGGCCTGCACGATGTTGTTCCGGATGTCCACCCCCGGCGAGGCGCCGGTCACCGTGATACCCGAGGTGCAGCCAGTCACCAGCGTGTTCCCGGTGATCGCCGTGCCGGGGGCATCGGTGACCGTCAGGCCACCCCGGAACTGGTTGCCGGTGACCACGGCACCGGTCACACCGGCGCCGACCGCCACCCCGGGCGCACCGGACGCGCCGAACCAGCCCCGACTGACGGTCACGTCACTGGACGCTCCCGTGACACGTACCCCGACCACGCCGGCCGGCGGACGGACCGTGAGTTCGTCCACGGTCACCCGGGTCGAGCCGTCGATCAGGACCGGCTCAGCGGACCCCGACGTCCGGACGGAAAAGCCCTCAACCGTGACGTCGTGCACGCCGCTGAGCGAGAATGCGCTGCCTCCGGAGGCGGGCGCGCTCAACGTGACAAAGCCCTGCGGACCGTTCACCGCCCGGAAGGTGATCGGCGCACCGCTGGTACCCGAGCGGGTGATAGCCACCTTTTCCACATAGGAACCGGCCTGCACCAGGACGGTCTGACCCGGCTGCGCAACCGCTGCGGCAGCCGAGACAGTGCAGTACGGACGATCGACCGTCCCGTCGGCCGCACTGGCGGGGTACGGGCAGTACGTCCTGCTGACGTACAGCTCAGACCCCGCCGCAGCCTGCCCGGCGGCCGGGGCCTGCCCGGCGGCCGGCGCCGCTCCCGCAGGCGTCGTCGGCGCGACCAGGCCGACACCACCCACCAGCGGTACGACCACTATTGACCACAGTCTTCTTCTCATCAACAGCCCCCGCTGGATTGATCGCGTTTGCGGACGGCAGCCTATACCGACGGTTGGCTATGCGTGGACCGACGACCGGGCACAGTTCGGGCCCACGGGACAGGGTGTGACACGGCCGCCCATCAAGGTGCAATGGACGGCCGTAGGTAGTCGACTGATCAGGATGCGGCGCCGATGAAGTAGCCCGCCTGGTCGACGATCACGTGGGTGGAGCCGGAGGTGTTGTTGAACAGCACGACGAGCCCGTATTCACCGACGCCGACGATGGCGTGGTTGGTGGCGGTTTCACCGGCGACGTAGTTGACGTTCGACGCGGTTGGCTGGTCGGGTCCGTTCGGGTGGGCGGTGAGCACGCCGCCCTTGGTCGGTGCGGTGACGGTCAGGTTTGCCACCAGCGCCGTCGGCTGTGGCGCGCTCTTGTCGCCCCTTGGGTCGAGGAAGGGCACGGCCAGCGCACCCCAGCCGTACGGCCCGAGCGGTATTCCTTCACCTCTCCGGGTGTCGTAGATCCGGGTCGGGCCGAACGGCACGAAGACGTCCGTGGCGCCGCCACCGAACCAGCCAGCAAGGTCGGCCACCACATGGGTACGGCCGGAGCTGACGTTCTGGATGGCCAACTTGCCGTTGACCACCGGCACCATCACCAGGTTCGGAATCGTCTGCCCGGCGACGAAGTTCAGGTTCGACGCCACCGGCACCGCCGTGCCGAACGGGTGGACGGTGAGCACCCCACTGGTCGTCGGCGCGGTCACGGTCACGTTGAGCACCACCGCCGTCGCCCCGGACGGAACCCGACCAGACAGGTCCAGCGTCCGCCCGGTGTGGGGGGCGAACGCCGAACTGCCGGCGGCACGGGTGTCCAACACCCGCGACGGGGCGACCGACCGGAACCCGGAACCACTGGCCGAGTAGTAACCCTGCAGGTCGACGACGACGTGCACCGTACCGCTGGCGGTGTTGCGTACGCGCAGGTTGCCGTTGGACATCGGCACGGTGACCAGGTTCGGCACCGTCTCGCCGGGTACGAAGTTGACGGTCGACGCGTCCGGCAGGGTGGTGCCGTCCGGGTAGACCCGCAGGAACCCTGCGGTGGTCGGCGCGGTGACGGTCACGTTCAGCACGACGGCGCTGATGTCCGCGGCCGGCATCCCATTGATCTGCGGCAGCGCCAGCACGACCTCGGTGTCCGCCGGGATCGGCACGGTGCCCGGCACTCCGAGTGCGGCGCGGGTGTCCAGCACCCGCTGTGGTGTCAGGGCCGTGTAGGCGGCACCGACCACCGTGCAGCTGGTTTTGGCGGCTCCGTAGGTCCACCGGAAGTCGGTGAAGGTCACCTGGTGGGTCTCGCAGGCGTTGCCGGCCCGGCGGGAGCGGTGGTCCTCCGGCCCGAGCGGAACGATCCGGCGGAACGGCTCGTCGCTCCACTTGCGGGATACCTTGCCCAACGGGCCGTCCGTGGGCCAGGCGGTGGTGACGGAGAGGCCGACGGCCACGTCCAGAGGGTTGCCGCCGGCCTTGCGTCGGACCGGAACCTCGGTGACCGTCGTGGGGCCCTGCACCTCGACCGCGCCCCGGTCGTGGTAGCCGGAACCGGTGCCCGTGTTGGGCACCTCCGGGGAGTCGCTGTGCGGATTGTCCAGCAGGTCGGTACGGGAGACACCCTCCGCGGTGGCATCCGCCGAGTCGACGGCCGGCGAGTTCGGGGAGATCTCGTAGTACGGCCGCTCATACGTCGGTACCGCCGACAGCCGTGGGTTCGCGGCAATGTCGTGGGTGCCGTTCCCGGTGGCGGCGACGAACTCGGGGAGGCTGGTGTACTCGGTGCCACCCCACCGGTAGAGCGGACCGCCGCTGGCCGGCTCGATCAGGTTGTAGTCGGCCACGGTCTGCGCGGCGCTGCCGGCCGAGACGGCGACGGCGGTCGCCTGTGAGGGCACCCTGCATGCCTGCGCGTCATCGAGCGCGCCACCGGCGGTCTCCAGGATGTTGTTCCGGATCGACACGCCCGGCGAAGTACCGGTGACGTCCACCGCCAGCGTGCAGTTGGTCGTCAGGGTGTTGCCGACGATCTTCGTGCCCGGGGCGTCCCATACCGTGATCCCACTCACGGTGAAGGTGCTCGCGGTAACCAACGCGGCGCGCACACCCGGGTCCACCACCAGACCGCTGCCGCCCACGAAGGTGCCACGACTCACCGTGACGTCTGCAGAAGCACCGGTGATCCGGACCCGACCCGGGGCCTCGTACTCGGAGGCGACCAGCCGATCGAGAATGATCCGGGAGGAGCCGTCGACGAGGACGGCCTCGGCCGTACCCTCACCGGACGCCCGGAAGCCATCGAGGACCACGTCGTGGACGCCGCGAAGAGTGAAGGCGCTCTCGTTGCCGTTGGGACCACGGCGCTTGCCCACCTTGACAACGCTGGCGCTCTCACCTGGCCCGTTCACCGCTCGGAAGGTGATCGGCGCACCCTCGGTTCCCGAGCGGCTGATCACCACCGACTCCCGGTATTCAGTTCCGGGGTGGACCAGGACGATCTGGCCGGGTTCGGCCACGGCGGCGGCCGCCGAGATGGTGCAGAACGGCGCCGTCAGGCTGCCGTCGCCACCCGCCGCGCAGCTCGTGTTGCTGACATGCAACTCGGCTCCGACCGCAGCTGGCAGCGGCCCGAGTGCGGGCACCGGCGCCGCCAGAGCGGCCTCGGGCGCCGCCGCTGCGGGCGTCGCCGGGCCGACCAGGCCAAGGCCACCGATCAGCGGTACGAGCGCGAGCCGCGCCAGTTCAGAAGTCCTCATCAACCGTCCCGACAAAGTGGATCTTCAAGAGTTGGGAGCTTATACCGACGTAAGCCGATGGGTGTGACGCCGATCGCCAGGCGA
Source organism: Micromonospora sp. NPDC005173 (assembly GCF_040608515.1). Classification (NCBI taxonomy): domain Bacteria; kingdom Bacillati; phylum Actinomycetota; class Actinomycetes; order Micromonosporales; family Micromonosporaceae; genus Micromonospora; species Micromonospora sp. NPDC005173. The sequence continues at coordinate 470,572 of NZ_JBEXIK010000002.1, forward strand.
TGGATGGCCGTGAACGGGTACGCAGGTCAGGAAGCGCCGTTGATGAAGTACCCCGCTTGGTCGACGATCAGGTGGGCATTGCCGGAGCTGTTGTTGAACAGCGCCACCTTGCCGTCCGTGCCGACCCCCACGATCACGTGGTTGGCGGCGGTCTCACCGGCGACGTAGTTGACGTTCGACGCGGTCGGCCGGGTCGAGCCATAGGGGTAGGCGGTGACCACGCCGGCCTTGGTCGGTGCGGTGACGGTCAGGTTCGCCACCAGCGCCGTCGGTTGCCCGATGGTCGTGCCCGACAGCCGGTCGATGTACGGCACGCTGAACCCCTCCGAGACGTTCGACCCAAGTGGCGTCCCCTCGCCTCCGCGGGTGTCGTAGATCCGGGTCGGGCCGAACGGCACGAAGACGTCCGTGGCGCCGCCACCGAACCAGCCAGCAAGGTCGGCCACCACATGGGTACGACCGGAGCTGACGTTCTGGATGGCCAACTTGCCGTTGACCACCGGCACCATCACCAGGTTCGGAATCGTCTGCCCGGCGACGAAGTTCAGGTTCGACGCCACCGGCACCGCCGTGCCGAACGGGTGGACGGTGAGCACCCCACTGGTCGTCGGCGCGGTCACGGTCACGTTGAGCACCACCGCCGTCGCCCCGGACGGAACCCGACCAGACAGGTCCAGCGTCCGACCACTGTTCGGCGCGAACGCGGAGTTGCCGGCACTGCGGGTGTCCAGCACCCGCGACGGAGCGACCGACCGGAACCCGGAACCACTGGCCGAGTAGTAACCCTGCAGGTCGACGACGACGTGCGCCGTACCGCTCGACTTGTTGACGATCGTCACCTCGCGGGCATCCAGTACCGGCACGGTGACCAGGTTCGGCACCGTCTCACCGGCGACGAAGTTGACGCTCGACACGTCGGCCGGTCCACCCACCGGGAATACCTGCAGGAACCCGGCGGCGGTCGGTTGGGTGGCGGTCACGTTCAACACGACGGCGGTGACGTCCATCTCCGGCACCCCGGTGAGCCAAGAGATCGACAGCGTGGCCGTTCTGCCCGGCGGGATCGGCACGGTCCCGACCCCTCCGATCGCGGCACGGGTGTCGAGCACCCGTTGCGGCGACACCGGCGTGTAGGCGGCACCCACCACGAGGCAGGTCGTCACGGGAGTCTCCCGGAACTTCCGGAAGTCGTTGAAGCTGACCTGGTGCGCTTCGCAGACCCTGCCGGCACGGCGGAAGCGGTGGTCCTCGGGCCCCAGCGGCAGCACCCGACGGTTGTTCTCATCGCTCCAGTTGCGCGACACCTTGCCCAACGGGCCGTCGATGGTCCATGCGGTGGTGACGGAGAGCTCGACGGTCACGTCCAGAGGAGTGCCGCCCGCCTTCCGCCGGATCGGCAGCTCCTTGACCGTCACCGGTCCCTGGGCCTCGACCGCGCCCCGGTCGTGGTAGCCCGAACCGGTGCCGGTGTTGGCCTTCGTCGGGTCGTCCGTGTGCGGGTTGTCCAGCAGATCGGTACGGGAGACACCCTCGGCGGTGGCGTCGGCCGAGTCGACGGCCGGAGAGTTCGGGCTGATCTCGTAGTACGGCCGCTCCACGGCATCCGCCGCTCGCAACCAGGGGACCGCGGCGATGTCGTGAGCGCCGTGACCGGTGGCGGTTACGAACTCCGGCACGCTGGCGTACTCGGTGGCGCCCCAACGGTAGAGCGGGCCGCCGCTGGCCGGCTCGATCAGGTTGTAGTCCGCCACCGTCTGCGGAACGCTCTCGGCCGAGACGGCGATGGCGGTCGCCTCCGACGGCGTCTCGCACGCCTCCGCATCACTGAGCGCACCGGTGGCGGTCTCCAGGATGTTGTTCCGGATTGACACACCTGGCGAGGTGCCGGTGACGTTGACCGCCAGGGTGCAGTCGGTCTCCAGGGTGTTGCCGACGATCTTCGTACCCGGCGCGTCCCGCACCGTGATCCCGCTCTGGATGAAGGTGCTGGCGGTCACCACGGCACCACTCACCCCCGGGTCCACCACCAGTCCGCTGCCCGACCGGAACGCGCCACGACTCACCGTGACGTCCCGGGATGCGCCGGTGATCCGGACCGCACCCGGGGCGTCGTACTCGGAGGCGACCAGCCGGTCGAGGGTGATCCGGGAGGAACCGTCGACGAGGACCGCCTCCGCCGTGCCCTCACCGGCCGCCAGAAAGCCATCGAGGACCACGTCGTGCACCCCGGGCAGAGTGAAGGCACTCTCGTTGCCGTTGCCGCCTCGCCGCTTGCCCACCTTGACCACGGTGGCGCTGCGGCCCGGCCCGTTCACCGCCCGGAACGTGATCGGAGCACCCTCGGTCCCCGACCGGCTGACCACCACCGACTCCCGGTAGTCACCGGGCCGGACCAGGACGGTCTCGCCCGGTCGGACCACGTCCGCGGCCTGGGAGATGGTGCAGAAAGGGCTGGAGGCGCTGCCATCCCCGTCGTTGTCGCAGTTGGCCGAGTCGACGTACCGCTCGGCAGCGGCGGCGGCCAGCACGGGGGCAGCGACGGGTGTCTGCGCGACGGCGGGCGCGGGTGCCGCCGCCGACGCGGGCAGCGTCGGGGCCACCAGGCCCGCGCCAACGGTCAGCGGTACGAGCGTGAGCCGTGCCATTACAGATCGTGTCATCGACCATCCCCGCGACAAGTGGATCTTCAGTAGCGGCGAGAGCCTATACCGATGCCCGCCAATGCGGATCATGTCGATCGGACGATCCACCACGCCCGGTCAGCCGGAACACCCCGGCCGCTGGGTCAGGACGCGGCGGCGATGAAATAGCCCGACTGGTCGACGATGACGTGGGACGTACCCCCGCTGTTGTGGTAAATGTCGATGCCGGAGCCCACGGCGACCACGGCAGCGTTCGACGCGGTCTCACCCGCGACGAAGTTGACATTCGAGGCGGTGGGCCGCTGCCCGCCGCCGGGATGAAGGGTGAGCACGCCCGCCGTGGTCGGTGCGGTCACGGTCACGTTGCCCACCAGCGCGGTCGGGGTCGGGCAGGCCGGCGCGCAGACCACGCCGCTCTGGAACGGCGCGAACCGGACGGTCTCCCGGGCGGCGAGTGGAGCCGGCGCGCGGCCGGGCAGCCCGATGCTGTACCGGGTGTCGACGATCCGCGTCGGCGTGATCGGCACGAACGTCTGGGTGGCGTCCGGGCTGAACCAGCCGGCCAGGTCCGCGACCACGTGTGTGGTGCCGGAGCTGTTGTTGAAGATGTTGACCCGGCCGTTCACCACCGGCACGGTGACCAGGTTGGGGATGGTCTGCCCGGCGACGAAGTTGAGGTTCGACGCGGTTGGTGCCGCCGAGCCGTACGGGAAGACCGTGAGCACCCCGCTCGTGGTCGGAGCGGTGACCGTCACGGAGAGCACGGCCGCCTTCGCGCTGGCGGGCAATCGCCCGGACAGGTCGAGCGGGCGGATGCCCTTGGCCGGGATCGGCGCGCCAACTCCCTCCCGGGTGTCGAGCACCCGCGTCGGCGACACCGACGCGAAGCCGGACCCGGTCGCGGCGTAGAAGCCCTGGAGGTCGGCGACCAGGTGGACGGTGCCCGAGCTGGCGTTGTCGAAGAGGGCGGACCCGTCGAGGACGGGCACGGTGACCTGGTTCGGCACCGTCTCCCCGCTCACGAAGTTGATGCTGGACGAGGTGCTCCAGCCGCCGCTCGGGTAGACGCTGATGAAACCCGAGGCGCTTGGCTGGGTCACCGTCACGTTGAGCACGACCGCGCTGATGTCCGTCCCGGGAATCCCGGCGATGCTGCCGATCGGCAGCTCGACCGTTCCGTTCGCGGCGACCGGTCGGGCGTCGGGCACACCGATCCGGGATCGGGTATCCAGGACCCGGGTCGGCGCCACCGGTATGTAGCGTGCACCGACCTGGGTGCAGATCCGTTCGTCGTACGAGGTGGGCAGCCGGAAGTCGGTCTGAGAGGTCTGCACCCGGACGCAGACTTCGCCGGCTCGCCGCAGCGTGTACTCCGCCGTGGCGGAGTCGGTCACCCGCCAGAACGGCTCGCCGTGGAGGTGGTAGGCGTACAGGGTCCGCTCCCGCTCGACCGGCCAGACGGAGTGCGTGCCCGACCGGGCGACCACGTCGAGCGTGCCGCCGCCGACCTTGCGCTCGACACGTAGCGGGTCCTGAGTGACGGCACCCCGTGCCTCCACCGCTCCCCGATCGCGGTATCCGCTGCCGGTGCCGATGTTCGGCATGGCCGGATCGTCGGTGTAGGACCCGTCGAGCATGTCGGTGTCCAGGGCGCCGGGGGCGTTCGCCTCGGCGGAGTCCCGGGCGGGAGACCCGTCCCCGGTCACCAGGTAGTGACGGTCCACGCCGGTCGCCCAGGTGAGCTTCGGGTCGGCCGCCAGGTCGTGGGCGGCCTGCCCGGTCGCCGCGACGAATGCGGCGAGGGTCGGGTAGTCGGTGCCCGCCCAGGAGTAGGGCGCCCCTCCGCCGAGCGGGTCGATCAGGTTGTAGTCGGTGCTGGTCCCCGCCACCGACTCGGCGGACACCCGGATGCCGGTGGCGTTCGCCGGAGTGAGGCAGCGACCGCGCAGGCGAGCCGTGACGACGATGTTGTTGCGAATCGTGGCACCCGGTGAACTGCCAGCCAGCTGGATGCCGTACCTGCAGTCGACGTGGATCGTGTTGCCCGTGATCGTGAGGCGGGGAGCGTTCGCCGCGGCCAGGCCGGAGTTGTCGAGCTGGTTGGCGGTGATCACCGTGTCGGTGACGCCTGACTCAACGGACACCGAAGGGCCCTGCCAGGTGCGGACGAAGCTTCGGCTGACGGTCACCCGGCTCGACGTGCCGCTGATCCGCACTCCGTTGGGACCGGAACTGCCGGTGTAGATGGTGACCTTGTCGAGGCGGACCCGGTGGGAGTCCCGCACTGTGACGGCGTCGGCGACGTTGGCCCCGAAGACGACCAGGCCCTCCACCGTCACGTCGTGCACGCCGGTGAGGTCCAGGATGGTCCCGGTGATGGCACCGGTGGCGTATCTGCCGACCCGCACCATCTCCGAGTTGACATTGACCGCGCGGAAGGTGATCGGCGCGGACTCAGTGCCGGATCGGGTGAACCGGATGTTCTCCTGGTATTCCCCCGGGTGCACCAGGACCGTCTGGCCCGGGCCGGCCACCGCAGCCGCCTCCGATATGGTGCAGAACGGTCGCTTCACGCTGCCGTCACCGCTGCCCTGGCACCACAGCTCGCTGACGTGCAGTTCACCTGCGACCGCCGAGGCGGTGACCGGCGCGGGCGCCGCCGAGGCGGGCGCTGCGGGCCCCACCAGGGCCGCACCCCCCGTCAGTGGTACGAGTGCGAGGCGTGCCCACCGTCGGATGTCCATCAAGCGCCCCCGTGACAATCCCATCCACCGATTTCACTGAGCGTATCCGTGACAGTTCCAATGCGGACAGCGTCGATCGGCCGTTAACCTGCGCCGATCAGCCCACTGGATGGTTCACCCGGGCCGCCTCAACGGCACCTGGCGGGATCGTTAGGCCGGAGCGTCTCAGTCGTGCCGTTCGGTGCGCTCGATCTCGGCGAACGCCGCGCTCAGGTATGCGTCGACCTGCCGAGCCGTGCCCGCGAGCAGGTCGACCACGAGCAGCGGGGCGTGCCGGGCGAGCGCCGCCGGGTCGGGCGGGGAGTCGTCCTCGCCCGGGTCGTACACACCGAGCGCCCCGGCCAGCAGGACCAGCACGACGTGCGGGTCGACGTCCGGTCGCCACGGGGCTGCCGAGCGGACACACCGCGCCAGCACCTGCCGGATGTCGTCGCCGTCCAGCCCGTCCGGGTGGGTCTCCTCCAACAGCAGCCGCACCACGGCGCCGAGGACCAGACCCGAACGCTCGGCGGCGGCGAGGCGCGCGGTCGCCACCTCGTACGCCTCGGTGTCCTGGGCCTTCGCGGCCTCGACCGCGTCGCTGGCGGCGCCGGCGATCTCGCGGGCCGATGCGGGCAGGTGTCGCCAGGTCACGCTCACCGGGCCAGCATGGCAGAGCACACCGACAGCCCTCGCCGCGGTAAACGGTTCGCGATCGTCACACCCGGCGAACAGAATGCCGGAATGTTGCGTCGCGCCCTACCTCGCCGTTCGGAAGCTCGCCGGCTCCTCATCGGCACCCTGCTGTCGGCGATCGGGCGCGGCCTGACCCTGCCGTTCCTGTTCATCTACCTGACCGACGTACGCGGGCTCACCGACACCCGGGCCGGGCTGGTGATCGGCTGGTACGGCGCGGTCACCCTGGCCCTGTCGCCGCTGGGCGGGACACTGATCGACCGGTTCGGCGCCCGCCGGGTGGTGGTGCCGTGCCTGCTGATCGAGGCGGTCGGCACCGGCTCACTGGCGCTGGTCAACTCGACCGGCTCGGCCCTGCTGGTGATGACGGTGGTCGCCATCGGCAGCTCGGCCATCTGGTCCGGGCAGAACACCATCCTCGCCTCACTGACCGACGACGACGAACGGCAGCGCGTCTTCGGGCTGAACTTCGCCCTGCTCAACCTCGGCATCGGTATCGGCGGCATGACCTCCGGCGCGATCGTCGACACGGCCCGACCCGGCACCTTCGAGACGGTCTACGTGCTCGACGCGGTGAGCTACCTGATGCCGGCGCTGATCCTGCTCACCCTGCCCGGCGTCGGCCACCGACTCGGCCATCGTCGGACCGGCGACGAGCCATCGCCCGGCGGCTACCTGACCGTGCTCCGCGACCGCCCGTTCCGCCGGCTGGTGATCTTCGGGCTGGTCCTCACCACCTGCGGGTACGCCCAGATCGAGGTGGGCTTCGCCGCGTACGCCGTGCGGGTCGTCGAGGTGACGCCCCAGGTGGTCGCCTGGGCACTCGCGGCCAACACGGTGATGATCGTGCTCGCCCAACTCCTGGTGATCCGCCGAATCGAGGGGCGCAGCCGCACCGGAGCGCTCGTCGTGGTCGGGGCGGTGTTCGCTGCCGCCTGGCTGGTCCTCGGCGCCGGCGGCCTGGTCAGCACCGGAAACGCCGTGGTGGCCGCCCTGTGCGTGGTGGCCTGCTCGGCGATCTTCGGCTTCGGCGAGACGATGCTGTCGCCGGTGATGCCCGCGCTGACCAACGCGCTGGCCACCGACGAGCTGCGCGGGCGGTACAACGCGATGAGTTCGATGATCTTCGGGATCAGTGGCGTGATCGGCCCGGTGACCGCCGGCCCGCTCATGGGCGCCGCCGACGGCAGGGTCTGGGTGGCGACGGTGGTCGGCGGCTGCCTGGTCGCCTCGCTGATCGCGCTATCGCTGCGCCGACTGCTCACCGCCGCCCAGGACGGCCGACCGACGGCCGCACCGACCGCACCCGTCCCGGCCGCCGCCCACTCCTGACCCCGCCCGCGCTAAGCCGCCGCCGCCGCACTATGCCGGGGCCACGCCACGCCGTGCCGGCGCCGCGCCGCGCCGCGCCACGCCACGCCACGCCACGCCACGCAAGATCGTGCTCGATCCAGGATGTAGTGGCGTCGGTGCGCTTGGGTTCAAGTGGTTGTTGCAACGGGGTGGATTCTCGTGAGGATGAGGAGTCATGCCGGGGCAGAGGTTGTCGTCCGCGGAGCGGGCGCAGGT